>JBDKTL010000015.1:0-11356 GCA_039698055.1 Methanoregula sp. | reverse complement strand
CGAAGTTCGGTAAACCGGGTTCCTTTGAGAGGATAATGATCCTTACCGCACCGTTTGCACCGAACCCTCGAACGTTTCAGATAGTAAAAATCCGGGGAATTGCATGATGGACATACTGGACCCCCCCCGTTTTCTCCAGAGATATTCCAGGGAGTGTTGGTCTTCGGATACCAACCTCCCAATATCCCGAAAATTCATACTTCTCATTTCATCCACCCTTCCTTCAGGTTAGTGGTGGACTTTACTCAATCACCTAATTTTTTATCCTGACGGCACCCGGTACCAAGCATATGTTTATGTGGAAATGATGTCAAGCATCATCCTAATCAGTCAGTACACATGAGGACTCCTATGAATACCTGCAATATTGTGCTTACCGTTTTCCTGCTGGTGATCGGCAGCACCATACTTTTTATGCCCGCTGCTGCTACCTCCGCGACATCTGATCTGGCAGGAAATCAGCCGCTTGTCCGTGGTCACCAGTTCGCGATTACGATAACCGGCATCCCCAACACCGGCTATTACACGTGGCTGACCCATACATGGTCGCTTTCCGGAGCACTTGGCGATCAGCCACCGGTTATTGTCGATTACCAGGCAAATGTACAGAAAGACCCGTCAGGTGGACCGTATACGATCGGTTCCTATGCGTTCAACAATGGAAACGGGCAGACAATTCTCGATGATGTGACCCCCTCGTCCGCTTCGATGTCAAATACCAATTATTACGCACTCGTGACCACCGACAGTACCGGCCGGGCAGTTGTCGCATTCCAGACCTCTATCAATACTGCCGAGCGATCCTTTTCCGTAAAGGTAGAAAATCCCACTTCCGTGAATAATGATTCCCTTCTGGTGCAGTACGGCTCACCGAGTGTTTCCCGGGGATCGGTGTCCACCGACAGCATCACAACCCGCCCGACAAAAAAAATTACCGTGCCGACTCCGACCCCAACTCCCGTGCCAAGTACCCCGACAGACACACCCATACCGGTAACATCGTCGCCAGTACCAACCACAACACCGACTCCACGGATACCGCTTGATAGTGCAGTGGCGGTGTTTGCAGTGGCAGCAGGTCTTTTAGTGGTGAGAGAATCGTAACGACACCGGTTTCCCGATAAAAAGGTACATCGATATATACCGCGATAGTTTCTGGTAATCTCCAGACATAGGTATCACTATTTCACGATCAGAATATGACAGGTAATGACACCCGGATTCCCCAGAGAGCAAACCGCCATGAACAGACCACTGCCCATCCCCGGGAAAATGTTATGATTGCCCCGGTGACATACTCACTTCTTAGTGTGGACAGGGTCGAGCCGACAGCCCGGGCATACACGGAAGTCTTTGTCCGTGATGAACCGATGACCTGCCGGCACACAATCGATGTGGACACTTTTTTCAGATATGCACGGCGGTATGTGCATTACTGCGCGGATGCATCCTTAAGCATCATCGCAGAAGACACTGCTTCATCGGAGTGCGCCGGGTTTATTCTCTGCTGCGATATGGCGACCGACATTTCTGCACTTGAACCGGAAATGGCTGAATTTCTCTCAATCTTCCCTGACAGCGTCGCAATCATCGATGCACTTGAACAGAACTACCTGCCCATGGACATGGCACTACCGGGAACAACACTCCATATCTACCAGATCGGCGTCCGCGACAACTACCGGAAACAGGCTGTCGCAACGAACCTCATCTACCGTATCTGTGACCATGCAAAGGATTGGGATTTCCGGCATATCGTCGCAGACTGTACCAGCCCGGTCTCGTGCCATACCTTTGAACGATGTGGCTTTCAGCCACTCGGAAGCATCCCGTATGATTCATTTTATTTTAATGGCCGGAAATTCTTTTCAGGGCTTGACGGAGGGATCTCGCTGGTGATGCGGGAGTTGTGAGAATTTTTGTAAAAAAAATATCATTTATGGTGAATTCCGATCCATCGGAACCCGATCTGAATTCCACACCGACATGCAGGTGATATCTGAAAGCCCGCTACAAAACTGCCAACATTTTTACCATACAGAAGTGCTCACGGGAAGCGACACGATTTTTCAGCTTTGGTTTTCTGCCCTTTTTTTGAGATCTTCGCCGGTCGTGGCCGGTCTGTATGCGTGCCGTGATCCACGTTCAGATCCTTGGCTTCCGGTCCGGTATGGGCATTGTGCCGTTGGGGAAGTACCGGCTTGCTCTGTGGATGATGCGGGGCATGAGGAGCGGGATTCGCTTCCGGGTGGTGCGCCCGAAGTTCCGTATGGCGTTCCTTATCCGGACTGGTGACTGGGTTGTCATGGGCCCCAAGATTATGGTCTGAATGCTTATGGGGCGTCGGAGCGGGCTGATGTCTGGGTGACATAGACAGTGTTTTTGAATTACCGCTATAAATCGTTGCCCGGTCATGGCACCGGACCTGTATGCAGATTACCAATTTCACCCATCTTTGTTGTCCCGCACTAAAACGGTTCTTATCCTTTCGCTCCCTAACACTGGTAATCGCAAAACACCCGGGTTTCGTTCTGGATGAACCGGGTACTGCTTAAAAAAAATTAATTCCAGTTATCCCGCTATCATGTCATCGGAACCAGATATAGAAATACCACCTGAAACCAGGCAGCCCTACGACAGGATTCAGTCGTTTTTCATCCGGCCGTTTTTTCTTTCTTTCACAATCGGCATCCCGTTCTGCATCTACAAGGCACTTTTCGGGCTCGCCGCTATCCGCGTAGGAACGCCATCGAATTTTCCCCTTGCCGTCACCGGGTGGATCATCGTCGCGTGGGCCGGTATCGATCTGATCATGAACGCGGAACGGGCAGTCTTTGATATCATCCATGAACCCGACCGGCTCGAATACTGCACCCTTGCCCTGATCGGTCGAATCGTCAAAAAGCCCATGCTCTTCCTTGCAATTGACACCCTGATCTCATTTACCCTCATCTGTTTCATGCTCTGGTCAGGCTGGATCACCCGCCTCACTGTGACGGAATCCTGGCTCTGGTATGCGGGAACAACTTTAAACCTCATCAGCCTCTCGATTGTGTCAATCTATAACGAGTATAAAAGATCCGTGACGCCAGGATAGAAAAAAGCCGGCACGGTTCAACCGGGAAAAAAGTTAAGAGAAGATTGAAAAGTCGTTCTTGACCGCGATTGTGTCAATGATCGGCTTCATGGTTGCTTCGGAAACCCCGAACTTGTCCATGTACATCTGGAGAACTTTTTGTTCCGCGCCGGCAAGAACACCGTCTGCCATGGCAAGATCGCAGAGGATTGCGAGGGTTGCTATTTTCTGCTTTTCGTCGAGTTTTGCTGCAACGAGGTCGATAACACCCGGGAACGGGTTTGCCTTCATGACCGCCATTGCATTGTCGATGGATTTCCGGTCTCCGCGGACAATCTTTGCAAGGTCATTGAGCTCTGCTTCATCGATCACACCGTCTGCCGCGATAATGGTGATAGCGGAGAGCACGAGTGCTGATTTCGGATTCAGTTCTGCCGGTTTTCCGGACAATCTGTCAAAAATTCCCATAGTTCACCTTTAAAAAGTTCTTTATTATCTTGCGCCTGCTGGTTATTGGCTTTTTCTGTGACCGGTTTTTAGCCCCGAAAAGACCTGGCACACCGGGACGCGGGGGATATAACGATAAACATCGATTACATTTGAGAAGAGCAGTTGGAAAAATTAAACAGGAAATCCATCACCCGGTCCACGACTTCAGGACTCCGTGGCAGTTTGATATGGCAGTACTGGTCACCACATGAACTGAGTACTGCGGGGTCGGCAGGGACGATTTCTACAGCCGCACCGGGAATGACCGATTCCGAATGCGGAACAATACCGTCTCCCGCACAGGTCTGGTGCCAGCTGCCATTACCGTCAGATTCCCAGGTTCTGCCTTCAAAGCACGGGAAAAATCCGGGCGCGGCTGACGGGTTTGCGGCAAGAATCAACTGGTACCTGATATCCCTGCGGGTTCCTGCCGCCGCAAGTGACCTCATGGTCGTGCTCCCCGGCCGGAATTCCTGCACAATGATATCGTCGGCCGGGTTGTATCCCTCGGGGACAAATACATTGGTAAGACGGGCAATGATTTTTGGGCCATGGACCGGATGGTTGAAGAGTTCTGCCATGGCAGACCCGTTATTTGGGGGCCCAATCGCGATGAGCTGCCGTACCTGCTCATGCCGGGCCGTGCCATCCAGCACTTCGAGCAGGTACCGGGCGATGCCTCCTCCCATCGAGTGGCAGACGATATCAATCTGGCCCTGATATCCTGTTTCCTCCCGCTTCATGCAGATGTAATCCTGCAATGCAGTTGCAATCTCCGCGACAGACATACCTTCCATGGTGGTGTGATCGAAGTTCCCGAACGGGATCCCCTCGTGACTAAGCCGTGGTATAAGCCTGTTCCAGATGCCAGGATGGCTACGCCAGCCATGAACGAGAACAACCGGGACATGCTGGGGGATCATTATGGTAAATTTTGGCGGGGAGGGAGGATAGTTTTTTTGGAGTGGTAGAGTTGTGGATACTGACCTCATCGTACTTCCGGAACAGTGCCGGGTTCTGTTGGCGGATCCGTATAAAACGGACCGCAGAGAAATTCTTTGGAGGAAAAAAGCATTTTTCCCTGAGTACATCCTGCCCTACTGCTTTTTAGGCAGTAAACCCGGGCAGAAACAAATAAGCCGATCAATAGCCGGTGAACATAGAGAAGATCCATGAAACCTGAAGATGATCCCTGGCTCGTAAATGCTCATAAAAATGCAGAACACTTGGCAGGTGAGATCAAAAAACTGTCATTATTAACCGGTCCGATCCGGTCAAACCTCCCGATCATCACCAAATACCAGGATTTCTGGAATAAGGCAAAACAGGTTACCGGGTTATTCAAAGAACTCAAACCGTTAGCCCACGATGACCGGGAGCTGCTCTGGAAGCAGTTCAACACCCTGTGCCGGGAAGTAAAAGAGAAACAGAAATCGGAATACGGGACCCTTGAATCTGTATCCCGTGGTCATTTTGAAGAGATTATGAAACAGGTTGAAATGGCCCAGGTCCCTGCCGATACCCCGCCACGGGATATCTATGGACTGGTTGAACGCGGGCAGGCGCTGAAAACTGCCAGTGAACTGTTAGCGAAATACAAGCATGAGATGCTGGCGAAACACAAAAAATCCAGTTTTGACCAGATCCAGAAGGTCCGCACAATTCACGATGCCCTGTGGGATACACTTAACGCAGGGAAACCACACCCAAAAGCAGAAAATGTGTCCCGCGTCCAGAAGAATCTTAAACTCAATACTGAGCGGTACCGGAAAGCAGCCGTTGCCCTTGAAAATTTCCAGCTCAGTGCAGCGCATATCCGCAGGTTTCTTGCCACCAGCGATGATCCGAAGAAGATGGCACGGGCAACCGCCCAGTTAGCGGAAACGGAACGACGGATAAACGATATCAAGGAAGGTATACAGAATTTCGAGAAATGGATCGAAGAAGACGAGCGGACCCTGAAAGGGGAGTAAAGACTCTTTTTTTGTCAGGTTCGTTGGTCATCACACCATTCGACGTTTGCAGAATGCCCTATTCATATGATCCTGTTATTTTTTTTTGACGAATGTACATCACGTAAGACCCGGTGCATTCCTAAAACCCCGCTTCTTCAACCGGGCCAGATACACGTATAACGCCAGTTCACCATCCGGCGTAAGTTGGTACAGGTTCTCCTCCCCGGTTTCCGGATCAGTTTCCTCGCGGATAAGGTTCCAGCCGATGAGTGTCGATATTAAACAGGAAAAGGCCACCGGGGAAAGTTCGGTTCGGCCCGGACCCCCGCTCGTGTCGTAAGCGGGTATCTGCCAGGTTTTTGTCTCATTAAAAAGGGTCTCCCTTGGGACCAGCGTCCTCGTAGTCTTCCCGTTTTCCAGTCCACGAAAGAGGATCGTGAGGATCATCAGGTAATAGGGGTTTGATGGAAGTTGCAGTATGGGGAATGCCGGGACAGGAACCCGACGGATCGGGGAATCCCCGAATGCGTAATATGAATCGCCGCCTACCCAGAGCGACATCGAGAACAGGCCAAGAGAGAGGCGTTTTGACCCGGCGGAGACATCAAATGAATACCGTGCATCCGGATAGTCGCTGAATATCCCAAGCACCGGATCCCGGATAGCGTCAAACGTTGCCGAGTCAATACAGACAAGCGCACAGGAAATCTTCCGGTTTTGGGAAATGGAATTCACCGCATCAATCGCGTCGCGGATGGCGCACTTCCACATTCTTTTCTTGGTATCGTCCCGTGCCGAGTTGATGTAGACCTCTTTTTCAGCAAAGATGAACGTGTGCGTGACTGTCGGGAGATTCTTAATGACGGCAGGATAGGTTTTATGGATAGTGTCACCAGCGCTGATGATGTGGATGTGTTCCGGCGGATCCATGATCAGCGTCCGTATTTGAATGAGAAAATCCTGCTGATGGTATCCCTTGATGAAAATAAGATCCAGACTAAAGAATGAACAGGCCAACACCAAATGAAACCGCGTTCATGACAAGCGAACAGGTTCCTGCTTGTTTCCATTCAAGTCCCAGCAATCTTTTCAGGATTACTGCTTCAACAATGACAACAAGCACCTCACCTGTAAAGGGATAGTATGACCCATCGACAAACGGCGGGAGGACAAACCACAGGTAGGGAAGGGTGAGTGCGGTGCAAAGTATGCCGCTGAACAGGATTTGTATTAATGGCAGTTTTTTATGATGGAACAGAAACCGGATGAGCCCAACCAATACCGGGATCTCAATTGCCCACGTTGTAACGAGCGCTAACAGGAATCTGGTTTCATACAGCATGTTAACAGGCAATTCCAAAGAAGTTCAGGAGTGTGCACCAGGCATATTCAATGGGATTGTTGCAGGTACAGGGTGATTGTACTGGTTCACTCTGGTTGATATCCGGTTTTTTTGAAGGTGAAAGCGATACATTTCCATCGGGAGGGATGATAAAATGCTGTTCGCAGGTTCGCATTGCCGGCTCTTCCTGTCCTGACACAGTATTCTTCCACATGATCATTGAATCGGTGTCGACTTTCTTCAGGTACGCAAAACACTTGTTCCTTTTCTTGTCGACAGTATCCATGCAGGAGCGGTAGGCAGGTGTCTTCTTCACGTATCGATCATCTATAATCCAGTTTCCGCAGTCCGTATCAGTTGATGGGCTGCACCCGGCAAGATACTGGCCACAGATCTCTGACTCCCGGTAAGTTTTATTCACGCATTCATCGTATTCTGGCGTCCCGTTGTAGTATTCATCGTACCCTCTCCCGATCTCGAACTGCTGGAAATTGACGCAGTCCGGCACGGGAGTATCCGCGAAATGGGAAATGAGAAAACTACTGTTGCGTGTAACTCCGGTCAGGTCGCACCGGTCGACATGCCGGTAGTTCAGGTAAAAGGGTTCGTATATGACGCACCCATATCCCGGGCAGGTTGCCGAATAGGAAAAGATGATCTCCGGCACATATGCAGCGGAGCCAGCGATCATTTTGGGCGCCGAACAATCGTAATTGTCACAGCGGTACCCGTAACAATTCACCGTGAAAAAAACACTCTCTTGGTACGGGACACCGTCTTTTTCAAAATATACCGTGGTGACCGTCGGGTTCAGTGAATCCGCCGATACTAGGGGGAGGGCAAGACTGGCAAGGGCGATGCAGGATAGTACCAGAAGAATCCGGCAGATGAGATAGTTAAACATGATAGTGATTCCGGGTTACACTTCTGCATATAGGCCAGAGGAAAATAAAAATGGCGATCCTGTTTCCGTTTCATGATCTCCCGTTTTCCTTCGCTGGGGTCGTTTTCTGAGTGAAGTGAGCATTGTTCCGATGGATGATGAATCCGGGGGGTTAGATCCAAAAAGATGCCGGTGAAAAACGATCATTCCACCCGGTATCCCTTTTCCGCGAAATACGAGCCGAGACGTTCCTCATAGTCCGGCAACGATTCAGGAATACATTTCTTCGCTTCATCCCACATTTGCCTCAGGTCGGGATCATCCGAGTGCAGCGCCAGCGTCCCGGTTACGGTTCCTAAAAAGGTACCAGATGCATCCGACACCTTCATCACGATGCACCGGTAGAACTTGCATTGCGGGGGGCTGTCCCGGTGGATCGTGCACCGTATAAGAGGACCATCCGGGCGAAGAAAACGGCAGGCAGATGGGTTTTGGTCCGGAAACGAATAATTTGAGAATATCTCCTGTTTGTCCTCATCAACCCGGGCGATAAAAGGAGTATCGGTCGACACCGAGCAGCACGAAAATTCAAACGGGCCGATCTGGCGCTCGATCACGATATAATCGCCCATATACATGCAACAGGTTCCGCACTGGCGGCAGGTAAAGGTCATACGTATCGAAGCGGGGAAATTTTCCTGAAATCAAATGCCGGCAACTAAAACAGGGAAGGCGGGAATGCACATCAGTGCATGTCTTCCCCGAGGGATTCCCGGCTCCGCATCTGGTAGAGCACCATTGGATCCATCTCGCGGTACTCGCTTGGCGCTGTCCGCATGATTACGTTGGTAATCCCGCTATTCACGATCATCTTCGAGCACAAAAAGCACGGCCAAATCTGGGTCAGCTCTTCTGTCTCGACATCAAAACCCGCAAGATAAAGGGTACATCCCCGCGCCTGCTTCCCCGCCTGGAGCAGTGCGTTCATTTCCGCATGGACGCTCCGACACCGCTCGTAGTTGGAGCCCGACGGGATATTATGCTCTTTTCGCCAGCACCGGTTCAGTTCCGTGCAATCCATCTGTTTACGGGGGGCCCCGGTGTAGCCGGTTGAGACGATCGTATTGTATTCATCGACAATGATAGCGCCGAAATTGCGCCGAAGGCAGGTACCTTGGTGGGCACACCGCAGCGCAAGGTCAAGGAAGTAATGGTGCCTGTTCGTTCGCATCTTAAGGAAAATATTGCAGACGCCGGTATTAAAGAGATGTGGTTTGATCTAACAGCCCCTAAAGAGAAACTGCCATACTTAACAATAAAAAAACCAGAGTTCTCATCTAAAACCCGGCTTATGGGGTTCATATCCTGGGCAGAATCAACGAACCTGAATTAAATTTTTTAGATCTCCAGAGACGTCTGTATTATATCAGGTTCAATTCCATCGCGGCGAGATAGATCATCCCCACGATATGCAGGACGAGAAAGAGCGGCACAAGGTAAAACTTGATCTTCCGGGTTTTATGCCGGAACATCAGCATCGCGCCATAGGCACCAAACGGCCCAAGAAATGCCAGGACAAGCAAGGTGCCTTCAGAAATCCGCCACCCGTTATTCCGCGTCTTGTGTTTGTCATATGCGAAGGAAAGGAACGCAATACTATTAACGACGATATAGAGTGCGGGGAGCAAAACAAACAGTGATGAATCCATGATACGTGTGAATTGGTGGACGTTACATAATCACCTATTTTCTTAGGGCGCCAGGAAAAAACGCCACTGGCAAAACATATCATCCGGGTGGGGATCCGGAGGGGCAAACCGGCACTCGACCCGTATCCGGGGATCGATGGCCTGCGAAAAACCGGTAAATTCTGCACGATGCATCTCGCGGCAGACATATTCTCCCTGCCCCCGCCGGATCCGTGCTTCCTGTGTCGGGCAGGATGGCACCGAGATTATAACTTCATTGCCCCGTTCGTCGATATCATACCCGACGATCATCGCCCACGGAAAATGACGGAGCGCTTTGACAAAACCGGGCAATCCTTTTTCCGTAATGGAAAACCGGGATACGATATCTTTTGCCGCCATGCCAGCGACACGTCCCCATACCAGTTCGTTGATCTTCTCTGCGACGGGCTGACTGTACTGTTCTGCGATATTGATAAACCAGAATGCATCCACGACCCGGTAATGCCAGAGCAGGAATTCAAGATACTGGCGTTTATCGGCGTCATTCATTGCATCAAAAATTTCAAGATTCATGCCACTCATGCCGGTTCACCGTGAACATATGGATGATACACCGGTTGGCAGGCTATCTCATGAAGATTGTGTCCTGTTAATGTAGGCATAAAGACGCAGGGCAGTGGTTTTGCAGAAACCCTGTTCGGGTTAAAAAATGGTTTTGCGGTTATTTTTTTTTATTGCGGCCATAAGAGAGAAAAACCCTGCCGATCCATTCCTGCAGGTGAATAAACGTAAGGGTGGTTTCTGCCTTATCCTTCCTGCACTGGCCCTTTTCTTTATGCTTATTGTGATAAGCGGATGTATTCAGTCCCAAAAAACTCCCGCGGGAATGCCCGCTTCCACCGAATATGCCTTCATCGACCATCAGACATATGCCGACGGCAGGCTCATCAATGGCAGTTACCCGGACATTATGATCGATGTGCCGACATACCGGTTCGATACCGCAAAAGGTAATCTTGCAGGTATAGTCCCGTTTGAGATCAATGAGTCACTAATGATCGTCTACGGAAAAGGCACGAGCATCTCAGGGAGTTTGGGCACAGGATCATCCAGTATTCTTCGTGGGGGATACGGACTTCCCTGTTCCTTTGATGCGTTGACAATCGAGGGATTTACTGTGGATGGGTCGGTTCATATGAAATACAACAATGAAACACTTGTCCTTGAACCCAGTGAACGGTGGACGGATATCAGGTATGTCAACGAAACGACATCCACATACTCAATGGAAAAGACCGTCACAGAGACAATTACGTACTATGGGAACCTGCAAAAATCCGGGATTTACCCAACCAGTTTCCCGTGACTTGGGATATCCGGGATAACCTATTTTTCATACGCCCGTGTGCGTAAAAAAGGAAAACCAACTTCAGGAGTATTGTATTTTAAAAGGGAATTGTTTAAATAGTATAATGTGATACTATCGGTCAAGAGTATGACAGGAGGTGAGTGAGTGTTTGACTGGACCCTGTTCCTGAAAATTATCATTGCCATCCTCCAGGCAATTGTTCAAAACCTCCCGCCTCTGTAATCAGGCAGGAAAAAGCCCCATCCCAAATAATTCCCCCCCCGTTTTAAAGGATATAAAAACGGATCACCATACAATACCACCAGAAAAAAACCCTGACAATTAATATCAGGAGTCCTCTTTTCTAAAAAATGTGAATTTCTCTCAAAGTACTGTAACAGATAATGTCTTTATCAAACTGATTGTTGAACCTGATACGATATTTTTATAGGACTTACGCACAAGATCTAGAAAAAAATTAGAGCGTGTATTTTGGATGAGCCAGATAGTCCGCGATGGCAGCTTTTACAATCTCCCATTTTGCATTGTAGATCGTGACGTTATTGATGCGG
>JBDKTL010000014.1:0-54768 GCA_039698055.1 Methanoregula sp. | reverse complement strand
GCCCTTGACAAACTGGAAACTGCACTTGGGACACGCAACAAAACCGTGAAACTGGGTATCATCGGTGCACTGTCCGAGATTGGCAGCCCCCGATCCATTGCGCCACTAAAACGTGCACTTACCGATGAGAACAGCGAGGTCCGCTGGCAGGCAGCCATTGCCCTTGGCGAGATTAACGACCAGGAAGCGACCGGGCCGTTGCAGCATGCACTCAGGGACCCGGATAAATACGTGCGATACGGGGCGGCATTTTCTCTTGCAAAACTCGGCTGGAAACCCTTGGATCCAGCAGAGAGGGCATATTATTTTGCCGGGATGCAGGAGTGGAATGCAACAAAGGAGATCGGAAAACCTGCCATCCCGGCTCTGGCCGGACTTCTTCGGGATCGTGACAGCAAGGTCAGGATAAAAGCAGTCGAACTGATGGGGGCAATCCACGATCCGTCAGCTATCCCGGCCCTCATGAAATCACTGGGCGATGAAAACCGGGAGGTCCGGTGGAATACTGTTCTTGCATCGCCTAAATGCGGGATCGCCCTTACCTATCTCCCGCGAGGACTTTCAAAACGGCCCCAGACAACAAAAAACCCGCTGGTAGCAGGATTCCTCAACTTTCTCCTCCCGGGACTGGGATATGGGTACCTTGGCAAATGGTGGGGGACGATGATCTTCCAGATCGACGTGATGGCAACCGTCTGGATCTTCAGGATGGAAGGGGATACAAATTCTTATACCCTGCTGTTCCCGGTCTATCTCCTGCTTGCCATCCACGCATGGTATATCACCACGAAAATGCCAAAAGATCCACCATAGACAGGGAGATACATATTCTTCAGGATATGTAGATGGGGATGGTACATGCACCCCACTTGTACGCCCCACATACACGGGAGAGAATTTGGTTAACCTGATTCAATATTTCTATACAGTTTGCCAAAAAAGGTTATTACTCGGGAGTCTTTGCCCGCTTCACGCGTTCTTTTGTCGAGAAACCCGTTATCCCGTCAAGAAATTTCCGGAACCGCCTGTTGGTGTCGATGATGGTCTCATCATTTGCGGTCAAATCGGACTCAGTATTGATTATGACACTCTTGCCGTCTTTTCCGCATGTCGCTTCAAGCCGCTTCAGCGCGCCATATTTCACGTGATACGTAGCGCCGGTTTTTTCCGGTTCCATGCCAAAATGGGTTTTCAGTTCAGCCGGGATACGGGTTTCAAGGTCTTTTGTGAGACCTCTCTTGATGGGATATTCCTGCATACTATTTTTTAGGTAGTATGTATATGTTAATCTAATGACGGATGAGTCTTCAGATTACCATAATAAGATCCTTTCCAAAGTCGAACAGGTTCACCAGGATCTTGTCGATCTCAAACAAAAAAAGGATCTGAATATTTTTTCAAAGCCTCTTCCCGCTGAAGGTGCAGCGGTACTGATGGGCTTTCCCGGAAGCGGACTTGTGGGGACAATTGCACTCCAGTACATGGTCGACCAGCTGGAGTTTGACCTGATCGGCACGATGACTTCCAAGTTCTTCCCACCGCTTGCGATGATGAACAAAGGCGTAATCAACGACCCGGTGCGGGTGTACCTGAAGAACGATATTGCCGCAATCGTGGCCGATATCCCGATCCACCCGATGATCTGCTACGAGATGTCAAACGGGATACTGGACTGGGTCGAACAGTTCAAACCCCGGGAAGTGCTCACGATCGCCGGTATCGTCACAAACGAACCAGACAAACGGGTATTTGGCGTCGCAACGACAACTGAAGCACTCAAGCGGATCGAAGACAAGACACTTGTTCTGCCTATCGGGAGCATATCCGGCATCGCGTCAAGCATCCTGACAGAGTGCAAGATCCGGGGTATCCCGGCATATGGTCTGCTGGGGGAGACCGTGAATGCCCCGGACCCGCGTTCATCAGCAGCCACGATCGAGGTGCTCAATAAGATGTACAACCTCGCACTTGATGTCAAACCGCTGCTTGAACAGGCGACGGAAATCGAGCAGAGCATGAACAAAATTTCGGAAGAAGTCCAGCAGTCGGCAGAAACTTCTCCGCGAAAAGATCTTCCGATGTACGGGTGAGATATATGAGATGTGCTGCATTAACCGGTATTGCTCCCGAACTTATCCGGGAGATCAAAACGGGAAGACCCCGGACTATCGAACTCCAGAGTACTCATAATATCGTCACGGTAGCCGAAGTCGAACCTTCACCTGACACTCATCTCTTCATGACATCAACCGATATTGAGGATCTGGGACCCGGGGATGCCGGGATTTGTGTCCTTGTTCTCTCGTCAAGCATCTCCATGAAGCGGATGGTGGAGTTCTCACACGGTTCATTTTTTGAGGAAAGGGAGCGGATGTCCGCCCGCGTGCAGGTTAAATACTGTGCAATGTCGGTCGTAAAAGAGGTCTTCCATGAAGCGATGTGCTCGCCGACCACAGTTGAAGTGCTGAAGTCCTCGTGCTATCATGCAGGGTGAATCTTTCTTTTTTTCCGTTTTCCAGGGTTTGGCAGCAGGGTTATTGATAAAATGTGTGCATGATCCGGATCAATCATTGATCACGGGTAAACAATATCCAAGGGGCTCCTCCGTCAGGAACCGAATATAGTGCCGTAAAAATACCGGTTCAGGATACCTCCACAGAACATAACTTGCGTGTTCCCTGCAGGCACCGACATCCATGTACAATATCCGGCATGAAAAAAATCCACAGGTTTTCGTGTGTACACCAAAAGACATCGATGATCATGTTCTTTGCACGGGTTTTACCCGGATGCATGAAAAACCAGATGAAACGATGGTGAAACCAGATGAAACGATGGTGAAACCAGATTGATACCGTGGGGAAGCGGCCTGTCCGGGCAGGGGAATTCTGGATCGGACTAAAAAAAAGGATTCCTCGCCACCCTCACATCAGTTCTTATTCTGTACCGCAATAAGACCAAGTGCAATTGCTGCGCAGCACAATTCAATGGGAACCGGGGACTGTGGGGTCGGGGTCGCGGTTGGCCATGGGGTATAGGTCTTTAACGTGGATGGTTTTAGAGGAGTTGTCGTTCTTGTGGCCGTTGGATACGAGTATGTGGGTGTGTCGGTGACATCGGCAGACAGTGTGGCACCCACGTAGGTTGTATTCCCGGCAGTCACGGCGAACTGGTGAGAGTAAGAAATATATCCGTTTTTCCGGATGCTGACGATATAGGTGTCCGGTGTGATATTATAGAGAATCAACGGGGTCAGGCCACGCAATACGGAATCGATGTATACGTTTGAATTGGAAGGAGATGAGGTGATGGAGAATGTACCGTTTACCGTATCCGGCGAGGTTACCGCAAATGAAAGACCGCACACATAAGTGGCTGCGTCATTAGCGACACAGACCTGGTAGGTGCCGGGTGCTCTCCCGCTTAAATCAAATGTGCCGGCGAGTTGTGTTGAGGAATAGGATGATACTGTGCCGGGTATGTCGTTGTACCCGCTCCGGGAAAGCTTCATACTTGACGTGCTCATAAAATTGGTTCCCGCAAGACTGGTGACAGAAATAGTCGTATTGACCAGTCCGTTATTGGGGGTTATTGACGTGAGGGTAATGGTTGATCCCGCATCATTTATCGTAAAAGGGTAGTCGTCGTACTGGCCATCAGGATTTGTCACAACGACTGTCCATACGCCGGCAGGTTTTCCCGTGATGGGAAAACTACAGGTGATAGATGTGGTGCTAAGTGCAGTGAACGAGGCTGCCGTAATATTTATCTGCCCGGATTTCATCAGCACGATTGATGATGTGGTCAGGGAGGTCGAAAAGCCGGTTCCGGAAATCGTGGCGGTAACACTGGATGAATTATAGCCATTGTTGGGGGAAAGGCTCGAAATGGTTGGGGCGGGGGGAACTGCAGTCAGGACTGCTGTAAGCGGGGTGGTCTGATCATCGCTCACAGGAAAACTACTGAAGGTATAATTCACATATCCGGATCGGGTCAAAACGATTGTATGGTCACCGCTTGTCACCGCTTCGATTGTTTTTGTAGTCAAACCCTGATAGGCTCCATCGAGATAGATTGAGGCCCCGTCAGGAGTGGAACTCACCGTAATATTACCCGTTGCAGATACCGCAGCCGGAATGAGCAGTACCATCGCGAGCAGCCCGATTATGAAAAATAGTGGTTTCATTGCAATACTTCCTCATCATCCAATCGATTGAACGTATCTTGCAACCGCCATCGGATAAATTTTTTTAAATTTACCCGGAAACCAAAAATGCGTAAAACAAAAACCAATAAGCATTGTGCAATTCATGTATGTCACTTTTAAAAACCACATCTGTTTCACATGATCCTCCGGTAAAAATAAAAACGCAGATAGCGGTTTTAATATCCTCCCCACAAAAAAAAGCCACGATTATGAGAACAATGGAGATAGGTACCTTAAAAAAGGGAATCCCGGTACCACGAAACTGACGTTATATATAGTATGAAAAATTATCGTACACTCTTGAGAGATCATGTTTGAAAAGTCGAAAAATTACAGCGTCCGTGACTGGACACAGCTTATTTTCCTGGGGTTAATCCTTTGTATCGGTACGTATCTCATCATCTTCAGCCTCTATATGGTAGCAGCTAACAAAAGCGGGTCACTTGACCTGTATATGCTTGCGATTGCCGCATTCGGGGTCGCCTGCACCATGATCTGGTTTGCCATCAGCAATTTCAGGATTACATCAACAGAACAGAAACTTGAACATATCACCGCACGCCTTGACGATATCATCAGCAGGATCGAAAAAAAATAATCACCGTTTTTTATCCACGTTATTTTTCTGAAGCAGATTAATTAGCCCGCAGCACGTACGTAATAGGCGTCAATGTGGGCTTGTGGCTTAGCTTGGACATAGCGCCGGGCTTCTAACCCGGACGTCGGGGGTTCAAATCCCCCCAGGCCCGCTCTTCGTTTATAAAAAATGTCCCTGAACCGTCAGTTATATGACAGACTTCCCGGTTGAAAAAAGGGTCGTTGTCATATCTGATAAAAATGTGCTGCAACAGCGCAACCGATCAATGCCGGAAAACCGCTGCCTTACCCCGGAAAAAATGAGAGGGTAAATCAATATATTACTTTTTCTGGAACATACTGAAGACCTGGTCAACAACCGCGACGCTCCGGTCTTTCATACCGTACCAGAACGTGATAGCAATCGCCGCCCCAAGGCCGATACCAAGACCCCATGCAACCGGGGTAATGAACGTATAAATAATCGTGAGATCAAGCATCAGCTGCGAGAGGCCAAGAATAACAACGACAAAATACAAAAAGATCCGCATGAGAACCAGCACAGGAGAGATGAACTCAATATCCGCAGTGCTGTAGAATTTGTTCAGGAAGTCGATGAAATAATCGATGAGGATGAACCCGACAACGATGATTGCAACAAACGCAACGATATGGGGGATGTATTGAACAATCGAGGTCATCAGGTTGCTCAAATGCTCCAGTTTCAACAGGTCGACGGCAGCAATAATGGCAATCAGGTAGACGACAAGCCTGACCAAGATATCCCCGAGATATCCTATCGTGACACCAGACTTTTTCACTGAACCGGCAAATTCTGTTTTGCTGATAATCGCCTGTTCGGCAATTTTATCCAGCACAATCCTGACCGCTTTCCCAAGCAGCCGGCCGACAATCCAGCCTACAATCAGAATTAACAATGCACCAAGAATACTGGGAAGGCTCGCACCAAGCGTCGTATACCATCCCGAAACAAAACTATTAGCTACAACATCCATATGACTCCTCACTTATCATAGCAAATACCTGCTATGTAATAAAATGATATGTCAATTGTAAATAAAAATATTTCGCTTATTGATTATACACACTTATCATCAAAAAGAGTTATAAATGTCTCCCAACATACAAGAACATGCGAAAAGGTCTCAATTCATATGATGCAGGATTACCAGCAGGAACTATCGGCCATTAAAGAGGTGCTCAAGAAAAACCTGGCGGGCATGAGTGTCACCGATATTTCAAAAGCACTCAACAAGAATAAAAATACCGTTGGCCGGTATCTCGACATCCTGCTCATCTCCGGGCAGGTTGCCATGCGGACATACGGGATGGCAAAAGTATTCACCCTCTCGGAGCGTGTCCCCATCTCGGCAATGCTTTCCTATTCAAACGACATGATCATGCTCCTCGATGCCGAATCACGGATTATCGAGATTAACGATAATTTTCTCGAGCTCCTGCATCTCACCCGGCAGGAAACGGTTGGCAAGAACCTCGAATTTATCAGCTCTCCCGATGTCGATGTTCACGAGCTCCTCGCGACGTTAAATATGGGTTTTGACAAAAAAGAGCACATTATCACCTTCCCGGTCAAAGGGGGCAGCGAGCGTATCTTCAAACAGAAATCTGTGCCATCCGTTTTTGATGATGGCGGCAAAGGCATCACGATTATTCTCGAAGATATCACGGATACGGTCCATGCCGAACGGGAAGTGCGGGAGAGTGAAGAGCGGTTCCGCATGATGGCAGAAAACATCCAGGACGGACTGCTTATCATGGAAAATGACAAGCACGTTTTTGTCAACCGGCGGATCGCAGAGATGACCGGATACACCTACGAGGAATTATGGAACATGGGACCGCTTGCCATGATTGCACCGGAATGCCGGGCAAAAGTACAGGAACAGATCCAGAACCTGGAGAATCACCGGGAAATATCCGGAGACCTCCAGATGTGGATCATCACCAAGGAGGGAAAACGCCGGTTTGTATATGCCCGTATCACATCTGTCCAGCACTCGAATACCCAATATACTTTCGTCATCCTTACGGATCTCACGGATCTCAAAGAAAAAGAAGCAGATCTCCAGCAGAGCGAGCAGCGTTTCCGAACGATGGCGGAGAATATGCCAGACGGGCTCGTTATCATGGAAAACGAAAAATTTGTCTTTGCCAACAGGCGTATTGCAGAAATTTCAGGGTATTCTAATGATGAGATCCTGACAATGCAGCCCCCGGATCTCATTTCTCCTGATGATCTCAAGAAGATCGAAGCAATGTTTGCCAATATCGACTCAGAACCCCCGGCCCCGGAAGGATTTACGATCTGGATTAACCGTAAAGACAAACAACGCCGGTGTATCCTGATGCGTGTAAAGAAGGCAGTTCTTGGAGATACGGTCAGCTTGTACGTCACGATGACTGATATCACAGAATCGGCCGAGCGTGAACGGGAACTCCGGGACCGGATTGCATCCCTTCAGCAGATTCTTACGTAAAATTAAGGGAAAACTCCCGGATATTTCCATTACTTTTAAATAATTTCCTGTTTCGAACCATTTTTCCGCGCAGTCCTAGATCTTTTTTGATGATCACAGATAGTGTTGTAATTTTTCTTTGCGATCTTTTGGTTGCAGATCCGCGCTTATAGCAATTGAATTTGGCCAGACCGCATTGCATTTTTATTTATCATACGTATGTATAATCTATAATGGCTATGTTTTTATACTATAAATTTCAACGAGTACAAAGCAATTTTTAAAAAAAATGAGGACTATTGATGAATTCAATTCAGAACATATCCAGAAACCAAGATTCCCATGACAAGGCACCTGCCCGCCATGCACCTGCAAACCGTACCGGGTTGTGGTGCACCTGCCTCATCGTCATTACAATTGCCTGTGTTGTTATCTCCCCGGCACTTGCGGGAACAAAGTACATGGCAGGAAGCCCGGAGCTGACAGCGTACATCTCCGGTACAAACGAGTTTGACCCGGGTGAGACCGTACCACTCACGGTCATTATCGAA
The DNA here is from genome assembly GCA_039698055.1 of Methanoregula sp. GTDB lineage: Archaea > Halobacteriota > Methanomicrobia > Methanomicrobiales > Methanospirillaceae > Methanoregula. Next base: position 46,936 of record JBDKTL010000014.1, on the reverse strand, counting down.
AACAAAGGTATCAACGAGTTCAAGTTCGTCCAGTCTGGAATTGTTGACCGTGAAGATCTTCCCAATACCGCAAAATTCCTCAAGGTGTCACTTGATGCCGGTACGGCACCGATCACGATCAAATCTGATCCCCAGATGATTGGCGATGTGAAGTCCAGCACTACGGGCACAAGTGTTTTTACCATCAAAGTACTCGCGGATGCACCAGCAGGTACCTACAACCTTCCCCTCACCCTCGACTATTCGTACTTATATGAAGCAGACCAGTACGGATCGGAAACCATCCAGTATTACTATAAACACATCAACGAGAACGTCAGCCTCCCGGTTACCATCAAAAAGGAAGTCAGGTTAAATGTCCTCTCAGCCGTTGTGGATCACCTCAATGCCGGTACAGAAGGCTATGTCACGCTTGAAGTCAAGAACATCGGCCACGAGGACGGGAAAAAAGCAGTTCTCAAGATTACCCGCAATGATAACAGCCCGATAACTCCTAAGACCAGCACCGTGTATATCGGGGATTTCCCCGCTGGCGGAACCGTGAACAGCCAGTTCAAGGTCACGGTCACGGATGATGCTGAAGAACAGGTTTACCCGCTCGATTTACACGCAGAGTACGAGAACGCCGAAGGAGATGTGGTTTCATCTGATGCGGAGACCATTGGATTGCCGGTGGGAAAGAAAGTCTCGTTTGTCGTTTCCTCAATGTCTACGGAGATCATGCCCGGTCAGAAAAAAGTGATTACAGTCGTCTATAAAAATACCGGTGGCGCTCCTGCGTATAATGCCCAGGCACGCATCAGCGCGGTTGATCCGTTCACAACCAACGATGATACTGCCTTTTTAGGCACACTCGCTCCCGGAGAGAGCAAGGAAGCGTCATTTGAAATATCAACTGACAAAACAGCGACCATCAAAGAATACGGGGTTGATTCCGAGATACGGTTCCGCGATGCGCTGGATAACACGATCATATCCGATCCGATGAAAGTCCGCATTAATGTGGTACCTGATACGAGCATGAGCGATCTGCTCAACAACCGGTTTGTCCAGTGTAGTATTGTCGTGGTCATTATCGTAGCCGGCTACCTGATTTACCGCAGGAAAATGATCGCACAGTAAAACCGGGGATGTTCATGACAGAACTGCGTGTTTCGTGCTGCTTTAAAATAAGCAATCATAGACAGGACGGGTATCCCCCTTCCCGCATGACGTTAATTCATGCCTCATTTGCCAGCGGCGGGGTATTCTCATGATCGAAGAACTTTTTGGAAAAGTTGCACAGGCAATCAACCACCATCCCCGGCTCATTGCCGGCATCATCGGGCTTACGTTAATCGTTGCACTCTATGGTGTGACACTCATCACGATGGAAACCGGTAACGACACCTACGTTGATAAAGACAGCCCGGGGGGAATTCTCAACAACCATTATACAGATACGTTCTCGTCAAATGTCCTCATCCTGATTGTGGAAACAAACGATCCCCTCAATCCTGAAACGCTCAAATATCTCGATACACTCGAAGGAGATATCCGCCAGCAGCAGAATGTCGAATCCACTATGGGTATCGCGGATATCTTAAAAAGTGCCAATGGCGGCGTGCTGCCCCAGTCAAAAGGTGAGATCAACACTATCATCTCACACCTGCCACCAGAAGTAAAGGATACCGCAGTACCGTCCAATGTCCTGACGCTGGTGCAGATATCACTCTCACAGGCATTATCTGATGATGCGAAGACGGCCACCCTGAAGAATGTGGAATCCCTTATCGCTCATGACAGCCCGCCACCGGGAGTAAAAATTACTGTTTCAGGAAGCCCGGCATTTTCAGAACAGATGAAAACAGAGATGGGCTCTTCGATGGGAGTACTCATTGGCGGGGCCATGCTCCTGATGATTATTGTCATGGGCATCCTGTTCTCCTATGTCAGTCACCGGTTCCTGCCGGTCCTGTTTGTCGGGATCGGGCTCACGACCGCACTGGGTTTCATGGGCCTTGCGGGCATCAAGCTCAACATGGCGGTACTGGGAGCGTTTCCTGTCATGATCGGTCTTGGGATCGATTACGGGATCCAGTTCCATGCCCGTTTTGACGAAGAATCACGGAAAGGGTCCCTTGATAAAGCAGTCTTTACGACCGTGACACGCACCGGTCCAGCCGTCATGTACGCAATGCTTGCCACCTGCATGGGATTCTTAGCAATGTTTGTCTCTACACTCCCAATGATCAGGTCTTTTGGGCTTGTCGCAATAATCGGGGTGGGCAGTTGTTATATCATATCTCTTGTCGGAATCCCGACTATTGCCCACCTTCTCAAATATACGCCAAAGAAACAACCGGCTGAAGTGTGTTATGCCGTTGGTGAAGGCGCGTGTGATTTCCTCCCGTCACAGGAGCCCGGTGCCAGAAAAAACGGGGCAAAGAAAAAAAGCTCGTGGTCATACGGTCAGTTCCTCACCGATGTTTCAGTAAAAATTGCCAAAAACCCCATCCCCATCCTCCTGATAGGAGGAATGATTGCACTCGTGGGCTTCTCTATCGATCCCCAGATACCGATAGAAACCAATGAGAACAGTTTTGTTCCCAGTGATATGCCGGCAAAAGTCCAGATGGATAAAGTGACCCGGATTCTTGGTTCTACAAGTACTGCCGATTTTATCATACAGGGCAGCCGTGTAACGGATCTCGATACCATAACATGGATGAAGCAATTCCAAGAGTATGAACTCTCGAAACATACTGAACTCACCAGCGGAACCAGTATTGTTACGTATATTCTTGCCTATAACAGGGGGGTGCTGCCGGAAACCCAGAGCCAGCTCAATGCGGTGCTTGAAAAAATCCCTGAAGGCGTTAAAAAACCCTACATGAGCGGTTCGATGGAAGGGGTCATCCGGTTTAGTACCATTAAAATGGAAATGACCACCCAGGCAAGTCTCAAAGACCAGATGATAAAGGATATTGCGTTTCTCCAGCCTCCACCGGGAATTACCGTTGCACCCGTTGGGACATTTGAGCTTTTCACCTCCCTGATCGGCGGGCTTTCATCGTCAAAAGAGGAGATGACGTATTTAGGGTTTATCTTTGTCTTTATCTTTCTTGCGCTCGTGTACCGGCATATCCATGCCGTATCCCCGCTCGTTCCAATCATCCTCATTGTCGGATGGAACGCAGTGGCGATGTACGTGCTGGGTCTCGCATATACCCCACTGACAGCCACCCTCGGCTCAATGACGATTGGTGTCGCGGCCGAATACACGATTCTTGTCATGGAGCGGTACACGGAAGAGGAGGAGCGGCTGCATGACCATATCGCCGCCATACAGGAGAGTGTCAGCAGGATTGGTACCGCGATCACCGTGTCAGGGCTTGCCACGTTCTTTGGTTTCTCTGCCCTCTGCCTTGCAAGTTTTCCCATCATCAGCAATTTCGGGGTTTCAACCCTGATTGCAGTGGGTTTCTCGCTCATCGGTGCCATCTTTATCATGCCCGCTGTGCTCTCGCTGATGGGGCAGCTCACCGAGTGGCTGGAAACGAGGAAGAAAAGTTCCACTCATGCTGTCCATAGTATCGATCCGGTAGAGAATTTCGAATAACCAACCATGAATCTACACAAAAAGGCATTCCAGATGAAACATTATATGACGTTAATCCTCCTTGTGCTGGTTGCTGCCTCGTGCAGCATGCCGGCCATGGGGGCGATAAGATATTTCGGGGGAAGCCCCCAGATGACTGCGTATGTCACCGGTCTATCTGAATTCAACCCGGGAGAGGACGCCACGATCACCATTATGGTACAAAACAGTGGCGTTGATGAAATGAAATTTACCAATTCAGGGACCCTCCAGCCGGATGATCGCCCGACAACCGCCAAACAGTTAACGGCGGTATTGTCAGCAGGCAAAGCCCCGGTTATCGTCAAAACAGATCCCCAGATGACAGGAGATCTCACAAGCCCCGGTAAAGTGCCCCTCCGGTTCAACGTAAAGATTCTCTCAAACGCCACGGTCGGGGAATACCAGATCCCCCTTACCCTCCAGTACAAATATCTTAAAGTGCAGAATCAGGAGGCAGGTGACAGTCTCCAATTCCTGTATAATGATGTGACCGACACCCTGCCCGTCACAATAAAAATTAAAAAACTGGTGAAAATTGCCGTACTGAATGTGGTTCCCGAAAACATCAATGCCGGCACGGAAGGCTTCCTTAACCTTACCATAAAAAACATCGGGGCAGAAACAGGGAGGAAAGCGACGGTAAAAATTACCAGGAACGACATGAGCCCAGTAATCCCGACGGATAATTCAGTATTTATCGGGGAGTTTCCGTTAAACAGTGTCGTCAGCTGCTGGTTCAAGGTTGCTGTTTCAAATGATGCGGAGCAGCAGACCTACCCGCTCGATGTCACCGTCACGTATGAAAATACGGAAGGGGACCAGGTAACCTCATCACCTGAAACCATCGGTGTGCCCGTTGGGGGAAAAATCAGCTTTGCCGTCATTTCCCCCCCCGCCACGGTTTATCCCGGTGAGACAGCTATGATCGAGATTGTTTACCAGAATACCGGGACAGGCACAGCTTACAACGCACAGTCCCAACTCAATGCAGTTGCGCCATTTACAAGTACCGATAACAATGCATTCCTTGGGGATATACAACCCGGAGGACGGGCTACAGCCCGGTATGCACTGAGTTCAGACAGCCAGGCAAATCTCACATCATACGCCCTTGATACGGAAATCCGTTACCGGGATTCACTCGATAACGGCCAGATTTCGGATATGTTCAAAACGGATGTTCAGGTAGTTGCCCGACCAGATTCCAATTCCCCACTGCCAATGGTGGCGGCCCTTCTCGCTATCTCTGCAATCATTGCCGGCACCGGCTATTACGTATTTGTAAAAAGAAAAAAACAGTGATGTTTAGGTAATAAAAAAAATTTGGTGATTCATCATTTGGCGCCACTAAAATTTTTCACGAGATTGATATTCCAAATGAAATCAAAGCCAGATCAAGAAAATTCAAAATATTTTATGAGATTGGGTAATACAGCATCATCACAATATGGGGGATGCCATAATGGCGGGGGCGAAGCCCCCAAGAACGTCTTTAAACTAAAAATAAATGAAATTCTTTGAATTCTTTCCATAACATTACTGATTAATGGGGGTCTTTATTGAGCAATCACCAAAAATTTTTCACAATTCTCCCCGATACCGGAGATCCCGCCAGACTGAAGTGGAACCTTTCTGTAAAAAAAGGCTGCAATCAGCAGGTATGCGGCTCTCCCGAATTCGTCGTTTTATCTCATGTAGTCATACGATACCTATTTTGTAATTCCTCTCCCATTTAGTACATATGGCATCCTGTGTCCACCGGATAGAAGTTCATTACCGATCGGATCCACGGTTGAAAACACGGACCGGCAGGATACGCTCGCTCGGGTTTCCTGTCGACGAAATACATCTCGTCGAAGTCTATACTATCGTAACGAACTCGCGTGATTTTAACGACGACGAACTCACGCAGATTGGCATGCAGCTCATCAATCCCGTAGTCCAGCAGTATACCATCGATAAGGCAACAACCGTTTTATTCGATTACGCAATTGAGGTCGGTTTTTTACCGGGTGTGACAGATAATGCCGGAACTACCGCAAAACAGACCATTGAAGATTATTTCTCGTTTAAATTCGGTGAAGGCGAATCGGTCTTTACTTCGCAGCTTTTTTTTATCCGGGGAAAACTTCCACCTGAATCCCTGCAGAAACTTGCCGCAACGCTGGCTAATCCTCTTGTGAACAGGGTACACGTGAAAACCCGCCAAGAATACGGGACAGCAGGAATGGACCCGGCAGTGCCCTGTGTTCATCTAAATGAACCGCCCACGGCAGAAACTGTAAACCTTGATATCAGTGACCCCGACCTGGTGCGCCTGGGAAAAGAGGGAATTCTCGATCCAGCAACCGGTTTACGACGAGGACCTCTCGCCCTCGACCTCGCCCAGCTCCACGCAATCCGGGACTATTTTGCACAACACGGAAAAAAACCAACAGACGTGGAACTCGAGTCACTTGCACAGACATGGAGCGAGCACTGCAAGCACACGATCTTTGCCTCATCGATGGACAATGATATCCCCCGCGGGCTTTACAAGACCTGTATCCAGGCAGCGACCAATAAGATACGTGAAGAGAAAGGCGATAAGGATATCTGCCTCACCGTGTTCACCGACAACTCCGGGGCGATCATCTTTGACGACACCTATCTCGTGACGCATAAGGTCGAGACCCATAACTCCCCCTCCGCCCTTGACCCGTTCGGGGGGGCACTTACCGGGATCGTCGGTGTGAACCGGGACACGATTGGGTTTGGGCTCGGTGCAAAGCCCTGCATCAATTTCTATGGCTATTGTGTCGGTGACCCGGATACGGACCCGACGCTCTTCCGGGGCAAAGACCGGTCAAACCCGATCCTCTCCCCGCGAAGAATTCTTGATGGTGTCGTCCGGGGCGTGGGTGTTGGCGGCAACTGTTCGGGCATTCCCACACCGCAGGGCTGGTGCTGGTTTGACAGCCGGTACGTAGGTAAGCCGCTCGTGTTTGCCGGAACGGTTGGCGTGATGCCGCGAGAACTGCACGGGCGCAAACTCTATGAGAAACAGGCCCGGCCCGGCGATCTGATTGTGGTCGTTGGCGGCCGGGTGGGAAAAGATGGTATCCACGGCGCCACGTTCTCTTCCGAGGCCCTTGACCCGAAAAGCCCGGTCACTGCGGTCCAGATCGGCGACCCGATCACCCAGAAGAAACTCTCGGATGTGATTGTCAAGGAGGCACGGGATCTTGGGCTGTACACCAGTATCACCGACAATGGTGCGGGCGGGATCTCCTGTTCGGTTGCGGAGATGGCAAAGGAATGCAACGGCTGCCATGTGACCCTTGACACCGTGCCGCTGAAATACCCGGGCATGGCCCCATGGGAGATATGGATCTCCGAATCGCAGGAGCGGATGACGCTTGCTGTCCCGCCGCAGAACCTCGATAGGTTCATGGATCTCATGCAGCGCCGCGAAGTTGAAGCAACAGTGATCGGCACCTTTACTGATACGGGAAGGTGCGTTGTCGAATCTCATGGGCATGTCGTGATGGATATAGGCCTCGAGTTCCTGCACGAAGGGCTCCCCAGAAAGCACCTGATCACCAGCTACACCCCAAAAACCTTTCCCGAACCGGCAGTTCCCTGCCCTGCGCGGCTCGACACAACCATGCTCGCGATGCTCCAGCGTAAAAACCTCTGCTCAAAGGAGTTCATCTCCACCCAGTACGACCATACAGTGCAGGGCGGCCATGTGCTGGGCCCGGTGCAGGGAAGAGGCAGGGTTCAGGCCACAACATCGCTCACAAAAGTTGTATTGGGTTCAAAAAAAGGCGTCGGGCTTTCGCAGGGGCTTTTTCCCACATATTCAGATATTGATCCCTACCGGATGGCCGGCGCAGCGATCGATACCGCTATCCGGGGACTAATTGCCATCGGCATTCCGCTGGACACAATTGCGATTCTTGATAATTTCTGCTGGTGTTCCTCGGACGACCCTGAACGCCTTGGGCAGCTCAAACGTGCCGCACAGGGATGTTATGACTATGCCACCGGGTTTGGCACGCCATTTATTTCAGGCAAAGACAGCATGTTCAATGATTTCTCCGGGTTTGACGCGGAGAACACCCCGGTCAAGGTGTCGGTTCCACCGACGCTTCTTATCTCTTCTATCGGAATCCACGCCGATGTGGCCCGGGCCGTTTCAATGGATGCGAAGTTTGTCGGGGATCTGGTGTATGTCATCGGCGATACTGCCGAAGAGCTTGGGGGTTCAGAATACTTCGCGTATCTTGGTGCAGCCGGCAACACGGTCCCTGCCCTTGATATGGACGCTGTTGTGCCCCGCTACCGCAAACTGGCAGATGCTATCCGGCAGGAGATAGTGGCATCGGCATACCCGGTCAACCACGGCGGACTGGGAACTGCCCTTGCCCTGGTTGCTATCGCCGGCAGGCTTGGCATGGATATCACAATCCCGACCGCCATGCGCCCGGATTACTTCCTCTATGCCGAATCGCTGGGACGGTTTGTCGTCACGGTATCACCGGATAATAAACCGGCATTTGAACGGATATTCGGGCAGGATGCAATGCTCCTTGGCCGGGTCTGGGGCAACAACCTACGGATTGCGGGTGAAACCCTGCTCCTTGACCTGCCCGTGGAAAAACTCGAAACATCTTACAAGGCGCCGTTTGGAGGGTACTGAACCATGACCGCTGCACATACACCGGTAAAAGGAACCGGCACCCAGCACGGGCACCCGGCACCATCCGCACCGGACCGGGTTACCGAAAAAGCGCTTATCATGAGCGGCTTTGGGATCAACTCTGAGATGGAAACGCAGGAAGCCCTTTCCCGGGCCGGGATGGATGCCGATATTGTCCACATCAATGACCTGATTGACGGGCGGCGACGATTGGCAGACTACCGGCTGCTGGTGTTTCCCGGAGGTTTCTCTTATGGCGACGATACCGGTGCCGGCAACGCGTACGCCAACCGGGTCCGCAACAATGTCTGGAACGATCTTGAAAAATTCCTTGAAGGCGACAACCTTGTCCTTGGAATCTGCAACGGTTTCCAGATCCTTGCAAATCTCGGGCTTGTTCCCGCATTTGACAAAAAGTACTCCCGTGACATTGCCCTGATGCCCAACCGGCGGGGCGTGCTGGAATGCCGGTTCGTGACGCTGAAGCCTGAAGTGGAGAATCTCTGGACACAGGGCATCGAGCGGTTGTATTGCCCGGTTGCCCATGGCGAGGGCAATTTCTCCTGTTCAAAAGAAACCCTCCAGCGAATGAAGCGCCAGAAGATGATCGCATTTACCTATTGCAGGGAGGATATGAGCCCGGCACAGGGGGAGTACCCGTACAACCCGAACGGTTCGATGGAGGATATTGCCGGCATCACCTCTGAAGACGGCAAGGTGCTCGGGCTGATGCCTCACCTGGAACGGGCGATGGAGTTTGTGAACCTCTATGACTGGCCATTCCAGAAAGAACGGATGAAGCGCGAAGGCGTGCCGGTGCCTCATGAATCGCTCAATATGCAGATGTTCCGAAATATCGTGGACTATTTCCGGTAATGCGAAGATAAGGACGCCGGTTTTTTTATCTGCAATTCCCGTTGTGAGCAGAATAAAGAAAATCATGGAGAAATCTTCGCACCAGATAAATCAGGAACATGGTGCAAAAGCGTTAATGAGAAAGTAAAATTTTACCTCGTTTACACTACCTGATGCGTAGTCAACAAAAAAAAATCACCAAAAAAAATAAAATTACTCGGCAGAGAGAGGATCGCTCCCCTCCATCTGTTTTTGCAGGATCTGCACATCAGCAATATCGTGCTGGCGCTGCGCCAGTTTCTTTGCCTTGAAAATATTCTTCCCGTCTTTACCGATCGCAATACCCCGGTCCTCATCCCGCACATCAACAGTAACCGACTGGGCACCCAGTTCGCCTTCAAAGGTAAGGGAGATTACCTGTGCCGGAAGAAAACAGTTCTTGATGAACTGCTCAGGGTTGCTGTTATACTCAACCACTTCGATCTTCTTGCCCATAACTTCGGAGGCTTTCTTGATAGATGCGCCTTTTTTGCCGATTGCAAGGCCCATATCACCGGGATTCACGACGAAGATAAGACGGTCATTGCGCTCATCGATCACACAGTCCCGGCTTCCTGCGCCGGTAAGACTCTCGAACTGGGAGATCAGGCGCATGCAATCTTCAGTCAGTCTGACTTCTGCCATATCATGCCGCCCTCTTCAGGGAGAGAATGTCGGACTCGCCGGGGCTTACAATTGCAAGTGCGCTCACCATGAAGGGTTTACCACATGCCTTGCCGAGTGCAACACTCGAACCATCAAACGTATGAAGGAACAGGTTCTCATAACCCGCAAGCTGTTTTCTAAAGTTCTCCGGGCAGTTCGCCGCGACGACAATCATCTGCGCCTTGCCCTCGTTTATGCATTTTTCGGTGTTGTTCTGACCGAGAATGACATCTCCGGTCTTGATTGCTCTTCTCAATGAAGCATTAAAATCCATTACAATTCTCCAAAGGTTTTTATAAATTTTGCTTGTGGCACCCGGATTAATTATCAGGCTGTCTGACTGCGACCAGCTTCACGTCACCGGTACCCAGCTGTATCGGTTGGCCAACGATAACGTTCTCAGTCACTCCGCTCAGTTCGTCGGTTTCGTTTGCAACAGCGGCATCCAGCAGGTGGTTGACCGTCACTTCAAAGGCTGCCCGCGAGAGAACACTTTCCTTTTCTCCGGCAATCCCGTGACGTCCAATCTGCTTGACTTCGCCTTCCATGCACATCATATCAGCGACAAGCATGATATGACGGACATCCACAAGGATACCTTGTTCGTTCAGTGTTGACTGGGCTTCGTGGATAATCGCATTTCGCGCTGCTTCGATACCAAGCACCTGGGCGATTTCACTGATGTTGTTGGTGCGGGTTCGCGTTGTGTCCACACCATCGACATCAAATACGTCTTTTAGATTTGATCCTTCAGTATAAAGTATATACTCTCCGGTCTCTTTTCTCACGACAACCCGCAGGATGTCATCGATTCCCTGTACGATCACATTTCTGACGTGCTCGGCCAGCTGGAAGAGATTCTGGTAGCTTTCCCGGTCTTTGGGGGTGAAAATGATTACCGCGTTCTTTTCGTCAATTTCGTGCTCGAAATCCCGGTAGTGCCGCCGGTCGCGGATCTTTTTTGGCGCGACTTCCATAATATCCGAAGCTGCAATCTTTCGTTTATCGCAGACTTTCGTGTTCAGATGAACGACAACCTGCATGTTCTCCATATCGGTCGTAATATCACCAAACTCGTGGAGAGGTGCCGCTTCAATCTGCCAGCTGACTTCCCGTGCACGATCACGATCGATACCGTATTCCTCTTCAAGATAGACGGTCATTGTCGGCGTGCTGGGCTCTTTTCTGGCGTCCATAATCTCAATAAGCCGGGGAAGACCCAGGGTAACGTTGATTTCCGCGACACCGGCATAGTGGAAGGTACGCATCGTCATCTGTGTACCTGGTTCACCAATGGACTGGGCTGCAATGACCCCTACTGCTTCGCAAGGTTCGATACGGGTGGACAGGTACTCCTTGTTGACACTCTCAAGGATTTGCTTGAACTGGGTATCAGTGATTGTCTTGTCACCGAGAAATTTACGCAGCTGCTCTTTGGTTTTCTGCGGGAGATCCGCTGATTCTATCTTTTTCTCGTATTTTTCTGCGAGCATGGTCAGACCTCCTCTTTGAGTACACTTTCAACAATACCCTTGACATCCACCGGGTCACCGAATGATCCCTTCATGGGATCGGTGCTGTCCTCACCATATTTGAACTGGATGATGCGGCCGCCTGTCGTGCGCACGGTACCATCGTACGCTACCTTGAGGTCCTGCAGTGCGTTGATCATACGGCGCTGGAGATACCCGCTCTGCGAAGTACGGACTGCCGTATCGACAAGCCCTTCACGACCACCAATGGCGTGGAAGAAGAACTCAGTCGGGTTGAGCCCGCCCTTGTAACTGTGGGCAATAAACCCGTGTGCATCTGCACCCCGGTCGCCTTTCTTGAAATGCGGGAGCGTCCGGTCATCATAACCACGGACGATACGCTCACCACGGACAGACTGCTGGCCGATACAACCGGCCATCTGGGTCAGGTTCAGCATGGAACCACGGGCCCCGGATACTGCCATCACGACAGCGCTGTTGCCAAGCCCAAGGTGCCGCCCGGCAATCTGACCGGTCAGGTCACGGGCTTTCCCGAGCACCTGCATGATCTGCATCTCGAGCGTTTCTTCAACCGTACGCCCGGGCATTGGTTCGAGCTGCCCGTCTTCATAGATCTTGATGCGCCGTGATACGTCAAGTGCCGCATTTTTCAGGGTATCGTCAATCTGGCCGTACTCGGTCTTGGACAGGTCTTCATCATCAATACCAAACGAGAACCCGTCAAACATGATCCCGCGGATGGACAGTTTTGTTACTTCGTCGATGAAATCCGTCGCACGCTTCATACCGTACCGGCGGATGATGCGGTTCACGATCTGCCCGTCGAACGCACCGATCGCTTTCTTATCGATCGTGCCCATCTCGAGCTTGCCGTCCATGATCCGGACGTAGGCATCCCGTTCGCAGTGATCTTTCTTGCACACGTCACAGTTCTCGCAGGAACTTGCCTTGAAGACCATGTTGAGTTCAGAAGGAAGAATTGCCGAGAAAACCTGCTTATTGCTCCAGTACTCCACCCCGTCCTCTACTTTACCGGGCGTGGGCATATGGTCGATTTTAACCGGTTTCAAGAGATAGAGCGCTTCTGCCTTGTTGAACCAGCGGACGCCGTGCGTCATCATGAAGATACCGGATATGTGATCGTGGATTCCGCCGATGATTGGGCCGCCAAAACGCGGGGAGAGAATGTTTTCCTGCACAGAGCAGAGGATGAACGCTTCTGACCGCGCTTCTTCAGTTTGCGGGACGTGAAGGTTCATTTCATCACCATCAAAGTCGGCGTTATACGGCGGGCAGACTGCCGGGTTGAGCCGGAACGTCCTGCCTTCCATGACCTTGACCCGGTGCGCCATGATACTCATGCGGTGAAGAGAAGGCTGACGGTTGAACAGGACAATATCACCATCCCGCAGCTGTCGTTCGACCATCCAGCCGGGTTCGATCATATCTGCAACCGTGTCAAGGTTACCATCTGCAAGCCTCAGACGCCGGTTGTCCTGCCTGATCACGTAATTCGCACCACAGGGTGAATTGACATCCGGGCGGGTTGGTCCGTTTCGAGCGACCTGTTTTAGCTCTTCGATGTTATAGGGTGTGACCCGGATCGGAACCGTCATTTCGTTTGCGATCGCCCGGGGGATGCCGACTTCTGCAACGGACAGGTTTGGATCCGGTGATATGACGGTACGGGCGGAGAAGTTCACACGCTTACCGGAAAGTGACCCACGGAACCGGCCGTCTTTTCCCTTAAGCCGCTGGGAAAGTGTCTTTAAGGGCCTGCCACTGCGGTGACGTGCCGGGGGACAGCCGGCAACTTCGTTGTCCATGTAGGTAGTCACGTGGTATTGCAGGAGTTCCCAGAGATCCTCGATGATCAGCTGGGGGGCGCCGGCATCCTGGTTCTCCTTGAACCGCTGGTTGATACGGATGATATCCACGAGTTTGTGGGTCAGGTCATCTTCAGAGCGCTGACCGTTCTCAAGGATAATCGATGGCCGCATCGTAACCGGGGGAACCGGCAGCACCGTAAGAATGGTCCATTCCGGCCGGGCAACTTTCGGGTTGATACCGAGCGGGACGAGATCCTCATCCGGGATCTTCTCAAGACGCGCACGGATATCGGCAGGTGTGAGCTTATGCTCAACCTTCTTGCCCTCTTCAACCATCACTTCTGAGAAGGTGGTTGGTTTCTCGAAATTGATCTTGAGCTGCTGTTCGCCACAGTACGGGCAGACGCGCTCTTTTTTAACATCTTTCTCAGAGATCTGGTCGCCGGTTGAATCGTCGTCGGTACCGACAACCTTCTCGATCTCGTCAGGGGATAAAAGCACACGCCCGCATGACCGGCAGGTGACACGCAGGAGCTTTCGGATCATGCGTGTATACCCGACGTGGATGACCGGCTTGGCAAGCTCGATATGGCCAAAGTGTCCCGGGCAGTCGCTTGCTTTCTGGTCGCAGGTTTTGCACCTCAGACCCGGGTCGATGACACCGAGATTGAGGTCCATAAGTCCCTGAGGGTACGGGAAGCCGTCATCATCATACGTGTCCGCCCAGATGATCTTCCGCACGCTCATCTCTCGGATTTCTTTTGGGGATAATAACCCGAATTCAAGTTTTCCTATTCGTTTTGGACTTGGCATACCGCACCTCCTATACGACATCCTCTAATCTCATGCGGGGGGCTATTCCCATACTCTTCATCTCATCGAGCAGGAGCTTGAACGCATAGCTCATCTCGACCGGGTAGATGTCGGTCTCGTTACCACAGGCAAGACAGCGGGTCATGTTGCGCTTGCGGTCAAGCATCGCTACCATCCCGCAGTGGGCACAGACATATTCCTGCACCTTGTCAGACTCATCGAGCAGACGCTCTTTGAGTGCCATCGCGGCGCCGTGCCCGATCATCACATCACGCTCCATCTCACCAAACCGGAGACCACCCTCACGGGCTCTTCCTTCTGTAGGCTGGCGGGTAAGAACCTGCACGGGTCCACGGGAACGGGCATGCATCTTGGATGAAACCATGTGGTACAGTTTCTGGTAATAGATCACGCCGATGTAGACATCCGCCTTGAACACTTTGCCGGTGATGCCATCATACATCACTTCACGGCCGGTGTGCGAATAGCCCAGGGCCTTGAGCGATGCACGGATATCCGCTTCAAGTTCACCACCGAATGCAGTACCGTTAATCCGCCGGCCTTCCAGCGCACCAACTTTCCCGCCGATCATTTCGAGCATGTGCCCAATGGTCATACGGCTCGGGATTGCGTGGGGGTTGATAACGAGGTCCGGGGTAAGCCCGCTCTCGGTAAAGGGCATGTCCGCCTGTTCTGCGATAAGGCCAATGACCCCTTTCTGCCCGTGCCGGGATGCGAACTTATCGCCGATTTCCGGCACACGGAGGTCACGGGTCCGGACTTTGACAAGCCGGGAACTGTTCTCGCCTTCTGTTATGATGACCGTATCAACGATACCATGCTCGTTGCTGCGCATGGTAACCGACGTGTCACGGCGTTTTTCAACGGCAATGAGCTCTCCCGAAGGCTCTTCAAGGAAACGCGGGGGTGACGTTTTACCGATAAGGACATCCTTTTCTGCGACAACGGTTTCGGGGTTGATCACGCCGTCTTCATCGAGGTTCTTGTAGGAGTCTGCACCGTGGGCGCCACTGACTTCCTCATCAGGGACTTCAATCCGGTCGATCTGGCCACCCGGGTACCGGCGCTCTTCTCCCTCGTAGGTCCGGTAGAAGTGGGAACGGCCGAGCCCCCGTTCGATGGATGACTTGTTGAAAATGAGCGCATCTTCAATGTTATAGCCTTCATACGAGAGAATGGCGACAACAAAGTTCTGGCCGGCTGGCCGGTCATCCGAACCAATAAGCTCTGACGTCTGGGTGTGCGTGAGGGGTTTTTGAACATAGTGAAGCTGGTGCCCACGGGTGTCGGGCCTGAGTTTCATATTTGCACAGCCAAAACCCAATGCCTGCTTGACCATCCCGGCACCCATCGTGACACGCGGACTTGCATTGTGCTCCGGGAAGGGAACGTGCGCGGCACCGATACCAAGAATAAGTGACGGATCGATCTCAAGATGGGTGTGTTCCGGTGTAATATTTTCCGGGTTCATCGCGATAAAGAGATCTTCTTCCTCTTCGGCATCGACAAACTCAATCATCCCGCGCTTGACAAAGAATGAGAAATCAATCTCCTTGTTTGCGAGCTTCTTCAGATCATCTGCGGTAACGATAGGCTGACCGTCTTTGAGCACAATAAGGGGACGGCGGGCACGACCTCTGTCTGTCAGGATTACGACATCCCCGTTAAATTCCTTGTGGGATACGTTAACTTCCGATGGGATTGCGCCCTGGCGCCGCATGGCACGGATATTGTGCACAAGGGTTTTTGGATCATCGACAAGACCAATGAGTGCGCCATCAACAAACACGCGTGATTTCTTCATCGGACTTCTCCCTTAATCTGCTCGACATTGAGACTGTGCAGGATACGCATGATTTCCTCTTCGTCATCGACACCTTTGCTGATCTCGACCATCTGGGCAAAGTTTTTGACAAGACCACAATTCGGACCTTCTGGCGTCTCGCTTGGACATATCCGGCCCCACTGGGTCGGGTGCAGGTCACGGGCTTCGAAATGGGGCTGTGAACGGGACAGGGGCGAGATTACCCTCCTCAAGTGAGAAAGCACGGCCATGTGATCGATGCGGTCAAGGAGCTGGGAAACCCCGGTCCTGCCGCCAACCCAGTTACCGGTTGCAAGCGGGTGAAGCAGACGTTCGGTAAGAACATCCGCACGGACGGCCGTTGCAATGGAAAGATCACGGTGACGCATGCTCGCGCGTTCCAGCTGGTACTTGATATCACGGGTCAACCGGTTGAGCGATATACGGAAGAGATCTTCCATCAGGTCGCCGGCAAGTTTCAGCCGCTTGTTTGAATAATGGTCTTTATCGTCGATCCTGCGCTTGTTCAGGACAAGATCAAAACAGGCTTCTGCCATGCGGCCAAGGAAATGCGCCTTTGCAAGACGGACGGACGCCACTGCTTCAGCGTAACCCTCGTCTCCTTCCTTGAGAGTTGCCGGCAGTGCATAATTCAGGTGTGGCAGGAGGTAGTTGTCCAGCACAAACTCAGACCGTTTCTTCTGGTAGTCGCGGGTCTGGTTGGGGGCCAGTTTCTTACCGACGTACATGACACCGCCCTCGACAGAATCACATTCGCTCTCTTCAAGATTCTGCATCATGAACGTGAGGATATCCTCATCAGTTGAAACCGCGTTGACAACTTCCTGATCGTTTGTCATCCCCAGTGCCCGCATCAGGTCAACAAATTTCAGGTGACCGGCAACGGAAGGGAATGAGACCTCAAGGAGGTTCTTCTTATTGCGTTCAACAACGACTAACGCGCGGTATCCCCGGAACTGGGAGAACACTTTTGCAACATAGATCCGCTCGTTGTACCGCTCGGTGAACTCCGTCATGATCTTGTTGGATGCAAGATCTTCTAACGTCATCAGCACGCGCTCGGTACCGTTGACAATGAAATATGCGCCCGGATCGAATGCATCCTCACCATGCGCGACACGCTCATCGTCGCTCATGCCATAGAGGTTGCAGGCAACGGACCCTATCATAACCGGCAACTGACCGATTGTCGTGACGATCGGGTCCTGGCGGTCATCCCCATGAACAAGGGTAAGACCCAGTTGAATGGGAGCTGCATACGTCAGGTTGCGCAGGCGCGCTTCACAAGGGTACAATTCACCCTGTGAACCGTCTGCCTCGCGCACAAGCGGGCGTTTTATTTCGATATTGCCGAGCTCCACCCAGACCGGGTCGTTATTTTTGCCCCGGTTTTCGATGTCAGTCTCGATGATCTTTTGTTCATTGACCACTTTCTGGAGATTCTTGGTTAGGAAATAATTGTAAGAGTCAAGCTGGTGGCGCGCAACATGCTCCCGTGAAAAATATGCCCTCGATAAAATACTTCTGTCAATCAGATAGACCACCCCCGGCCTTACTTCTTGGGTCTCCTGATCACAAGACGGAACGCCTCAGCCCTGCCCGCAGTGTGACTTACCCGAATAGTTTTTATCACATCATCGACTTTTGCGTCGATTTCTTTTACTGCAGGATCGTCATTGTAAATTTTTGGTAATTGATCAGTGGTAATGTGATAGCGAGAGAGGAGGGCAGATACCTCTTCCTCGCCCATAATTTTATGATCTGGCACCATTACGTGCTTCAACACATTCAACTTGGTGCTCAATTAAAAACCCCCTTAAAGATGAACCGATTTCCTCTCAGATGCATCACCGCAAAAAATTCCACGATTAGATCGTGGCAACGGGCCCGGAGGGATTTGAACCCCCGACCACCTGGTTAAAAGCCAGGCGCTCTACCGAACTGAGCTACGAACCCTTTGGTTTAGATGTACAGCATTATAACAATGCCAAAAAACTATTTAAATATTGCCCACGTGCAGCACAGTCGGTTCCTGAGTGCTTGTGTCTTCAGGTTGTCTTTGTAAAGAGATCATTAATCTCTTTTAAACGCACTTCATTGGTTTTTATCCTCTCTTCAATCTGTTGAAGACAGGCTACATCCTCCTGACTCACGTCAGCACCGGGTGTATTCATTCCACACGAGTTTTTCAGGACTGCAATGAGGTTCCTGTCAACCTCGATGCTGGTGCGGAGCTTTGAATATTCTTCGATGATCGTTTCGTCAAGACCTGCATCATGCGCGACAATTGCTTCCAGCTTCACTGCATTGCGCCGATCAAAAACCCTCTGGATCGATTCAAGGAGCTGATTGGGATTTACCGGTTTCGTGACAAAATCCTCGATACTCATATGGTGTTCCTGCGCTTCTTCAAACGAGATTTTTTTTGCCGAGAACATGAGTACCGGGATATCTTTTGTCGCAGGACTGTTCTTGAGATGGTCCAGGGTTTCCCATCCGTCCATGGGCTCCATCATTATATCAAGCAGGATTAAATCCGGAGTGTCGGTTTTAAGAATCTCCAGGCATTCATCCCCACCGTGTGCCGGGATAGGTTTGTACCCTTTCCGTTTCAGAATCGCGACCAGCCCATCGACAATAAAAGTACTGTCATCAACTATCAGGATGGTTTCGCCCATTATCAATCTCCTGCTCATTTTAACGAGAACATCAGGAAAAATAACTATTGTCTGCCCGACATCGTGCCGGTGTATCGTGGTATTAGTATACACCGCAATACTATTCAAACCTTTATCAGCCCTCTGACTAAAAGCCAGAAGACAATCTATGAGTGTATGGCTGCCCCAAGATCTCCTTTGATCTGCTGAAGACGGCTCTCCTGGAACTTGATATTTGTCTCCATGCTTTTTATCGCGCGGGATATTTCCTCGCTCACCCGTACTTTTGAATCGTTAAAATTATAGGTTGTTTCAAGGATCTTCATAAGGCGTTTGTTGATATCGATACTCTTTGAGAGCCGGGCATACTCGTTGATAATGTCGGACTCAAAACCCGACTGCCGTGCGAGATCCATATCGGTTTTAAGTGTCTGCCTGCGGGTGAGGACATGCTCAATCGCATCGTACAATTCGCGGTGGGTGATAGGTTTGAGAACATAGTCTTCAATGTAAATACCGTATTCCTGAGCCTCGGAGGGAGTGAGCTGTTTTGCCGTGAGCATGAGCACCGGGATATCTTTTGTCTCGGGATTTTCCTTGATTTTTTCCAGGGTTTCCCATCCGTCCATGGGTTCCATCATAATATCCAGCAGGATTAAATCCGGGGTGACTGTTTTTAAAATCTCCAGGCATTCATCTCCGCCATATGCCGCAACCGTACGGTATCCCCCCCGTTCGAGCATGGTGACAAACACATCCACAATAAAAGGACTGTCGTCGACTACAAGAATCGTATACATCACATCACCTGACTGATTTTTTTTGCAATGGCAACGAGTTGATCATGGATTTTTTCATGATCTGCCTTTTCTTTGATTATTGCCGTAATAAGAAAATTATCTCCTGCACCCATCACCATGATAGCAGAATCCCGGGCTCGAATCGTCACTGAATCAAGCGCTTTCATCCGGATAATATTCCCTGCTGATTCTGCAGAGGC
Source organism: Methanoregula sp. (assembly GCA_039698055.1). Lineage (GTDB taxonomy): Archaea > Halobacteriota > Methanomicrobia > Methanomicrobiales > Methanospirillaceae > Methanoregula. Next base: position 27,432 of record JBDKTL010000014.1, on the reverse strand, counting down.
AAGGATCGTCGCGGAAAGTGCACCAAACCAAGGTTCATTCAACTCATGTTCAAAAAATTTTCCTGCTATTATGCCGTCCCTCGAAACAAGGGCACAGGCAGCAACCCCGTCAACAGCTCGAATTTTTTCAATATATGTTGCAATTTTTTCCTTCAACATGGTTCCAGACCCCGTGTTGGATTATCCTTTGTAATTCATAATACCTGATGGGAACATATATACATTTCTTTTTTTAATTACGCCCGGATTATGTCGCTGTTTAAAAAAATATCCACATATCGCAGGTCGATCTCCAAAATGCCTGACAAAGGCACGATATAGTTATGCACGAGCGCTCCTGCAGCTGATATCGCGTACGAAAAAAAAAACGTTGCAGGATATCCGACAAATCAGGAGTTATATGTCGGTTCATTCAGGAAGTAATTCAATAAGATTAAATTGATTGGCTATAAATACAATTTTTCATTATAAAGGGTACCTATAACATTTTGATCAAAGTACATACGATTACTTCTGTAAAGGGAACGTATCAGGATTGAAGCGTATTGCCCTTACATATCAAATGAGTAAAAAGGGAGAACAGACCATGAACGCAAAAACCGGGATTGTTTTTATGGACCGTCATGCCTGTTTGCAGAATTCAGGTGAATAAAAATGGCATTTGAAAGTTACATGCTGATAATATTTGGTGGCGTGATTGTTGTCCAGCAGTTCATCATTTATCTCATGTACGTGAGGATCAAGCAGTTATTGAATGAGATCGATGCAATTGAAGGAAAAATCAGGATCACCGATACTGAACTGGATAATCTGATCCAAAGAGTCGAGGAATTCAAACGAACAGGCATGTAAAACCCTCTCACACTTACCTGATTTTACATTCACATTACAACAAGATAGATATGGAATATCAACGAATAGTATAGAGCGGGGCCATAGGGTAGCCTGGGCATCCTAGGAGACTGGGGGTCTTCTGACTCGTGTTCAAATCGCGATGGCCCCATTTTAATTTTTTTTACAGGTGTTTTTTTGTGAAGATCACTGATACATGCATTGATTGTCTCATTTCCCGGGTAAAACTGGAATGCGGTCTGGTGCATGCAGATGCAGATCTGACAAAACAGACAGAAGAAGCGTGCAGGGATCTCCTCATGAACCTGCGCGATGCGCCACTCAGCCATCCGCAAATCGCAAGCCGGGTTCACGGTCATGCATACACCCTGATTGGCAATGCCGATCCTTTCGATACCCTTAAAGAGAAGGGAAATGCTGAATCGATTGCCATATGCCGGCAGGTCCGTGGCAGCCTTACTACCTTCCGGGATTTCGTGCTCGCCGCAATCATTGGCAACACGTTTGACTACGGGGTCAAAGGGCATACCGTCACAGACAATTTCAGTAAATTTTTCAAACAGGAATTTGACAAAGGTCTCACGATCGATGATACGGACCGGATCCTTCCGCTTCTATCTCGTGTGGTATACTTAAGCGACAATTGCGGGGAGATTATTTTTGACCGGCTCCTGATCCAGTACCTCAAAGACCAGGGCTCGCATGTGACGCTCGGGGTAAAGGGAACGCCGATGCTGAACGATGCGACACTGGCTGATGCAAAAATGCTGGGACTGGACCGCATCGTTGACCTCCTGACCGTCAACAGCGATTTGGCGGAGATCGGGATCTGCATGGAAAATATCCCCCCGGATCTCAAAGATGCACTCGATAACTGCACCCTGATCATCGCCAAAGGAATGGCAAATTACGAATCCCTTTCCATCCTGCACAACCTTCCCCCGGTTGCCTATCTTATGGCAACAAAATGCAAACCGGTTGCAGATGAGGTTGGTGTGCCGGTTGGTTCAAAAATCGCGTGGTTGCGAATGCAGTAAGTCCATAACTCCAGCAGACGGGGGAATCCCACCTTCGCGCATCGGTTCAGGAAAATCAGGCATTTTACCGGGGATGGTGGGTTTTACCACCCACACAATCTATTTTTCGATGAGTGCCCCCAAGGAAATCCCGTTTTACAATATTCATGTGTTCGCACCGCAAAAAACGCGGGTGTGAGGTTCACCGGATGAATACAGGTACAGGGAACACATCCCTGAACAAAATTAAAAAAACCGGGCTGATCCTGCCGATAATATTTTGGATGAATCATTGGAAGATTTCTTCCGAAACAATCGTGACGGGCAGGTTATTTTCACCGGAGACTGATACCCTCCCCCGACTTATCCTCCTGATCACGTACAACCCCCAAATGAAAAAAACGATGAAAATGCCGGCATAAATCGGATCATAAATTCCTGGACAGGGATGCATCACTGGGGAAAAACCCAACCCATTTTGCTCGGATTAGATCCCTTTTCAGCGGTATAATGATAAATTTCCCATAGAATTTTATCCGTGCAATCCCATCAATAATCATGGTACTTCTTGAAGGGATAGCTCTTGGATGGATACTCATCGTCATGGGTGCCATCCTTCTCCTAATCGAAGTGCACAGCCCGGGTTTTTTTGCCACCGTACCGGCGACTGTGCTCATCATCCTTGGGGTCCTGCTCCTTCTGGGTGTTGATATTTTCAATTCCGGCTGGGGTGTGATTGTCGGGGTAATTATCGCAATCTGCTCTGCAGGGCTGACCGTCTGGATGTACAGCAAAATCACGCCAAACGAGAGCCCGACAACCATCAGCCGCGACTCACTCATTGGAAAAGAAGGGCAGGTCATTAAGGAAATTGATGCCACAACCATCAACGGAAAAGTGGTCATTGCATCGACTGAATGGAGTGCTCATTCCACGGGTTCCATCATCCCCATGGGGAAGACTGTCAGGGTCGTTGACTCTGAAGGCGTACATATTGTGGTAGAGGAGGTATACTAACCATGGCTTTTATCGAAACACTCATTACCATTTTTCTGATTCTGGTTATCGTCGTCATATTTGCAAAAGGTGTCGTTATCGTCCAGCCGTACGAGCAGGGATTGCAGATCCGGCTCGGGAAATATATCGGACGCATGAATCCCGGTTTCCGCTGGATCGTCCCGTTTGTGAGCGATGTAATAAAACTGGACCTGCGCACCCTTGTTATTGATGTACCGTCGCAGGAAGTGATCACAAAAGACAACTCCCCGACAAATGTCGATGCTATTATTTACATACGGGTGATCGATCCGGAGAAAGCATTTTTTGAAGTGTCCAACTACCGGATCGCAACCGTCGCTCTCGCCCAGACAAGCCTCCGTGGGATCATCGGGGACATGGAACTTGATGAAGTCCTCTACAACCGTGACGTCATCAATACAAAACTCCGGGACATCCTTGACCGTGAAACTGACCAGTGGGGTGTGAAAGTCGAACGGGTGGAAATAAAAGAAGTCGATCCGGTCGAGACGGTCAAGAACGCAATGACGGAACAGACTGCCGCAGAGCGGGCCCGCCGTGCAGCGATCCTGCGTGCAGACGGGGAGAAGCGTTCTGCGATCCTTAAGGCAGAAGGGCTCCGCCAGAGCATGATCCTTGAAGCAGAAGGGGAACGGCAGAGCAAGGTGCTCCGTGCCGAGGGTGAACGCCTGTCCCGGATCCTGCAGGCACAAGGCCAGGCACAGGGATTGCGCATCCTTTCCGTGGGGGCTGCACCCCTTGACAACCGGTCAATGACCGTCCTGACGCTGGACGCACTCAAAGTAGTGGCAAACGGCCAGGCAACAAAGATCATCTTCCCGTTCGAGCTCTCCCAGTTGATCCGGCAGGGGGCAAAGTTCTTGGGGGCAACTGAAGAGACAACCACAGACATTGCGGGACGCCCCACCATGGATGAAAGCATTCTTGGGGATATGCCAAAGCCTGAAACGGTTGACGCAATCCTCAAGGAGATACAGGATGCCGTGCCAAAGGTCACCGAAGAGGAACTCAAGGACACAAGCAAGCGGCGGCTGACGGTCGATACAATAAAAGGTGAAGAGACAAACAAGCCTGTTGTGTGATTACCACACGATTTTTTTTATAATTGCTGAACCGGGATCGGCTGTCCGGTTTATCAGCCCTCTCCTTAATAGTCAATCCGGGGAGGATTCATGATTCCCGTATCGGTTGGCAGCGGGAGTACTTCGCAAACATCATTATGTTCCCTGCACGATATCCAAAGATAACAAGATAAAAGCGAGAAGATGTGATGGCCCGTCACCAAAACAACAAGGTACTCTATGATACGTGGTTTTTCCATGAGAAATTCACGGTCGCCCTCGTTTCCGGTACGCTCCTGCAGGGTAACCGGTCCAAACCTGACAGGTCTGATGCGGGAAAAATACGTGCATTTGCAGCAACAAGGCAGGGAAGTATAACATGACACTGACTATCGGTATTCTCACGGGAGGCGGTGACTGCCCCGGGCTGAATGCAGCGATCCAGGCGGTGGTACGCAGTGGCATCAGTCGCGGTGCCCGGGTTATCGGCATCCACAACGGTTGGCAGGGGCTGGTGGACGGGGATATCAAGCCACTCACAGAACACTCGGTATCAGGCATTATTTCCTGGGGCGGAACGATCCTTGGCACATCGCGGACCGACCCGGTGAAAACGACAGCAGGATTTGAAGCAATAAAAAGGACGATCGCAACCTCAAAAATTGATGCGCTGGTAGTAATAGGGGGCGATGGAACTCTTCGCGCAGCACATGAAGTTGCCCTGAGGGGAGTTCCCCTGGTAGGAATCCCAAAGACCATCGACAATGACATTGCGGGCACCGATGTCACTATCGGCTTTGACACGGCTGTTTCCATTGTAACAGAGGCACTTGACCGGCTCCATACGACTGCCGAATCGCACCACCGCATTATGGTTGTCGAAGTGATGGGACGCAATGCCGGTTGGATCGCACTTACTGCCGGAATTGCCGGCGGTGCAGATGCGATCCTGATCCCGGAAGTGCATATGACCATGGACGAACTCTGTCGGAATCTCAAGGTACGGTACGATTCAGGAAAAAAATTCTCGGTGGTTGTTGTCGCAGAAGGTACACATCACGAGGATATTACCAGTTCACTTGTCCCGGTATGCGATCGTGATGAATGCGGGCATGAAAAGTTTGTCGGCGTCGGAAATGTCTTGGGAAAGGATCTGGAGCGCAGGCTTGCCATCGAGACACGGGTAACTACCCTTGGTCATGTCCAGCGGGGCGGCACACCCACCGCATTTGACCGGGTTATCGCTACCCGGATGGGAGAGTTCGCGGTAGACCAGATCTATATGAAAAATTTTGGGTGCATGATCGCTGTACAGGGCACACGGATGACCGCGGTATCATTGGAAGAAGTCGTACACCGGTCAAAACGGGTTGATCCGGTTCTGTACGAACAGGCAAAACGTATGATGGACGGACGGATCAGCCCGTAATTATACCCTAAAAAGTTCGTCGGGTACATCACATGTGCAGCAGGTAGGGAAGCACGATAAGCGACATCAGGACCATAATCATCACGTAACTCACTGCACTGACAACATACCCGGAGTATTTTATCAATCCCCGCCGGTCAAGCAACCGGTCAACACCCTCTTTTTTTATGATATTCCCCTCCATCAGGGAGAACGTGATGGAGGTTTAATGAAAATAAATCGCAATCCGGGAAGATGTTACGAATCTCAAAGCGTTACAAGTTCCCAGATTTTCATCAGGGGAATAATAAAAAATGTCTATGAATAGCCCAACGCATGCATTATTAGAGGAAGTGTAAGGGTTAAGGTAAGAATTAACAGCATTACGTAGCTGACCATAATGACAATATGTCCTGAATATTTCAGAAATCCGCGTGGTTCAAGGAACCGGTCAACACATTCCTTGAAGATATAGCCGCCATCAAACGGCACCATCGGGAGCGCGTTACACAGGCCAACCGCAATATTAAACCAGGCGCACCAGAAGAGGAGCTGGATGACAAACCAGTAGCCCGGGAACGGGACACTCCACGCAACGGCACTCGCTGAATCATTGACCAGGATCAGGAACTGCCCCCAGCCAACCGGGTCAAGAATGATATAGACCGGAATTGCGAGCATGACAAAAAACCCAAGCGGGCTTAAAAAGACATTAAAGATCTGCTTGATCCCGGATGCCTCATAGTACGTCACTCCCATGAACCCGCTCTGTCTTGTACTCATTTCCTGCGGCCACGAGCTTACGGTAAGCGTGTGGGTGGACGTAGTCCCATCTTTCTCAGTCACGATCACTATCTGGTCTCCGGGTCGCGTGGTATTGAGGATCGTCGAGACTCCGGCCTGCGTGGTCACCGTGACTCCGTTGATACTGATGATGACTGAATCGGGAACGATTCCTGCCTGATCGGCGGGATAATCCTTGTAAACGGAACTGATCAGGGGAGTCTGGAGAGGGACTGCAAAACCAAGGAGCAGGGCAAGAAGGAGAAAACAAGCAAGACCGGCGACGATGTTGTTGGTGATACCCGCCCCCAGCATGCGAATCTTCGGCAATCCCTGCAGTTTCTCAAATTCCGCCTCATCCGGTTCAACAAAAGCACCAATAGGGATGACGCACCAGAGAATCCCGATAAAACTAACCTTTAGTTTCTCCACGCGGGCGAGGAACGCATGACCAAATTCATGGATAACAAGTGTGAATACGAATGCAAACCACACTGCACCGGTAAACGGGATAAACTCATTCACTCCGGGGATTGCGAAGTAGTTTATGGGATTGTTGATCGCAGTGGGTTGCTGGGGGTGGACAAGGCTGCTATACAGGGAAAAGAAGAGCATGACCACCATCGCGGCGGAGACCAGAATGACAATGACAGCACCAAGCGTCCCGTAGGCCCGGAGGAACCGGTGAAACCGTGCGAAATGGTCGAAAAATCCCACACGCCGGCTCCGTATCGCCATTATCGGCCCGTAGAACACAATATGGTCAGCCCAGAGTTTCCGTGAATGTATATAATACGCAGCGATGGCGTAGATGGCCACAAGGGCAATCAGGATAGGGATCCAGTCCATTCTTTGTATAATGGCATGGAAGATCACATAAAGTAATGGTCGGGATACGGGTCAGACAGAGGGATAAAAATTCTGCAGGTGGCTCTGGGATTTTTTTCCCATCATCGTGCTCACCGTCTTCCAGCTCTTCCGGGCAATCGGCGGAGGGATCCGGTTCTCGTCAATATACGCGGAGAGGTATGCGATGGTGACTGGATCGGAAGGATACCCACTCCCGATAGTGCCGTACGTTTTTGCAAGTCTTATGATCGCCCGGTCACGGGTGACTTTTGCGATGATGCTTGCCGCTGATACGACAGGGAACTTATCATCCGCATGGTGCTCTGACACGATCTCGCAGGACCGGCCAAGATATTCCCCCACCGTTTTCCCGTACCGTGCCGCATTCACATCACAGGCATCGACATATGCAACTTCGGGGGATATCCTGCGGATAACGTCCGCATGTGCACGGGCAACAACGGTATTCAGGGTCATCTCACGGCGCAATGTATCGATCTCGTGAGCGTCAATCACGACGGTTGCTATCCGGCAGTGCTTCTTAATCTGCTCATAGAGTGCCTCCCGTGCAGCGGGAGAAAGTTTCTTTGAATCCTTAACAGGAATCTCAAGAAAGACATCCGGTGATTTCACACCGACTCCCGCGATCACCATCGGCCCGAGCACCGAACCTTTTCCTGCTTCGTCGACCCCGCAAATCACAGTAGAAACGTACATGCGCAAATTATTTCAATGGAGATGATGGTAACCGGTAGTCATGTATATTATCATCGTGGGGCTTGGCGGCATCGGACGGAGTCTTGTAAAACAGGCGGTCGAACATGGTAACAACGTCGTCGTCATTGACCATGATGAGGACCGGTGCAGCGAAATCCTTGAGCATTACGATATCCTTGCAGTCACCGGGAACGCAACAGACAAGACCACCCTTGAAGAGGCAGGTATCGACCGGACAGAGGCTTTTGTCGCCACCACAAGCGACGATTCGGTCAACCTCATGGCCTGCTGGCTGGCAAAACGGTTCCATGTGCCAAACGTGGTCGCTATCGTCAACCAGACCGCCCATTCAGATTTTTTTAAGGAAGTCGGGGTCAGGATCAGTGAGAATCCCGATGAACTTGTCGCATCCCGGTTATATTACTGGACGGAAAACCCGCAGCTCCAGAAGCTTGCCTCGATCCCGGGCGGCACGATTTTTGAAATTGTCGCCGAGGAAGGGGCCCCGATTGTCGGCCATGAGATCCGCGAACTCAAGGTCAAGGATTTCGTCTTTATTGCAATCCGGAGAGAGGGCGGCGTGCTCATTATCCCGAGCGGAAATGTGAGAATCCAGCCAAACGACATATTCACGGTATTTACCAAAAAAGAGGCCGAGGACGACTGCCTGCGGCTCCTGAACAAACAGCTGAAAAAATCAGCGGAGTGAGGCGGCAAGCGCCCCAAGCTCCACCAGAAGTTTTGGATTAACCCGGATCAGTTCCTTAATCAGGGACAGGGTGGAGAATTCTGTCAGGTTGAGTTTTGAAACGGAATGAATGATCGCATTAAGTTTTTCATCAGGCTGTTTGATGAGATATTCCTTGATATGATAATTGCGCTCGATCGCTTTTCCCATGGAGGATGCACGCCATGTTTTATCATACGGCATCAGCGCTTTTTTGGATGTATCGCCCTTGGAGATACAATCTGCGGCAACCTCGGCCGCAAGTTTTCCGGTATACATGCCATTGTAGATGCCCCCGCCCGTGAGCGGATCGACGACACGGGCAGCATCCCCGACGATAATTAGTCCATTGGCAACCGTACAGTCAAGGGGGCGACAGACCGATACGCCACCAACAATATATTCAATGGTCTTTCCGCGAGGGAACGTCTTTTTCACGAACCGTTCAAGATAGTCCTTTGCCCGGTGCCCTTCCCCGCTCTTTTTCCCGGATATCCCAATCCCGACATTTGCGGCCCGTTCGCCTTTCGGGAATACCCAGAGGTATCCTTCCGGTGCAACATCGTTACCGAGATAGAAGATGGTTGCATGGGGATCGATATCGATATCGGTCATCACGTACTGCACCGAGCTCATGATCTCCCGGATCGGAACGGTTGTATCGATACCACACCAGCGGGAAAATTTGGATTCGACACCATCAGCGGCAATCACAACATCTGCTTTTACGTGGCTGACTTGTCCGCACGATTCAATCTTTGCTCCCGTTACAGCACCGTTTTCCATAACAGGTGCAGACGCCCGGGATTTCACAAAAACGTCTGCCCCGGCTTCTGCCGCCTGCCAGACCAGTTCCCGGTCAAAGACTTTCCGGTCGAGGATATATCCCACTTTTGAGCCTGCCATCGAAGACGCCAGGGTCATCTCAAATCCGTCCGGGGCGACAATCCCGGCACCGGTCATCTCTGCGGATATCCAGCAGGGATCAGGCTCGATGAATTCAGCAAGGGCTTCTTTGCCAATTCCTTCCGCACAGCGGACAGGAGCTCCAATTGCCGATCGTTTCTCAACAAGACAGACAGTAAGTCCTTTTTCTACTGCTGTCCGCGCAGCAATCGCCCCTGCCGGGCCGCCGCCGATGACAAGAACATCATACTTATTTTCCATGCACGACCTCCAGTGCGCCAAGCGGGCAGACTTTGGCGCAGATACCGCAGCTCGTACAGTTCTTTTCAACGGAAAGATACGCGTCGATCAGTTCAAGGGCACCTTCAGGGCAGACTGACACACAGCATCCGCAATATCCACAAATATCCCGGTGTACGTTGAGCATTGAGTGAATATGTTGGATGAGATGTTGCTTTAATCTTTACGTATTATTCCGGTTGACCTTCCACACCCTTGTTTCTCAAATAGGAGAACGTGCCAAATTTTCCACCGCCGCCGGGATGGAGAATGACACGGTTCGACCGTAGCGCATCAAGGGCATCTGCGACTCCGGAATGCACGGCACGGATCTCATGAATGGGAACATGAATAAGTACATCGATTTCGTTCCCAAAGGTTGCAATAAGCGAATCGTACACCCGCTTGCATTTTTTCGTGCAGGGAGACGAAACACCTTCCACAGTCTGGATGATCTGCCCGAGCGGGACAATATGAAGATACGGCGGGCGGGGTTGTGGTGCACCGGTTGAAAGTTCCTTTGCCCGGTCAAAAACGCCCATTTTAATGATACCCCCATCCGCAGGGCACCGCCATGCATGCCGGGTTGCCTGCTCAAGGGAATACTGGGTAAAACAGCGGACACATGCCGTACGGTTATACTTCCCCTCTTCGGGAAAAAAACCCGCGTTCATCGTGATTGAACCGTTCCTGATGCTGTCAAGCACCCCGCGAACCGTGACATGTTCAAGCCGGATCTGGTTGAACTCACGGCCAAGTTTCTCCGGCTGGGGACTGTGCGCATCGGAGTTGGAGAGAAACGGGACTCCATGTAGCTCGCGGATACCAGCCCCATAAGAGCTGTCGGCGGAGAGTCCCAGTTCCAGAAAGTCGATGGGTTCACTGCCATAACAGTCCCCAACCGATGCATGGTAGGCGTACATCGCCGTCCATGGGGTAAATGCATGCGCCGGACCAATCATCGCACCCACTTCATGCGCCATTACGGCTATCTCTTCCCCCGAAAGCATGACATGCGGGCGCCCGTTTGTTCGTATTGAGCGGCTATAGGGGACCAGGAGTTCTCTTAAGGCATCAAACTGGGCAAAATCCCCGGCAAGGATCAGGTGGTGAACCCTTCTTTTATCCTCTACTTCCCCGGTCGGGACAATCACCACACCTGCATCATTTTCCAGAAACGGTTCCCAGCTTTTACTCCATGCAGGCTGGAGGGCGTCGCCGCTGCCAAGTACCTGAAGACCTTTTGTGGCGCAGGCGGCAAGAAGTGTGTCTGGCCGCATATTACGGGACACGGCGATTGAGAACGGTGAATGGATATGAAGATCCGCGTTTGCAAGCATGAAAATCACGTGTTTTAAAAAACCAGAACAACCGTATGTCTATCCTAAATCCGGTCGGTTATCCGGTTGATAGTGATGGATTATCCGGTATAACTTTTCTGCCATTGTGATATGTATGCGTTTCTGACGCCACAACAATACAGGCAGCTCACGCTCTGACAAGATCAGACAACAAAATATGAAGATCAAAGAAATTCCTGACGCTTGCGCTGTATGGGGGTATCTTTTTTCCAGAGATTGATATCCCGTGCCCGGTCAAAATAAAATCTTGACTCTTCTGCCTTTCCCATCTCTTTGAGACAAACCCCGATATGGTTCCATGCGTCCATGTTGTTGGGCAGGGAATTTGCCACCATCTTGAACGTCTGGATTGCAGCTTCGAGATATTTGTTATCCATATGGATGATACCCATCTGTTCAAGGGTTTCGCCCAAATCATTGAGAATTTCTGTATTATCCGGTGCAAGCTCGATGGCGCGGAGCATGGATTTTAGTGCTTCATCATAGTTGCCGGTTATACGGAAGCATACGCCCCGGTCATTCCAGACATAGGCAAGGGTATCATCAATTGCCAGCGCCTCATCAAAGGCGGCGATCGCGCCGCGATAATCCCGTTCGACGATGTACAGGTGCACGCCGCGCTTGTAGTGGGCAGTAGCTTTCCCAAGCAGCCGGTCGATAATCCCTGTCGTGTGTGCGGGGGAGTCTTTTACTTCCTGCAGGTTTAAACTGCGGTCCAGGTCTGGAACCGTTTCCTGGTAGGTGACATCTTTAAAGGTGGCGGTCACATCGCGGATGATACCAACGACCGCAATGAAATCCCCGTGATTATCAAAGAGTGGAAGCGCTTTCATCCAGAGCGTCCATTCCTTCCCCCCGGCTTGTTTTGCACGGGTGACCGCGATGACCGGCCCGTCTTTTTCCCTGCTGATCACCATGTATTCCTGCTTTCGGATCTCGGATTCTGTTTCAAATACCAGATTCACGAGCATTTTCTGGCGTTTTCCAAAGAAACACTCAGAATATGCATAATCCCCAGCGCCGATAATTTCACCAGCATGAACACCGGTCAGGTGCTCCATCTCGCTGTTCCATGCGATTACCCTGCCATCCCGGTCGAGGGCAAAGATCGCATCAAGAGAAAAATTGATCATGTCAACGAGGATTTTTCGGTTTGTGCCAAGAGGTTTTCCTAAAACCCGCTGGTCAACAGCATGAAGGATCATCCGCTGAAGCTCAAGGAACTGTGTTTTGGCGTCCTCACCCTTTTTTAAAAAGAATGTAGCACCATTGTTTAATGCTTCGATCGCCGCATGTTCCCTGCCAACGCCGGTAAATATAATCACCGGGGTCACGTCCCCTCTTCCCCGGATAATTTTTAAAAATGCGATCCCGTTGATTTCCGGCAGATCATAATCAGCAACAATCGCATCGAATGTTTTTATTTTCAGGAGCTCCAGTGCTTCCTTTGACGATCGTACCGGCTGGATGGCCATCTCTTTTGATCGCTCCAGCACCAGCTGGATCACGTTCAGCAGCGCTAGGTCGTCATCAATGACAAGCACGGTGATCATCAGTACTCATCCTTAATTGTATATTCTGAATAGTATACACTAGTAAATAAGCGGATTCATTTTATTTTTTTCCCATCGCAGGAGTAATGACAAAAGAGAGCGATCGCCGGTATCCCCCCGATCAGCTTATCAAAAAGGTTATGGTAATAATTATCCAATATACCTGAGCTCTTCTTCCCGCTGCATTTTCTCGCTCTCAATTAATCCTTCGACCATCCGCTCCATTTCAGCAGCCCTCGCATTGAGCTGGGTGGGATCGACAGGAACCGAGATCATTTTTGAAAGAAGCGCGAGCACATTTGCGGCACTCATGGGATCGACGATATACCCGCTGGTTTCACCCATAAGGCAGACGGCATCGATCCCGCGCAACCTGCCCAGACCCAACAGGAGTCCGGCAGCGCCGATGATCCCGCCACCCGGCTCGTCGCGCTCGAACGAGACACCTGCAGCCTCGATCTCCGGGCGGAGCGCTTCACTGTTCACCGCCCCAAGAACGCGTGGTTCATTAACAAGTCGTCCGACACCGAACCCGCCAAGGGTGTAAATTCGTTTCACCCCAAGTTCTGACGCAATATCGAGATAGGCATCCGACAGGATATAGTGGCCTTCACTTGATGCACTCTGAAAGTCGCCCACGAGGAACACGATGTGCCGCTGCCCGGTCCGGTACAGGTACAGCTCATTGCGCGGCAACCGTGCAATGCCATTTTCTTCAAGGAGTACCTGCGGCGGGAGATAAATCGAATGGATCTCGCCGATTTTTTCTGCACCAAGCATGTGGATCATATATTCGGCAACCAGTTTTCCCACCTGCCCGATGCCGGGAAGTCCTTCAATCAGGATGGGATCTGCAAGCGTGGTCTTATCAAAATTCTCACTGTACTGGATGCTGATATCATCGATCATTTCGCCATTCTCCGGTACTTCCCAAAACGGTCCTGAACGGAAAAACGGGCGGGATGGGCATTGTCGGTAGGTTTGCCACAGATGGGACAAATGAAAGAAAGGGTATAGATATTATCTGCAGTGCAGCGACGGATGCGGCCACTCATTGACTCTTCCCGGACTTGGGTTTTTTTATGAGTTTTCCTTCGCCACCCGATTTTTCGACCACAGTTATCGCGGCATTTGCTGCTTTTTCCAGTGCTTTTTCCGCTTTCTTGTAATCGGGTGCTGTCACCTTAATCCGGTACGACGGCGCGCCAAGATAGAGGAGTTCGATTTCCACACCGGCAATCTTTGGCTCTGCACTTTTAAGCGCCTTTTTGATCACGGAAATGCCATCAGGTTCGTTGGAGGTGAGGGTCAATACACCGGTTACTTCCACTTTCGGGGGCTTTACGTTCTCATGGGCAATATGCACGAGAGCGTCGCTTGCCTTTTTGGAGAGCCCGAGTTTCTTGATGGTTGCATCGCCATCGACAACAATATCCTCAAAAACAGGAAAGAGCGCACCGTATTTTTCAAAGATGACATCCTCGATACCGGCAGCAGGTTCTCCGGCAGTCTCCGCCACAAACCCGATCCATTTGCGGGACTTGCTCTCGTTTTTCCATTCACGGATCTTTTCCCGGCGCTGGTGCTCGTTGACATCCTTTAAGGAAAGATCTATGTGGCCACGGTTCCGGTCGACATTAAGGACCTTGCAGACAATTTTCTGGCCTTCACGGATGTGGTCACGGATATATTTGATCCAGCCGGTAGCAATTTCAGAGATGGGGATGAGCCCCTGTCGTCCGTTATACTCGTCCAGCGAAACAAACGCTACGAAATCCTTGACATTCTCAACGGTGCAGACGACGAGTTCTGATTCCTGGGGCCATTCTCTGTCCAGCATGGGATAACTCACTTGGACTCTGAGATGATCTCAGCCTTGAAAGTTGCCTTCCCGCCGGTCGGAACCGCAAGTTCGCGGCCACAGACAATGCATTTGACCGTGGTGCTGGCCTTGGAAAAGATCATCTGTTCGTTATCGCAGTCCGGGCATTTAACCTTGTAAAAACTGCTCCGGTTCTCTCTGACTTCACGTACCATCCTGCTCACTCCGTCAACTCAAACTTAGCAACCCTGTATCCTTTGCGCAGGTGTGCCTTTCCACAGGTGACACAGCGATACCGGACATTGATCTTCTTTGTTGGCTTGTCGCCACCGGGCACTTTCGAGAACTTACCCATGTTCCCAACTTTTCCACGGCGTGCTTTCTGGCGGTCAATCCAGTGAAGGCCGGTGGTCTTGCTCTTTTTGACCTTCTCAACCTCATGGATCTGATGAGTTCTGCAGTAAGGGCAATATGTGTTGAATTTCGCTGGCATTTTCATGATATTTTCACCGATTTTTAATGTCGAATCCCATTATTATTTGCAAAGGTTCATATTTAAGACTATGTTGCGGTCATTTAACACCGCTGCATTCCGTTCAGGAAGTGTCACTATATCTCCCTTTAAGAGAGTATAAATCCTCCCATCCACACCCATAAAAGATTCCATGTCCTCAAGCACCCGCACCAGCATATACGGGGGGGACAGCGAGGGAGGGGATGCCAAAGGCGCGGATGCGGATTCCGGTAATTCTTCCCCGCCATCCGGCTCCTCTTCAAGAACAGCATCGTTGCCTTCCGGTACGCCCACCGCTGTGGCAGGAATAATGGCCGTGCGGGCATTGTTGAGAAGCACTTCCTGGCACGCTTCGATCGCAGCGGTGATCCGGTCGAACATCTCGTGTTCGGCGGGAATCATCCGTTTTACTTCCTCGCGATCGTAATAATTTCCCTCCGCATGCATGATCGTGAGGGCGAGGATCTTGCGCGAGCGGATACTGAAGAGATCCTGCATCGTCGCTCTGACTGCCATGGTCTCTTCAATAAGAGCCCGTGCCTCTTCAGAAAGCGGGTCTTCTATTGCGTAGATTTTTACAAGAAGCGCCGCTATCTCCGCGTGGGTGAGATCAAAAATATCCGGGGCTATGGAAACGAGTTTTCCGGTCTCCCGTTCCGAGAGCAGGATATTGCGCAGGTCATCAAGCCCCATGTGAAATGCTCCGTTATGCGATCTCCGCGATACGGCGACAGCAGAGGAAAACCGCCACGGCTTCAGGTACAGTAGAGATCCCTTTTTGGAGTTGATAAGTACTTCCAAGCATCGGCATGGCAAGAGGGAACCGGCAGTCCACCTTCACATCCCGCGTTGCAAAAACCACTGCATCAACGAGAGGATCAAAATCATGCAGGTTCCGCAGTTCCAGCGGCTGCACCCGCATCCCGCTTCCCCCATGAAGGGACGTTGGCATCCGGATCAGGCGTTTGATATCCGTGGTGACCGGTTCATCGGCAAGAGCGGCGGTGGCGTTCAGCCGGATCTTAAACTCTCCTTCGACCTGTTGCGTGACAGCACTCAACACCCGGTTTTTCAGGTTCACGCTTGCCGGGTTCTTCTCAAGTTCGGCAACCAGTTCCCCGCGTTTTTGCAGGAATGTTGCTGCCGAATCTTTTCCTACTCCTTCAAGCGAAGTCAGGTGCGCCATGGCATCTTCCGTACTCAGGCTGCCCACCCAGTTCAGGTAGTCCGTAAGCGCTTTGGTATACCGCTGTTTCCAGCCGGGCTGAATCCTGCCGGAACCCGATAAGAGGATTTTTGGATCGATCCCGATCCCGCAGACATAATTGACTACTTCCCGGCGTTCCTGGCTTCCCCATCCACGAAACGCGAGGTCTTTAACATGGATATGATACCCCCTCCCCCCGGAAAAGACAAGGTCCATCTGTTTTGGGTCCATTCCCAGTTCTTCTGTGAGCATGACAATGAGTTTTTCCGTCTCCTCTTTAACCCGGGCAAGCATCTGGTCATACGGGCCTTTTATGATATGGTCGGCGTCAAGATCGAAGATCAGGTCCGCCCCGCACCACCCCTTCTCTCCCATCGTTGCTGCATCCGGTTTTTCGTAATACGCGCTTGAATAATAGACATGGGAAGGAATGAGATTTTTGATATACTCCGCAAGTTCCTGTTGTCCGGAAAAACCAATATGCCGGCGCATCCGCATCTCAGCAGATCCTGAGGTGAACAGGACAAAACCCCATTCCCTCTGTTTTAGTGAACCGGGGGAAACAAGGACCGCCTTTTTGTAGTATTCCGTGAACCGCTGCCGCAAAAATTCCATCGTTGCCGGGTTCATGACATCTCCTTAACCATATACGGCCCTCTCCGTTCATATCCTTGTCGCCGGTAATATGGCCGTACACCAATACCGCTCATGATGGCAAGACGCTGGTATCCCGCGGAGGTTGTGATCTCTTCAGCACGGGCGAGCAGGATCTTCCCGAAATTGCGGTGCTGCCATTCCTCCTTTTCAAAAGCATCCATACCTACAGGGACAAGACTCCCGTAGACATGAAGTTCCCGCAAGAGAGCGGCGCCATTGAGTTCCTCACGGAAAACCGATGACGGGAACCGGAGCCGTGCAAATCCAATCAGCGAGTCGCCGGATACTGCCGAAATAAAGTGCTCGGTGCCTCCACAGCAGTCGTACATGCGCACCCTAATATCCGACTCCTCAACAGAGGGCAGTCGCCCGATTTCCCTGCACCGTATGCACCGGCAGTGTTTGCCCTGCGCCTTCAGGCAGTTCTGGGCAAGCTGGCGGAAATTTGAATGCCGGGACCCCGCAACGATCAGCTTTGCCGGGATGTCCCGCTGGATCCGTGACAACCGCGTATATTCAGGGATCAGCGATTTCGCATATGCGATGAGTCTGATGAGACTCTCCTCATCATAGGGCATGTACTTCCCGCGTTTCCAGAGATCTTCAATTTCAGATCCCGGTGTGACAAGAGTAGGGTAGATCTTGAGAAAGTCCGGCTTAAACCGGGGATCGGAAAAGATCGTCTCAAACATCTCCTTATCAGCCTCAATCGTGGAGTGCGGCAGATTGGGCATCATGTGGAAACCGACTTTGAGTCCCGCATCCCGCAGCAGCCGGTTTGCTTCAACGGTATCTGCCACGGTGCACCCCCTCCGGTTGAACGCCAGGATCTCATCGTTCACATGCTGGACACCAAGCTCCACTTTGGTCACGCCAAGGTCAAGCATCCGCATAATATGCTCCCGCCGGCTCCAGTCAGGACGGGTCTCAAACGTGATCGCCACGCAGCGGACATCGGAGGTTTCATTTTCCGCTTCAACCGCTGCAACCGGGGGGGCCGGCACCGCAGGGTTTCCGTCAGGATATCGGTTCATCGCCTCAATGCACCGGGCGACAAATTCGTCCTGGTACTCAGCCGGGCGTGCCGTCATCGTACCGCCCATCACGATCAATTCCACCTTCTCCACCCGGTGACCAAGGATCTCAAACTGTTCCAGGCGGGCATGCACCTGCGCGAACGGGTCATAATTGTGTTCACGGGCCCGTTTTGCCGCAGGTTCCTCACCGGTGTAGCTCTGCGGGGATTGGAACGGGTGATCCGGCCCACCCGGACAGGGAAGACACTTGCCATGCGGGCAGGGATAAGGGGAAGTCATTACCGCAACCGGCGCCACACCCGAAAGTGTCCGGGACGGTTTCACTAAAAGGATCTTCCTCAGTGCCTCGTGCTCCTGCTTTGTTGCAGCGGCAAGGATAGCGGAATTTTTCGGTACAGACGACAGGCGGTATTTCCGGCACACGTCAATTTTTACCGCAACAATCGCATCGTCACCGGGAGGGAGGGAAATGATGCGGGAGATGATCTCCCGGAACGCCAGCTCCTCATCCATAACGATTAATGTTCGACTGCGACCTGCGTCGATGCAGTTGCAGTCTCGGCAGAATAGTTCACCACATGCATATGGTGGTGACCGTTGATATGTAACACAATCTCTTCGCCCAGCGTCAGAAGAGCTTCTTTATGGGCTTTTTTATCCTTATGTATATGAACAGGCGAGATCTGGAGCGCATCATATCGCTCTGTCTCAATTTCTTCACTGGTGATGCCTTCGTAATACTTTCTGATATGAACCATCAGCATATGTAAATGCAGCAACTCTTCCTTTTGCACACTATCACCTTTCTTGATAAAAGTTAATTTTTCTGTTCGGCAGATATACCTTATTGGTGAGATTTATATTATCAACCATGAACGCACCGGGATCTCTTGCTGGACTGGCAATTGGGGACGCAATGGGTGCGCCACTTGAAGGATCTGCCCAATCTGGGGCGTGGATAACGGAAATGCTTCCCGGAGGGCGTCATTTCCGGAAAACCGGCCAGTTCACTGACGACACCCTTCAGGCAGTGGCTGTAGCAGAATCACTGGTGTTTTCACGGGAATTTAACCCATCAGACCTCGTACAGCGGTTACTTACCGGTTTTGAAAAACGCCCGGAATGGTACGGTCCGACATCATCCGGATTCTTTGCATTGATCAAAAAAGGAACCCTGCCGCAACAAGCTGCATGGCTTGTCCATAAACAGCATCACGGCAGCCGGAGCAATGGCAGCGTAATGAGAGGATTTCCTGTCGGCATTTTTTATCCGGCTGACGAGGCGTACCGTATAAGCATTGCCTGCTCCCGTCTCACACATTATGATCCGGTCGGGGCTCACTGTTCCGCATGGCTGAACGTAATGACAAGCGATCTCTGCCGTGGCGCTTCCCGCATGCAGGCGTACCGGCATGCACGCTCGCTCTGTACCCATGAAGAAGTCCTCTCCATGCTCGGGAATTTTGACCGGCATATTCCGGAGCCTTCGCTTGATGCCCTCCTCTGCTCTCATGCAGCCCTCGTTAGTTTCATGCACGCAAAAACGTTCGAAGGCGCAGTTCTCTCCGCAATCAACCTGGGGGGCGACGCGGATACCGTTGGTGCATGCACCGGTGCGCTTGCCGGGGCATACTGGGGGCTTGGGGCAATCCCGGCCCGGTGGAAAAACAAACTTGAAGGATATGGGGGACTTGTTGTGCTTGGGGAGAGGCTCTGGCAGGCGCGGGTGAAATGAGCCCCCGATGCCAGTGATTGCATTTCAGGTACTTTTTTTAGACAGGGACAATCTGAAATGGAATTATCCACAATACCCATTCTTCCTCATACAGACAGATGTTTTTTAAAACACGTGCAGGCTGAAATCCCATCAGCGTAAGAAGATTTTTTCACATGAAGCCGGGGCAGCTAAAAACAGGATTGCTAAAATCCCGGCAAGCAGACAACTGAGTACTGGATATATCCCTGTCATGCAGGCTTGATCTCCACGAGTTTAAGGATCCGCCCTTTTTCACAGATATTGGGAGCTTTACCCAGAA
The DNA here is from genome assembly GCA_039698055.1 of Methanoregula sp. Classification (GTDB taxonomy): domain Archaea; phylum Halobacteriota; class Methanomicrobia; order Methanomicrobiales; family Methanospirillaceae; genus Methanoregula. The sequence goes on along the minus strand of JBDKTL010000014.1, from coordinate 7,609 downwards.
CATCTGCAACGATATATTTTTCATTCTCCACTACGCCATCGGGATGGCAGAGCGGATAACTTTTGCAGTCCGATTTATTGCAGGAGAACTCAATCCGCACTTTGGAATTGATCATCGCCATGTCTGAATTGATGAGCATCGTTACCGGTGCATCCAGGACCTCGACAGCGGTCGCCCCGTTTAAATGTACCGCACATTCATGGTGAGTGCTCCTGACCGTGACGATCCGGTACCGGTGGCCTTTTGTCAGGTTATTGCACGCTTTTTTGACCTTACAGGTGCCGCACTCGGCGCATTCTCCTTCGTAAATAAACTCAATGCCCGGTTTTGCCAGTATAGTCCCGATAAGGGTCACTTTGGTTTTTGATTCTGTCATGGAGGTTCCTCATCAATCCTTATACAGCATCTGGATGAGCATCTCCGCGGATTCCTGCGTAATACCCATATCAAAGATAGTGAAACGCTCAGGACGAATAGTCTTTGCCATGAGAAGTGCTTCTACGGCAATTGCATCGTCGATACCGACATCTGCAGGAGTCACCGGGGCACCAATAGTTCGCAGCGAGGCCCTGATACCCCGCCAGTCGCCCCCGTGCAGGTACATGGAAATGATCGTTCCGATCCCGCAGCTTTCACCGTGAAGCGCTTTACCCGGGGCGAGCCGATCCAGAGCATGGGAAAATTTGTGCTCTCCCCCGCTTGCCGGCCGTGAGGACCCGGCAATACTCATCGCTACCCCGCTTGATACCAGCGCTTTTGTGACAAACCATGCAGACTGCTCCTGGTGGGGTTTGATCAGGTGGGCGTTGTTCACAAGGATCTCTGCGGTCATCTTTGAAAGCGCCATGGCATACTCGCTCATCGGTTCGCCTTTGACACGGTGGGCAAGCTCCCAGTCAAGGATTGCAGTATAGTTGGAGATCACATCTGCGCACCCTGACGCCAGCAGCCGGTGCGGGGCAGCTGCAATAATACCGGTATCTGCAACGATCGCAATCGGCGGGTGTGCTTCAAGTGAAACGGCCCCTTCATCCGTGGGTACTGATGCCCGTGCAGATGCGATACCGTCATGCGACGCGGCAGTCGGGACAGAGATAAAGGGGTGGTCGGTATTATACGACACAATCTTTGCCATATCAATTACCCGCCCGCCACCAACACCAATAACAAAATCAACATCAGCAGCGGATTTTTCCGCTTTTTTTATCACCGGGATACTGATCTCTTCAGAAATGAGCGTCGTTACTTTGCAGGAGGCCGACAACAGGTCTTTTACAGTCGCTCCCGCACGGTCCATCGTGCTGTGTCCCGAGATTAAAAGCGCAGAGTGTCCCAGTTTCAGATCATCGCAGACAGGGAGGATCTGCGCGAGCACATCGTGGCCTATGACCACATCACGGGGCAGCTGCATCCACTTGGACTTGTCAAAGACCTTCACTTTGAGTACTTTTATGTTATCTGCGCTCATTCCAGATCATGAATGATTAGTGAGTTCATCTACAAATATTACATCGATCCCGTGAAATACGGTGAACCCTACAATGTTGTAGAAACACTGACCTATGCGATAATCCTTATCATCTGTGTTTACCTGCTCTACCGGTGGATGTCAAAATCCACGTGGCTGTCAGATATCGGGATTGCTTTTGACGGTTCGTTTGTTCTTGCCACGCTTCCCTATGTAATCCTTGGCGGAGTGCTTAGGGTCATCCAGGATACCGGTATGATCACCGGCGACCTCCAGTTCCTGATCGTGACTCCCCCGATATACTTCGTGCTTTTTTTCTTTACGATAGGTATGATCTTTCTTGCCCGGTATCTCAAGATCCAGGGGTTAATAAAAAATTTTTACTCGTTCTATGCCGGTGCCGGGTGCATGGCAATCCTGGTTGTCATGTTTATTCTTGCTGCATGGGGCATTACCCATACCCGCATCGATCTCTTTGTCCTTTGTATTATCCCGCTGATGGCAATAACGGCAACAGCCGGGATCTGGGCATTTATCCGGTATGTCCTGAAATGGACGTATGTCAATGATCCCCTCTACCTTGTCCTCATCTTCGGGCACATGCTCGATGCGAGTGCCACCAGTTATGGCATTGACATGCACCCATCAGTACATTACATCGAACAACATGTCGTCGGCTCTTCGCTGATCAGTATGACCGGCACCGCGTTTGTCATGTTCCCGCTCAAACTCGTCGTTCTCTTCCCTGCGATCTATATCATGCAGTTATACCGCAAAGAGGCCAACCCGGCATTCTGGCACCTCGTGCTGCTTGCGATGATCGTCGTCGGGTTTGCACCGGGAGTCCGGGACCTGACACGGATGGTACTTTATGTCTGATGGGCGGCTGACAAACGCCCTTATCATCACTTTCCTTCTTTTCTTTGCGACCATAACGGTTGGATGGGTGGGAACCGCCCATAACCCACAGATGGGTGAAGACCTGATGGCGCTGTTCCAGAAGGAAGTTGCCGGACAGATGAATGGTGGAAACACGCTTGATCTGTGGGGTAAACTCTTAACCAACAACCTTGAAGCGTGCATCCTGCTCCTGTTGGGAGGCGCTTCATTTGGGATTTTTACAATATTTATCATGAGCCTCAACGGGATTGTAATTGGAGCAATCATGGAGATCGTCCACCAGGATCACTCGGCATTATTTGTCGCTGCTGCCATTGTCCCCCACGGAATTTTCGAGATCCCCGCGTTCATAATTTCCGGAGCGCTGGGCATCATGCTCGCACAGTCGCTAATCTCTGAATGGTACGGTGGTGCGGATGCTGCCCTAGATGCACGCAGGTATGCCCTCATCTTCCTTATGTACGTCATTCCTCTCGTTGCCATCGCAGCAACAGTCGAGGCTTTTATTACGCCACTCGTCATACAATTAGTGGTTTAGAAGGTTTTTCATGGACGAGGATGCAGGCGCCCTGCCAAAAAAGGTGGATTTTTCCGAGTGGTATAACGAACTCCTCTGGCGTGCGGAGATCATGGATGTCCGCTACCCGGTCAAGGGGCTCTATGTCTGGTTCCCGTACGGGTTTGCCATCCGCAGGATCGTATACCAGCACCTGCGGGAACTGCTTGACCGGGATCACCAGGAGACGCTTTTTCCCCTCCTGATCCCCGAACAGGAGTTCATGAAAGAGGCAGAGCATATCAAAGGTTTCGAAAATGAGGTGTACTGGGTAACCCATGGCGGCACGACACCGCTTGATGTGAAACTGGCGCTGCGCCCAACAAGCGAAACGGCAATCTACCCGATGTATGCCCTCTGGGTCAGGTCCCATGCAGACCTCCCCCTCAAACTCTACCAGATCGTGAACACGTTCCGGTACGAGACAAAACAGACCCGTCCATTGATCCGGCTCCGGGAGATCACGTCGTTTATGGAGTCACACACCGTGCATGCGACATGGGACGAAGCAGAGAAGCAGGTGGAGTCCGAGATAGCCCTCTCCCGGGAATTTTATGAGAGTCTCTGTATCCCCATCATCATCTCCCGGCGTCCTGACTGGGATAAGTTCCCGGGAGCGGATTACACGATCGCGGTCGATACGATTATGCCCAACGGCAAAACGCTCCAGATCGGGACGGTCCACCATTTAGGGGAGCATTTTTCAAAAACATTCTCGATCACGTACGAGGATAAGAACGGGGAGCAGAAACTTGTCAACCAGACCTGTTATGGCATCTCGGAGCGGTGTATCGCTGCCCTGATCAGTATGCACGGGGATGACAAGGGGCTTATCCTTCCCCCCATTGCTGCACCGGTCCAGGCAATTATTGTGCCAATTACGATCGGCAAACGACATGAAGATGTAATGGCAGCGGCAGAGCAGCTCAAAAAGGACCTGACTGCTGCAGGTTTCAGGGTACAGCTGGACACCCGTGACATGAGGCCCGGTGCAAAATATTACTGGTGGGAACTCCGCGGTGTCCCGCTCCGTCTCGAACTGGGGCCAAGAGACCTGGATGCCGGAAAAGCAATGGCGGTAAAACGAACCGGGGAGAAGACATCAATTGAACTTGCCACGGCAGCTGATGGTGTCACAGGGGTACTTAAGGAAATCACCGATACTATCAGGACTGCCGCCGAACAGCACACCCGGCATCATCTTTGTGCGGCATCATCCATTGACGTTCTGAACGGGGCGCTCAATGACGGAAAAGTTGCCGTTGTGCACTGGTGCCAGGACAAGGGATGCGCCGATATCATTGAAGAAAAAACCAGTTCCAGCATCCTTGGAACTGACGTGCGTTCACCTTATGTCAGCGAGGGCGAAGGAGCATGTATCGTCTGCGGCAAGCCGGGCAAGGCAACGCTTGTCGGGCGGACATACTAAACGGATTTGCCGGGGATTTGAGGGATTACAGCAGTTCACCACCCTTTTTTTATGCGCCCGTTCCCGGCACTTTATTTGCCGATGACCGGATTTGCCATTACATCAGCACGCATCCAGTTTTCATACCGGTCAATACAAAGACGGAAATCCTTTATCAATTCCCATCCACTCAAATAATAAGTACGATACACGCGGGGGGAACTGGTTGTCATCACACAGAATAATTGCATTAGGAGTACTCATCCTGCTCATACATTTCTGTGTCCTCCCTGCCGCCGCTGGTGAAATCACGCTCACTGCCAGTTCACCACAGGTCCTTGTAAAAGGCGACACGATGACGCTCAGCGGGACGCAGGCAACAAACGGAACCTGTGCCGTCTGGGTAATCGGCCGCCAGTATTTTGACGTCAAAACGGTTAATCCTGATAAAAAAGGTATGCTTACCTTTGTAATCAAACCTGAGGAGACCCGGAAATTTTCCACCGGGCAGTACGCAGTGCTTGTGCAGGACCCCGGTAAAAATGGGGGACTTGAGATCGAGCCACTGTACTGGTCAGACGGGATAAAGATAGCAAATATGGGTAAAATAATCGATCAAATCGGCCTGAAGGATAACCTGAGGGGAGATGTCCACCCGGCAGTTGACACCATCCTTAGTGCCGTGAATCGTTCAAAAACGGATGATAGTTTTACCTCAGCCTATATTTCCGTTGAAGATCCTGAGGTGAATTTCAATAAAATTCTGGATGCCCATGCCGATTTACACCTGCCAACCCAGACCACCGGCGAACAGATTACCATCACCGGAACGACACAGGTCGGTCCTGAAAATACACTCCGTGTTGCGATTATTGACCGGCAATCCGGCGCCGTGATAGTATCAAAACCGGTACCTGTCGTCGCAGGAACCAACCGGAACTCGTGGTCATTTACGCTCAGTTCCCCGGGATTATCCGCGGGTAATTATTCTGTCCGGGTGGGATGGCTGAAATCAGACGATGATGTCCTTGGAACAGCCCTTCTTACCATCAGGGAGTCTAATGTTCTCTCACCAACCCCCCTTCCTGAATCACCCAGTGAAGTTGCAGGTCTGGACGTATTTTTCCCGCTTATCATCAGTCTTGCCGCTTTGGTTATTATCGGCATTATCATCGTGGTTTCATTACGGGATTGATCACCCGGTCACAAGAACGAAAATGATATGCAGGCACCTGCGTGTGCCACATCCAACAGGGCAGATATCCTAGTCGGGTAAACGTATTAAAAAAAAGATAATGGTGAGGACTTACGGTCAACACCGATCGCACAGGTACTGCACCTGAACTTTTGTGTGGCGCATATCACCGGTGATCAGTTTCTTCCCACCACGGAAGAACAGTTTGTTGCATTTATTACATCGTTTCGGCCTGATCTGGTCCCAGATCCCCATGGGCACATCGAGCGAGAATGTCGTCTGTGTCCATTCTTCGGGCGGCTTTTCGGCATTCTGTTCATAGGTTGCAACAAATTCCATAATCTGGTGGGGGGGGACACCCAGATCGACGAACTTTTTAAAGACGAAATAATTGAAGATCAGCCACGACAGGTCAGACCGGTCGAGTATCCCCTCGTACTCTCCGATCGTCTCTTCGAAATCTTCCAGTGAGCACCCGCACAGCGGACATTTGCCCGCGACGAGCTCATCAAGGAAAACCTCTTCCTGGCACCCCGGGCAGGTGGTGTGCGGGGCATGCATGCGTGATGTCATAATAATCTCCGGTATGGATTGATAATCGTATTCTTAAAGACAGGGGAGGAATTCACCCGTTATATATATCGGATTGTTTCTGGTTACCTATTGAACGGGAGGGCACTTATAGGTATCACCAGTGCACAAATTACCCCGATAATATCTTTTTGGTAGCGCTTTTTTTCCCTTAACCCTGGTCAGATTCTTCCCGTTCCATCACGAGCGCGCCAAATATTACTTTTTCCAGGACCTGTGCCACATATTTGATCTGCATTGCTTTTTCCAGGTCTTCATTCCTATGAATATCTGCATACAGCTGGAGCCGCAGAAGTGCAAACCGGAACCGGTCAAGCGACTCATCATCCAGTTTCATGGCTTCACGGTAGATGGGTTCAAGGAGATCGGGGAAGTCCTGCTTGTTTGCCAGGCATGCAATCACCTTGTCATAAAGAGGGAAAGGCTCCTGTTTCCCGGTAAGAATCCGCAGGTAATCCATTTTTTTATCCTCCAGAAACCGGCATGTGCGGTTTGATTATTACAGGTAGCCCGGAACAGGAACCAGCAGCAGGCAGATCCTGTTTATCACAAATACAGGATCGGTGTTTGGTTCTGGCATCATGAGAACTCTTCACCATTATTGACCGCGTTAGTTCATGTTCAAGGGGTATTGCCCTGTGTTTTTAGTACTTCTCTTTTTTTTAAGACTTTAAAGATGTGGAAACGGGATCTCAGACCTGTATATATCCAGGGGCGCTTTAAAAGCCATTGCGGATATTTTTCCCCGGCCGGTTCTTTGAGCCTGATGAAATTTCCTTTCCGTCACATTACATCCGGCCGGATACTATAACCCGCACCTTTATCAGTCTTACCGTGAATCTTCGCTGTATAAGAGGAGGATACACATGGAAACTCTTGAGATTAAAATTTCCGTCCTGAACCTGCCGGATGCCTACACCTGCGATGGTGAAGATAAATCTCCTGAAATCGATGTCGGGGGGGTAAATACGGACCTGACAAAATCGCTTGCCATCATCTGCACCGATCCCGATTCTCCCAAAGGCGGGGGATTTATCCACTGGCTTGCATGGAACATTGAACTTGTCAGGCTCATACCGGAGAGCCTTCCAAAAACACCGGAAATCACGTTCCCGGTAAAGGCTGTGCAGGGTATCAACAGTTTTGGCAGGATCGGGTATAACGGACCCTGCCCGCCAAGGGGCCAGACACACCGCTACTTCTTTAAAGTCTATGGCATCGATACGATCCTGTCCCTTCCCCCCGGTGCAGATAAAAGCCAGCTTGCCACAGCAATGGATGGGCATGTAGTCCAATTCGGTGAAACGTACGTAACCTACGGCCGGTAATTATTTTATTTCTTTTTTCACCTAACTGCCATGCTGTAGTATCCCGAAATCATTTGACATCGAATCTAAATATCGATGTGAGTAAGTTATCAGATCGAGACATTGCGAGAATGATCAAGCGATGGCTGAGGGGAAAGCCGGTTGCCGAGATATCTCGTGATTT
>JBDKTL010000013.1:0-12896 GCA_039698055.1 Methanoregula sp. | reverse complement strand
TTTTCGTTATCGGTAAGGTAATTTAGTATGATGTCGCTTAGATTCATTGCCCTGTTCCTCTTTGTTTCCAATTCACTGTTGGATACAGGGCATCTTCACTTTTTACAGCACTTCGTGTACACTACCTGAAGATACAGAAAAGAAACCTAAAAAAACGATATAATTTTTTTAAATTTTTTTCAATGAACTGAATGTAACAAAAATACTGTTAATGCGCGCCTTCTAACGGTAACGCAAAAATACAAAGTTCATAAGATTTTACTTTGACTTTCTTCAAAAAATGTGATTCTCAGCCCGGTTACAAACTGTCCATACTGATCCCGGTGAAGTCCTGTGCAACTTCCCGGATATCCTTGACGCCAAACGCGGTCTGCACCTGGGTGAGTTCGAGCTGGTTTGCGGCATCGCACATGTAATCCAGGATGTCGACCGACAGTTCCTTCTGGATCTTGCTCTTCCTCAGCTGGTCGACGAGTGCCGCCATCTTCTCGGGAGCCTCCATGCGGAGTTTTGCAAGGCTCATCACGCACATATAGATGCGTGTCAGGTTCCGGTCAGTCCCGGTGATACAGTCAAAGAAATTCCGAATCACCTGTGCCTGGTATATTTCTCCACCCATGAATCCACCTCCTACCGTTATTCTCTATCTCGGTAATTCCAGTGTTCACATTATCGATTGATAAACTTTGTGGGAAAATCACTTTTTTTAACCCGAAAAGAGGAGGTAATCAGGCTTTTTTTCTCAAAGAGCGGCAGGAGTGTCAGACAATTAGATGACAATCGTCAGACCACGCCGTTTACCCGCGCCTACTTCGCCGCACTTACGATTTTTATGATGTCCCCGTCTTTGAGAACATGGTTTTCTTTGATACGCATTTTCGTCCGGGCGTCGATCGCGTATAAAAATCCCTTGCCGATATCGGTATGAACCTGGAATGCCAGATCATGCGGGGTCGATCCTTTTTTCATCAGGAATGCATCCGGCAGTACGTCGCCCTGCTTGTTGCAGAGATGGTTCTCATCCTCAACAGGATACACGACAATCCGGTCGAGAAGTTCAAAGACTGCCCGGTTAATCGCCTGCTGGACGCCCGTGCCGCCGTTCTCCTTCATTACACCGGCAATTTTTGCGAGCCCGGCTTTCTGGGGAGCAGATAATGTGACACCCTCTGCCACCCGGAATTCGGGATCACCCGGGAGATAGGTGATGACATGTGCCGCTGCGGCATTCCTGAGCGCAAGTTCCGATGCCGCGCTTGCAAACGCAACCTTTGCTTCCGCAAGTTTTGCCCGCAACGCTTCCGGCGCCTCATCGACTTTATTCCCGACAACGATCATCGGTTTGGAAATTTTTACGATTTCTGCGCAGAACGGGACAAGATCTTCCATGTTTGCGTGGACAAGATCGATCTTAAGCAGCATCTCCGCATCGCGGATATCTTCCGGTGTGATCCCAAGACCGGTGAATACTTCGGAAATTCCCTGGTGAATGGAATACGTCTTGACCGACGCCTGGCGGGAAAGCCGCGACCAGTGCTTGTCAAGGATGCCGTATACCCACATCGTCATCTCGTAGCCAAGGAATTTGACATCTTCGGCAGGGTCATGGTTGCCTGCTCCCACCGGGTTTCCTTCGCTGTCAGTGCCGCCGCTTGCATCTACAATATGCAGGATCGCATCTGCCTGCCGGAGGTGATCGAGGAACTGGTTGCCCAGTCCCTTGCCCTTGTGCGCGTCCGGTACGAGTCCTGCGACATCGATTAAGTTGACCGCGACAAACCGGTTCCCGTCCACGCAGTGCCCGCAGGTAAGGTGAAGGTCATGGCACGGGCACTTCGTCCGCACGTACGCAACACCAAAATTGGGATTGACCGTTGTAAAAGGGTAATTTGCAATTTCAGCGTTTGCCATAGTCGCCGCCTTGAAAAAGGTCGACTTTCCGCAGTTTGGCTTTCCTGCAAGAGCTAGGGTGATCATGTCAGTTCCTCTTTAACATTGATGAAAATTTTTTAATTGCGATTGTTTGATTTTAAGAATCTGACAAAGTTTTTCATGGCTGCTTATTAAAATGTACTTATGACGTTTACCGCAAAAACATCATATTATTTTGATAAGCCCGGGAAAGAAAATACGGGAGATTCGGCCCGTTTTGCCGTTGAGCGGGCACAGGAATTACAGATTACAACAATTGTTGTCGCAAGCAGCTCGGGGGAAACGGCGCAGGTTTTTTTCCAGGCAGTAAAAGGCACCGGTATCCGGCTGGTTGTTGTTACGCACGTGATCGGGTTTGCAAAACCCGGTGAATGGGAGTTCGCACCGGAGATTGCAGCGCACCTCCGAAATGAGGGCGTGAAAATTATTACCGGCACCCATGCACTTTCAGGACTTGAACGTGCCCTCTCGCGTTCCCCAAAGGTTGGCGGGGGATCGCGCACGGAGGCCATTGCAGAAGCGCTCCGCCGGGTTGTCGCTGTTGGCCTGAAAGTCGCCGTTGAATGTGTGCTGATCGCATCGGACCAGGGTGCCATTGGAGTGGAAGATGAAGTGATCGCCGTTGGAGGTACTGCCAGCGGCGCAGATACGGTCTGCGTGATCCGTCCGGCGCACACGGCAAACTTCTTTGATCTGCAGGTGCGGGAAATTATTGCCATGCCACGGGTCAGGTAACCATGGCTATCGAGGAGTTAAAAGAAGCGGTCCGGTGCGTTGGCCAGACACCCGCGCTCTGGATTTCCGGTATGGCAGCCGGTCTGCTTGCCAGCGCGCTCTGGATCCTGTTGAGCCTCTACGGAACATTTTTTGCCACCCGTTTGTTCGTCATTTCGGGACTCGTCATGATCGTGTTTGTCGCTGGCAGCTATGCGGTTATCCATTCCGGAGAGAGAAATGCCAGGACCCTGCTCGTAAAGGGAGCTCAATATTATTTCCGGGTGCTGCTGCCCCTGCTGGTCGTCATGTTTGCAACGCTGCTCATCTTTGTCCTGATCCTCGTCACGGCAAGCTTTGCAACCGGAGCACCCCCGGATGTAACCGTGCTTGCCCTGATCTCGCTCTTCATCATGATCCCGACATTTTTTCTCACCTTTTTTTCCGATACTGCGGCAGTGTTTGAAGAGACAAAAGTGTTTGATTCCATCCGGCGCAGTATTGAACTCACCGTCGCCCATACCGGAGAAGCGATTGCATTTTACCTTGTCTGTGCCATCCTCTGCTTTGTGGATTTTTTCCTGTGCTCGGTGATCTGGGAAGGATTTTTGTTCAGTCAGCTCCAGCCGCTCACGACATATAACGAGACGCAGCTTTCAGCAATAACCCCGTCGGAACTCGCCCGGATGATAGGACCGGACGGGATGTGGATTACTGCTGTCATGATCTTTATCGGGCTCCTGTTCCTCCTGCCGCTTCTCCTGTCGTACAAGGCAGTTTTTTTCAAAAAGATTGCGGGAACCCCTGTCCCGGTCAGGGAGACGATGGGAGAATATGACAGTAAAGGGCGCTGGTACAAGTATTGATTTTTATTTTTTTGGCATAGAGGCATTTCGTCGACGAAAAACAGGTTTTTGTTGAATGATGTTTACTTATTCAGGCGCCCTTTTTGACTTTGTTCCTGGCTCGTCACTACTGCCAGAACGTTATTAAATTTTTTTTCATCCAGCAAATTAATTAATGGACCGCCATATAGAACGCGACGGCAAAGAGCCCCCCCCCAATCGTTGCAACCAGGTTGGTTCCGGCATTGCCAAGAAAACCCCGGTTCTCCAGCGTCGCACCGACAACACTGTCGATATTGGTGCCGACAAAACCCGCTATCGTGCACACGACTGCCATCCATGGGGTGATAACATTGAGCGCCAGTGCGACAAGCGACACCAGTAAACCGCCAAGAAGGGCAACCAGTTCTCCCTTGGAGGTCACCCCGCCGTTTGTGCCGATAGGAACTTTTTTCAGCGTCGTGATCATGTAGGGAATCCCCCCCGTGACACCGATTTCACTTGCCATCGTGTCTGCTGCCGCAGTCGCCACGCATCCGACATACATGACAATAAAAACCGGTTCAAGAAAGACGCCATAGAGTACTGCTGCCGCTGCCGCAGTAATCCCGTTTGCAAATACGTTACGATATCCCCGTGCCCCGCTCTGTCCCTGCTCAACGCCAATCCGCTTTTTGTATTCAAACTTATACCGGGTGCAGACCGATCCGAGAATAAAAAATGCGAGCATGATGATGAACCAGCGGGCATCGGCAAAGACCATGAGCGTGATGCCAACAAGCGCAGCGGAGAACAGTCCTGACAGGTCTGCCGTCTTTGACCGGAACGCAAAATATCCAAAGGCAAACGCGATGAGCACGGCAATTATCACGATCTGGAGATCGGCCTTGTAATTCAGCTCCTTTATCAGGTACATGGTCATCGCGATGCCCATCCCTTCAAGGACAAGAGAATCTTCGTATTTTAAGAGGATTACTTTCAGGAGTACCGCAGCAACGATACCAAAGACCAGCATCAGCATCGCTTTTTCATGGAGATACACCATGACAAGCATACCCGCCCATGCCGTAGAGATCACATAATAGAGGTAAGTATTGAGATCGTCGACTCCTGAGGACTGGAAGACCAGTTCACCCAGCGAAAGCATGGCAAGAGTGGTCGCAAGAACAAAAAACGGGAGAAGCCCGACGCCATAGAGCCCGGCAAGGATACAGAAAGTATAGGTAAGATATTTTGTACCGAAAAACCGCAGGAGGACCAGGGCAAACAGGATGATGATAAGTGCCATCAGCCACGGGGGTTGAATGTAAGGACCCACAAGAATTGCCCCGCCGCCAAGTGCCGCAGCGTACCCCAGTCCCCGCTGTTTTTCCATAGGTTAGTTATTGTGTTCTCACATGACAAGAGTCTTATCGTTTGCGAAATTTGGTACCCTGTCATGGTTGAGGTTGCCCGGGTTTTCCATATCACGCAATACGATCACTATATTTTATTTAACGACCAATCCTTTGCGGAATGGTACCCTCTGATCAGCTGCCAAAAAACTATGATTTTGCCGTGGTGGAGGAGCGCTGGCGGAATACCTGGCGCGACGAGGACCACTACTTTGACCCCAACTCGGACAAACCGCAGTTCGTGATCGATACGCCCCCGCCCTATCCGACAGGCAATTTCCATATCGGCAATGCATTGAACTGGTGTTATATCGATTTTTTTGCCCGCTATAAACGGATGAAAGGGTTTAACGTGATGTTCCCGCAGGGGTGGGACTGCCACGGGCTTCCCACGGAAGTGAAAGTGGAGGAACTCAACCATATCACCAAAAACGATGTCTCCCGCGAAGAGTTCCGTAAGATGTGCCGGGATCTCACGATAAAAAATATCGAGCAGATGCGTCTCACGCTCCGGCGCATGGCATTTTCTACCGACTGGAGCAACGAGTACATCACGATGATGCCGAAGTATTACTCAAAAACCCAGCTCTCGTTTTTGAGGATGCTTAAATCCGGCTACATCTACCAGAGCGAGCACCCGGTAAACTTCTGCACCCGGTGCGAGACGGCAATCGCATTTGCAGAGGTTACCTACGAAGATCGCGAGACCCAGCTCAACTATTTCGATTTCGATGGCGTGGAAATCGCAACCACCCGTCCGGAACTTCTCGCAGCCTGCGTTGCAGTAGCGGTTCATCCCGAAGACAAGCGGTACCACGCGCTGAAAGCAAAGACCATGACCGTTCCACTCTTTGGGCACCAGGTTCCGGTCGTGCAGGACGAGGCAGTTGATCCGTCGTTTGGTTCGGGTGCGGTTATGATCTGTACGTTTGGGGACAAGCAGGATGTCCACTGGTGGAAACAGCACAACCTTGCCCTCCGTAAAGCAATCGATCGCAAAGGCAGGATGACCGACATTGCCGGCAAGTACAAAGGGATGAACACAACAGAATGCCGAAAAGCGATCCTTCTGGATATGAAATCGGCAGACATCCTCCATAAACAGGAAAAACTCGAGCAGCGCGTCGGCACCTGCTGGCGCTGCAAAACACCCATCGAGATCCTCTCCGAACGCCAGTGGTTTGTCAGGATCCGGCAGGACGAGATACTGGATGCCGCACGCCAGATCAAGTGGTATCCGGAACACATGTTTTTGCGGATGGAAAACTGGATCACCCAGATGGAATGGGACTGGTGCATCTCCCGCCAGCGGGTTTTTGCCACGCCGATTCCGGTCTGGTCCTGTAAACAATGCGGCGAGATTGTGGTGCCAGACGAGAACGATCTGCCGTGCGATCCTACGCTGACACAGCCAAAGCACCCGTGCCCGAAGTGCGGCAGCACCGAATTTGCCGGGGAACAGGACGTGCTTGATACGTGGATGGATTCATCGATCAGCGTCCTCAACGTTACCGGCTGGGACGGCAGCGGGAAACCAAAAATTTTCCCGGCACAGATCCGCCCCCAGGGCCACGATATCATAAGGACATGGGCATTTTACTCCATTCTCCGGTCGGTCGCACTGACCGGCAGTAAGCCATGGGATGAGATTGTCGTCAACGGTATGGTGCTTGGCGAAGACGGTTTCAAGATGAGCAAGAGCCGGGGCAATGTGATCGTGCCCGAAGAGCTTGTCGGAAAATACGGTGCAGATGCCCTCAGGCAATGGGCTGCCACCGGCGCGGCGATGGGCTCTGACATCATGTTTTCCTGGAATGACGTGGTTGCAGCGTCCCGGTTCCAGACCAAGATGTGGAACATCGCACGGTATGCCCTGATCCAGCTGGAAAAAGAGGGGCTTGACAAGAATGCCCCGGTTACGGCTCTTGCCGATCGCTGGCTGCTGGTCAGGCTCTCGGATACGATAGAGGCAGTAACGGATGCGCTTGAACATTACCAGTTCGATATCGCGTTAAAGGCAATCCGTGAATTTGCATGGGACGTGCTTGCCGACAACTATATCGAGCTCTCCAAAGGCCGGTTATATGCAAACGATACATCGCGCCGAAGCGCTTGTCTTGTGCTCCATACTGCATACGACGCGCTCTGCCGGATGCTTGCACCGTTCACACCTTACTTTGCGGAGGAATGTTACTCGTACCTTGGCAACGGCAGTGTTCACAATCAGCCGTGGGTTTCATTCACCTATGACGATGATGCAGCCCGCGCAGAAGGAAACCTGCTCGTGAAGGTAGTCGCAGAAGTCCGCAAGTACAAGCACGACACCGGCCTTGCCCTCAACGCGCCCATCGGGAAAGTCACCGTCTACGCACCGCATACAGTAAACGATGAAGGCGACACCGGGCGCACGCTCAATGCTGACGTTCACTGGCGTACGGACATGGCAAAACTCGACCGGGTGATCACAGATATCGACTTCAACCGCTCGGTCATCGGGCCCACGTTCCGCAAACAGGCGCAGGAGTTCATGAACGCAATCAAGGCGCTCTCACCTGAAGAACTGGCTCACCCGCCAGAAACGATCAAACTTGATGGGATGGATGTTGCCGTCCCGGAGAATGCATTTACCCCGAAGTATTCCTATATGGAAGAAGGGTCAAAAGTGGATGTCATCACGGTCGGCGATGTGATCGTGACGATTGCAAAGTAAACCGGATGGCCTGTGCGACAAACGCCGCCATCTCATTTTTATCTTTTTTTGCGTCGACGATGACAAACCGGGAGGGTTCGGCCCGGGCATATTCAAGATAATTATTCTGGACTTTTTCAAGGATCTCGCGCCGCTCGAAATGTTCCCGCCCGGTCTTTTCTGAGAGCCGGAGAAGTGCATCATCAATAGGAATGACAAGCAGGAAGGTTTTGTCCGGGACAATCGACCAGCCGTTGTGCATTGCTTTGAGCCATGTAAGAGGATCTGGGATCACGCCATCGAGGGTGACGGACTGGTAAGCGTACCGGCTGTCCGTGTACCGGTCGGATATAACAAGCCGGTCATCAGCGAGTGCCGGGCGAATTATTTTTGCGAGATGGGCAGCATGATCCGCAACAAAAAGCGTAGCTTCTGTGATCGGATCAATCTGTTCGGCAATCGCCCGGCGTACTGATTCGCCCACCCATGTTGCACCCGGTTCCCGGGTGAAAATCGGATCGAGATCGGCCAACAGCCCTTTGAGCGCTGACAGCAGCGTGCTTTTACCGCTCCCGTCTATTCCTTCTATAGTTATTAACAACAGGTTCCCTCCCGGATCCATGCAAGCGGGACAGCACCCCGGTGCAGTGCGGTTGCAATAATTGCACCGTCAAAACCAGCACGGCCGATCGCTTCGAGATCGTCAACGGTTGCAACCCCGCCGCCATAGAACAATCGTCCGTCATACGCTGACCTCCAGGCATGAAGGGTTACCGGGTCAATGCCTTTTTGTGTTCCGACCGCACCGAGGTTCAGCAGGATACACCCGTCAAAATCCGCGTCCTTGACAGATGCGAGCATGTCAACGGGATCAACACCCAACGGGAGGACATGCCCCTCTTTCACGTCGATACTCAACAAGCCCCCATGATATTTTTGCAGATCGGCTCCCCCGGTTTCCGTGCCGACAATATTGGTTATATGCTCGCCGGTGAGCATGTCGCCGGGAAAACGGCACCCCCGGTCAACGTAGCAGCGGTCCACGAGCCTCGCACAATCACGGATAATCTCATCATGAGAACCGGTGCCTTCGATGCGATCGAGATCTGCAATATACAGGTACCGGGGCGCGATCGAACGGATAAAACCTACCGGTTCTGCCGTCGGAGAACAGCCCCAGTCCAGCGGTTTATATGTCGCACGTTCGCCCTTTTGGCCATGTACGACCAAATTGCGCCGCAAATCCATCGCAAGCACCAGTTCCATGGGTATAGCAATCACTATTAGGATAAAAGATCATTAAACTTTATGCAATTGTTGGTCAGCCCCAGCAGCATTGACGAAGCAAAAAGCTCGATAGCCGCTGACATTATCGATGTAAAAAAGCCTTCTGAGGGCTCACTTGGTGCAAATTTTCCCTGGGTGATCCGCGAGATCAAGGAATTTTGTAAAAAACCGGTGAGTGCGGCAATCGGCGATTTTTCGTATAAACCGGGAGGTGCTGCGCTGACCGCGTATGGTGCCGCCTGTGCGGGTGCAGACTACGTGAAGATTGGGCTGGCTTTCAACGGAAACGAGAGGGCCCGTGACGTCATCTCTGCCGTCGTAAAGGCAGTCAAGGACGAATTCCCGAAAAAGTTTGTCGTAATCGCCGGCTACTCGGATTATGAACGGATGAATTCAATCTCTCCCTTTGATATGGCACCGATCGCAGCAGAGTGTGGCGCCGATTTTGCGATGGTTGACACCGGTGTGAAAGATGGAAGGAGCACGTTTTCCTTCATGAACGAGGAAGTGCTCCGCTCATTTACCGACACCAACAAAAAACTCGGGCTCGGCACCGCACTTGCAGGTTCGCTGAAGTTTGAAGATATCGATGCATTGAAACGAATCGATCCGGATATTATCGGCGTGCGGGGGATGGTCTGCGGAGGCGACAGGAACACGACCATCCGCGAAGACCTCGTCATGACCGCACTTGCCAGAATCAGGTGAAGTATGTTTACCAAAAAACTTGATGTCCCGCTTTCCCTCACTTTTGACGATGTGCTGCTCGAACCACAGGCTTCGTGGATTGAACCTGCCGAGGCCGATACCCGTTCAAAGTTTTCCAAAAATATCAACCTGAACATCCCGCTTGTGTCTGCTGCGATGGACACGGTGACCGAGTCCACGATGGCCATCGCGCTCGCACGGGAGGGAGGCATCGGGGTTATTCACCGGAATATGACTCCCGAGCACGAACTCCAGGAGCTCATCTTTGTCAAGCAGGCTGAAGAGCTCATCGAGCGCGATGTGCTCTACGTGGAAGAAGGTGCAACAGTCTCGGATGCCGAGCGGCTGATGAACCAGTACAGTATCGGCGGGGTACCGGTCGTTGATAAAGGAAAGATCATCGGGATTGTTTCACGGCGTGATGTCCGGGCGATTGTGTCCCGTCAGGGCGGTGAGAGCATCACGACCATCATGACCAGGAAGCCCATCACCGCAGAGGAGGATATTACCGGGGAAAAAGCGCTTGAAGTCATGTACACCAACAAAGTCGAGCGCCTCCCCGTTGTCGATAAAAAGGGAAAACTGATCGGTATTATTACGATGCAGGATATCCTGGAAAAACGACAGTACCCAAATGCAACCCGGGATGCAAAAGGGAATCTCCGTGTTGCAGCAGCAGTCGGACCCTTTGATTTTGCCCGGGCAACCCTCCTTGATGAGCATGGTGCCGACGCACTGATTGTGGACTGCGCCCATGGACATAATATGAAAGTGGTTGCAGCGGTCAAAGATATCAAAGGCAGTGTCAGTGCCGATGTCATTGCCGGCAATATCGCAACCAGTGAAGCAGCACAAGCCCTGCTGGAAGCAAACGTGGACGGGATTAAAGTGGGTATCGGACCCGGTTCAATCTGTACCACGCGTATCGTTGCGGGTACCGGTGTCCCACAGGTGACGGCGATTGCACATGTGGCAGACATCATGGGCCCAGCCGGTGTGCCAATCATCGCAGACGGGGGCGTCCGCTATTCCGGGGATGTGGCAAAAGCGATCGCTGCCGGTGCCGATACCGTCATGCTTGGCAGCATGTTTGCCGGCACGGATGAGGCACCGGGAAAAATTATTACCATCAAGGGCCGGCGCTACAAACAGTACCGGGGCATGGGCTCACTGGGTGTCATGAGCAGCGGCCAGTCCAGCGACCGGTATTTCCAGAAAAAAGAGATCGGTTCAACAAAGTTTGTGCCCGAAGGCGTCGAAGGGGTAACACCATACGTGGGTCATGTCGGTGAAGTGATCTACCAGTTAGTAGGCGGGCTGAAATCCGCAATGGGCTACTCAGGTTCCCTGACAATTGCCGAGATGCACACAAAAGCAAAATTTGTCCGGATTACAAACGCCGGCATGACCGAGAGCCATCCTCACAATATTCTCATAACAGACGAAGCACCGAACTACCGGCTCTTTGAATAATTTTTCCTTTTTTTTTATTGAGCGCTCTTCCTTGTAAAGAGCCCCACGAAAATAAAACAGGGTTGATGATCAGGTGCCTTTGCACACCATCTGCTTGGTCCGGAACCGGTTCCGGACCTTATCTGTGAAGAATTTCCCGACAGCTGCAGAACTCATCAGGTCGGCGTATACTTTGGATGGGACACCCGAATATTGGTAAATGAGTCCAGAATGGAATTCAATCTCCATATTTTTTAAATTGTCATCGTATCCTACGGATCGCAGGATGCACGACTGAACAGGTTGTCGTTCCATATTCCATCTCCAGTACTTGTTTGTCTGCTGAACAGTTAATGATTGTTGATGAATATAATGAGGATATTATTTTTTTGAAATTGTTAGTACATAAAAACCGGAAAATCCTGCGGGGCGCAACGTTCTCATTGACGTGAGAGTCCGGGCAAAAAACCTCTGCCCATTACTTAATCGGTGCTTGAAAAAGCATAACGGAAAAATATCGGGTACCATGCCAGAAAAATATTATTGTTTTAAATACTGAAAAAACTAACATTTAGTAAATATGCGTGATGTGGAAGAGGTCTCCCGGCTGCTGGATATCCTCGGGAACCGGAACCGGCGGCGAATCATCGAACTGCTGCGGCAGAAGCCTTGTTTTGTTACGGAGATCTCGGAAACGCTGACCCTCTCGCCTAAAGCGGTGATCGAGCATCTCCAGATGATGGAACGGGAGATGATCCTGTCCTGCCAGATCGATGAGCGCCGAAGAAAATACTACTACCTGGCAAACGATATTCTGGTGGATGTCAGCCTGCAGCGTATGCAGAGCAGCATGGTCATGCGGGAACAAGCAGAGCAGAATGCAGAAGGTGAACACCTCCGCCAGTCCATCGCGATGTTCGGGCAGATGATCCGTGCGCAGGACCAGCTCCTCAGCACGCTTGAGAACCTTGGCCACGATATCGAAACAAAGTTCAATGACATTGCCCGCAACCACAAGGATTTATTCAGGAGCGAACGAGAATTTACTGTACTCATTGCACTTTCCCATGAGTCCCTGTCGTATGCAGAACTTGCAGATGCGACCGGGAGCCCACCGGATGAACTTGCAGAAATCCTGAAACGTTTTGAGAAAAACGGTATCGTGAAGCGAAAAAAAGATCGCTATATCCTATAAAAAAGAGGAACCAATGCAGAATAATCCCAACAATCCGTATGATGAGGTCTTCAACAACCTGGCAAAGATTGTTGATGAACTTGTCAGGAGTATGCCGGAAGCGCAGCACGCCCGTATTATCGGGTATACCATCGTCACGCGCCAGCCATCCGGAGATCCGGCCAGTTTTGGGGTGGTTGGTGATGATGATGACGGGGAAGTACCTTACGAAGTGCTGGAAAATGACAGCAACATTTTCGTTACCGCCGGGCTGCCACCTGACCCGGCTCACGCCCCGTATGCAGACATCCAGCCGGATGAGGTGCGTATCTGCGTGGATAACAGCACAACCGTGATCAAACTGGACAAACAAATAGACGTGATCCACAGCACGTACCGGGTGCACCGGGGTGTCATGGATATCACGCTTAAAAAAGTGCCCCACTACTAATCCTTCTTTTTATTATATGCGGCAAGGGAAAAATCGCCGGTTGAGCACCCGTTTGTCGTAAAAAATCGCGATGGGGGGAAACCAGATTTGCCAGATTCTTTAATGACCCCTGCATTAAAAAAGCATAGGACTTACGCAAAAGCGGGATCAAACCGGCAGATCAAAATAATTTAACGACAGAAGAAAAGACCGTGGACAAGTCACGGAAGATAACCGACTTGGATTACATCAATTTCCTTGTAGTTGCGCA
>JBDKTL010000012.1:0-29215 GCA_039698055.1 Methanoregula sp. | reverse complement strand
TTTCGTTATCGGTAAGGTAATTTAGTATGATGTCGCTTAGATTCATTGCCCTGTTCCTCTTTGTTTCCAATTCACTGTTGGATACAGGGCATCTTCACTTTTTACAGCACTTCGTGTACACTACCTTCCGGGATATGTCCGGATTTTGTGGCAGCGATGATCCCTGATAGCGGGAACTCTCTTTGATGGCGTGCCCCGTTCTTCCGCCGCTTGACTTATGGGATTTCTCTTTTGCACGATTTCACGTGGCAGGTGTTGGTAAAAAAATAAAAAAATGATCGAAATACATAAGACCTCAAAAACAAGTTGAGGTAATAATGACAGACGTTGTTGCAAATCCGGAAAAAATGATGTGTTCAAGCATTATGCCATGGTGGGTAATCCTTCTCTGGGGGATCCTTTCCGTTGTTATCGGGATTATGTTCCTTACGACGCCGGGCATCACGACGATTCTCTTTATCACGCTTATTGGCGCTTTCTGGCTGGTCGGAGGCCTGTTTTCTATCGCGAGCCTTGTCGTGGACAAGTCCAACTGGGGCCTGAAGCTGTTCCTTGCGATCATCAACATCCTTGCCGGTGTTGTCATCCTGCTCTATCCGCTGTTCAGCACGCTCTTTTTACTCGCGTTCTTTGTTATTTTCATCGGGTTCTGGGGCTGCTTTATCGGTATTTCCCACCTGTACCACGCGTTTAAAACAAAAGATGCCGGAAACGGTGTGCTGGGGCTTATCAGCCTGATATTTGGTATCCTGCTGCTCGTATACCCGTTTATCGCCGCAGCACTCCTTCCTTTAATCGCCGGCGCGTTCATGATCGTCATGGGGCTTGCCGCTGTTGTTGCCGGGTTTATGGCAAAAAAAGTCAGCGCGATTCTTTCGGCATAAATCTCCCTTTTTTATGGGGATGTGGCCAAACCACCTCCTTTTCTACTCTGCCTGCGTATACTGGAGGATGGCTTCCTATATTGTCCGTTCCGAACTCCCGGTGGATCATTCCCAGATCTTTGACGTGAATGTCCAGGCGTTTGGCGAGGACGAAGAAGCACGGCTTATCAATACCCTGCGGGACAGCGGCGCTTTCGATCCCGCCCTCTCGATTGTTGCGGATCATAACGATACGGTCATCGGCCACATCCTGTTTCCCCCGGTGACGATTGAGTCCCCGGATGGCGATGTGCCCGCCCTTGCGCTTGCCCTCCTGTCAGTCCATCCCGATTTCCAGGGGCAGGGCATCGGCTCGGCTCTTGTCGAGGAAGGCCTCAGGGAATGCCGGCGCCTCGGGAACCGGATCTGTATCGTCGTTGGCCACCCCCTCTACTACCCGCATTTCGGGTTCATGTCCGGACGGGAGCAGGGTATCAGCGTAGAGTTCCCCTGCCCGGATGAAGCGCTCATGGCGCTGTCCCTTGTGCCCGGCGCACTCGATGGCGTCGGGGGAATGGTGCGGTACCACCCGGCGCTGAGTTCAATCATGGAGAACTGATCATCCCTTTTTAAAAAAAGCAGGAATCCCGTGCAGCACAGCTGATATACACCTGCCGCTCCAACGGGTAGATAAGAGGGCCCTTTTATCCATGGGACATGCGGATACACTCACCGTCCAGCGCCTGCTTGAGAACTTCACGAGCCATAACGGACAGCATACGCTGGCTGAAAAAACCCTTATCGGTTCCCTTGAAGTGGACAGGTTCACCAACGAGTTCTGGACGGCACGGCAGCGGCAGGCATCGTCGATCCACGAGATCTCGTACCGGGCCTGCTTTAAGCCGCAGCTGCCCCGTTTCTTTATTGAATCCCTCACACGCCCGGGCGACATCGTGTACGACCCGTTTTCCGGGCGGGGGACGACGGTTATCGAAGCCGGGTTGTGCGGGAGGCAGGTCATCGCCAACGATACCAACCCGCTCTCGGGCATATTGACCATGCCCCGGTTCTTCCCCCCGGAGCTGGATGAAGTCGCAGAACGGCTTGCCGGAATTCCGCGTGACGGAGAACGTGCGGAGATCGATCTCTCCATGTTCTATCACCCGGATACCGAACGGGAGATCGTTGCAATGCGGGAGTACCTGCACAAACGAGAAGATGAGGGAACCAAAGACACGACCGATGGCTGGATTGCGATGGTCGCCACCAACCGGCTCACGGGGCACTCAAGCGGCTTTTTTTCCGTATATACTCTCCCCCCCAACCAGGCAGTATCCCCGGAGAGCCAGGCCCGGATTAACCAAAAACGCAGCCAGGTGCCCGGCTACCGGGATACCCACGCGCTTATCCTGCGGAAAACAAAAAGCCTGCTCTCCCGCGTAACGCCTCTTGAAAAAAGCAACCTTTCCGGCGCGGGAAAAACGGCCCGTTTCCTCTGCGGCGACGCCCGTTCCATGCCCGGGATTTTGGATGCATCCGTCCAGCTTACGGTCACTTCTCCCCCGTTCCTTGATATTGTACAGTACCGTGCTGACAACTGGCTCCGGTGCTGGTTTAACGGGTTGGACGGGGAAGCGATTGGGAAAACAATCACCATGGCACGGACGGTCCGGGACTGGGAGGCGGTGATGGGCGACGTCTTTTTCGAGCTGTTCCGCATCACACGCCCCGGGGGATATGTGGCATTTGAAGTCGGCGAAGTGCGCAAAAAGACCGTGCGGCTTGATGAGCATGTGGTGCCCCTCGGGGTAAACGCCGGTTTTTCCTGTGTGGGGATCTGCATCAACCAGCAGACCTTTACCAAAACGGCAAACATCTGGGGTGTGGACAACATGCTGTCCGGTACCAATACCAACCGGATTGTCCTGTTCAGGAAAAATTCCTGACCGTCTAAAAGGTATAAAAAGGCAGTGTTTTAGTATTCCAAAGACCTACCACTATCCATGGTCACCCGTATCGGGCGGTATGCGCAGATCATTGATATCTTAGGGAAATACGGTTTTGGTATCGGTTTGGAAAAAATATTCCCCGGCAGGGCAGGGTTCCGGCTTCCCGGCGTTGGCGGGAAAGTCGCGGAATCCTCCACGATCTATGAGCGGATGCGGTTAACGCTCGAAGAACTTGGCCCGACATTTGTCAAGTTCGGGCAGATCATGAGCACCAGGACCGAACTGCTGCCGCCCGACCTGATCAATGAACTCAAAAAACTGCAGGATCATGTAAAACCCCTCCCGTTTTCTGAAGTCCGCAAAGTGATCGAGGAATGCTGCCCCGATCCTGATGCATGGTTCTGCGAGATCGATGAGATCCCCGTCGCCTCCGCCTCTATCGGGCAGGTACACCGTGCGATACTCAAGGACGGGACTGCGGTTGCTCTTAAGATACAGCGCCCGGGTATCTCCGAGGTCATTGAGAACGATCTGGGTATTTTACAGTCGATGGCGGAACGCATAGAGGCAGTATTTCCCGAAGCACGGGTGTACAACCCCACGGGCATGGTAGAGGATTTTTCCCACCAGATCCGAAAAGAACTGGATTTCTCCCGCGATGGCCGTAACGCTGAACGGATGGCGCGCAACTTCCGTAATGTGCCCGGTATTCATTTCCCGAAGATCTACCCGCAGTTGTCTTCTCCCCACATGCTTGTCATGGAATATATCGAAGGTGTCCGGATTGACAGTCCTGAAGAGATTGCCGCGATGGGTATCGACCCCCACGAGATTGGCGTCAACGGCTTCCATGCATACCTGAAGATGATCTTCGAAGACGGGTTCTATCACGGCGACCCGCATGCGGGCAACCTGCTGGTGACAAAAAACGGGGACGTTGTGTTCCTCGATTTTGGCATAGTCGGGGTGCTCCGCCCTGAAAAAAGGCAGTTGTTCATCAACCTGCTCTTTGCAATGACAACTGAAGATATCGACATGATGCTCAAATCCCTTGAAGGGTTCGGGATTGTCATCGCTGAGGAACACCGGGAATCTCTCAGGGACGACCTCTACATCATGATGCATGACCTCGGGGCCGGGGGCGACGATGTCTCGCAGTTCAATTTTGGTCTTGTGGTGACAGAACTTACCGAGGCCATGAGAGTGTACAACCTCAAAGTGCCCATGAACCTGATGCTCCTTTTAAAAGTGTTTGTCATGGTGCTCGATATCGGTGTGAAGCTCGATCCGAAGTTCAATTTTGGCGAGGAGATCACGCCCTACCTCAAGAAGCTTGCCGATACCAACACGCTCTCTGCCGCGTACCTGAAGCGGGCGACAAACTCGATGATGGAAGCCGTTGACGTGATGTTCGATCTTCCCCGCAACTTCAACCTGATGCTGCGCCGGCTCTCCACGGGGACATTCAAGCTTGAAATTGTCGATACGGACCTCCAGAAGCTCCAGATGGCGCTTGACCGGGCAAGCGACAAGGTCATGATCGGGCTTGTCGTTGCGGCGCTTGTTGTCGGGTCATCGCTTGTCCTCCTTTCGTCACCGCTCAGCCTGCCAAAAGAGATCATGTGGGTTGCAATCCTTGGGTATACCGCTGCCGTGCTCTGCGGTTTCTATGCGATATATCACGTGATATTCCTGAAATTCAGGCTTGAACGATAATAATAACCAACGTTTTTATCTCTTTTTTACCGCGGTATGCGGATTACTTCCCAGCGGTGGACCTTTTCAGCCAGCACAAAACGGGTATTTGCCGGGCTGGTCGATGGCAAAAGGAATACAGGAATACGGGCAAGGTCAGGATCCTGTATCGCGTGATAGTATTTTCCTGCGGCAGTGCCGTTGAGCCCGATACAACGGCATGACGGGTGAGCCTTGAGAAATCCTGCGAGATCATTGAAGATCGGGTCCCGGATACGGGCATCGGTACTCCCTTCACGCCGGCATGAGGCAATCACGTCCCAGAGCGCAACATGCTCTGATACGAGGCGATCTGCCCGTACCGGGTAGGGAAGAGTATGATCGATACCATAGAGTTCTTCGATGATCTTCCAGAAATGGTTCTGCGGGTTGCCATAGTACTCGGATTTCTGCAATGATCGGCGACCGGGAAAACTGCCAAGGATAAGGACGCCCGGCGATTCGCCCGTCACTGGTGCAAGACCAGTATCCCGTTGGGAGGCCGGCGATACGGGTGTGGTGGTCATCGGCACAAAAAAAAAATCAAGGATCGTTTATTCAGGCTTAAAATAGAGTTCGCAGTGGCAGTGCCCTTCGTTCTCGATCTCGTCCTTGTGGTAAATACAGGGACACTCGATTGCGCGATCTTTTTCCTCGTCGCCGCTCCGGAGCCGGCATGGGCAGTAGGGTCTCCCGAATTTCTCCTGGTTCCGCACCAGTCCCCGGATTACGATACCGAGATGTTTCTCGTCAGGGTTGACAATCCAGTTATGCTTGTGCGCAACTCCTTTTGCCCATTTCAGCATATCCGCTTCAGCAGTTTTTTCATCGGTCATCATGATACAGCCTTACGATCATATGGGGGTGATACGATAGTTTTTCACAGGACACGTTATTCTTTTGCGTTTAATCATGCTGGTACCAGCAGGGTTAACGATCCCATTTCCCGAGCCCGTGTACCTGTTACCCTTTTTATCAGGGTAATTTTGTGATCCGGCGGGCGACCCGGTCGTAGGTTGCCATCACATCGCCTTTTTCAAACCGGTACACGTCCTTATCGAGCGATTCGCCGGTCTTTTTATCCCACAGCCGCATCGAGTCCATGCTGATCTCGTCGCCAAGGTAGATCGTCTTTTTCCCGCGCCCGAACTCCATCTTGAAGTCCACGAGCGTGATGCCCTGCGCCGCCATCATCGCTGCAAGAAGCCGGTTGACTTCCAGCGCGACAGTTTTGATTTTTTTGAGTTCTTTTACCGTCGCGATACCCAGGGCAACAATGATCTCGTCGTTGAGCATCGGGTCGTGCCGTGAATCGTCCTTGAAGTCGATGACAATGATCGGCGGGTTAAGGGGCGTGCCCTCTTTGATCGGGTAATTGCGGACAAGCGATCCTGCCGCGACGTTTCGCACGATCACTTCGAGCGGGATCATTTCAAGATGGCGGACGATCATCCTCTTTTTATCCAGCATCCCCATAAAATGGGTCTTTATGCCGTTTTTTGCAAGGTATTCAAAGATAAACGCAGACACTTCCGCGTTATAACTTCCCTTGTTTTTCAGGACATCCTTTTTCCCGCCGTCAAATGCGGTGATGTCATCGCGGAATTCGACGATGAGACGGTCTTTTGCATCGGTCCGGTAAACCGATTTGGCTTTGCCTGTGTACAGGAGATCTTTCTGTTTCACGGTGAACTGCTCCCTGCCTTTATTGTTTGTGCGAGCCGGTTTATTAGGGGTTGCAAATCGGGGTGGTACCAGCCCTTCTCAATAAACTGCGGGTAGATGCAGAGCCGTTCCCGGAGGGTATTGTTTCCCACAATCTTTTTGAGGTCATCAATCGCTGGCCACGGGTGTTCGGGGTTCACATAATCGATCGTGAGTGGCGACACCCCACCCAGATCGTCCACCCCGCAGTCGATGAGGAGCGAAGCGTCGATCAGGTTTGGGGCGATCTGGATGGCAATATCCTTTTGCAGGATGTCCCGCGCCATCCGTATCGTAGCACCAATCTCTTCGGTGGTCGGGACGTGAAACGCCGCCATCTGTGTGCCGGGTTTTGGGCAGAAGTTCTGGAGAATGACTTCCTGGATATGCCCGTACCTGCGGTGGATGTCGCGGATCGCAAAAAGCGAATCTTCCCGGTCTGCCCGGGTCTCCCCGATCCCCAGCAGGAGACCGGTGGTAAAAGGGATCCGGAGTTTTCCGGCATCTTCCATCATGGCGATCCGCACTTCGGGGTCCTTGCCTTTCGATGTTGCATGTGCCGGAATGTCGGCAGTTGTTTCAAGCATCAGGCCCATACTTGCATTCACGGGCTGGAGCCTCTTCATCTCATTATAGGTGAGGATGCCGGCATTTGTGTGGGGGAGGATGCCGTATCCGATGCTTTTTTTACACATTGCCATGCAGTAATCGAGGATGGTGGTATAGCCCGTCTTGTGCAGGTATGCGTCAAACCCGGGCTCGTCTTGTGGGTGTTCGCCAAACGTAAAGAGCGCCTCGGTGCACCGCATTATTGCGCCATTCTTTAGGGTCTGCTCCACCTCGGTCTGGGGCATGACGCATCCCTCCTGTACGGGTGTGCGGAATGAGCAGTACCCGCACCGGTTCCGGCAGACGGTGGTAAGCGGCAAAAACACGTTGCGGGAATAAGTAATCACCCGGGGCTGCATGCCTAAATGTATCTGCTGTACCTGTTAAAAGATGGCGATACTTACGGGACGATTAAAAAAAAAATCGGGCGCATGGATTTTTTAAGGATGAAGAAAAAAGATAAAATCAGATTGCACATTGGCCTGACCTTGCATGACTTCGGTATTCCTTATTGACCCTGACACCGGGCGGCGCACCGGAACAGAACGGTATCTGAGTACCACCGGAGGGTACCATGTGCGTGTGTCTGACGGGCCCGGGCCGTCCCCCGGCGATATGACCCTGCAAAAACCCGATGCCATTGTTCTTTTTGATGACGCACACGGGCAGAGCGGGCTCGCACTTATCGCCTCGCTTGAAGCGCAGGGGACAGATATCCCGGTGATCGTTGTCGCAGAAATCGCCGATCCGCTGGTGGCGGCAGCGATCCTCGAACACCCCCGCCCCGTTTACCTTTCAATCACCGGGCCTGTCCAGGGTTGGTATCCGGTGCTGCACCGGGTTATCGAAAGAACCATAGCAGCGAGCTTTATGGACCAGAAGGTTCTGTTTCTTGAGAAAAAACTCGAAATAGTCGGCGGCGTCACCCGCCACGATGTCCAGAACCAGCTGACGGCAGTCGTCGGCTATACCGAGCTTCTGGAAATGACGGTCACAGACCCCAAGGAACGGTCGTTTATCGACAAGGAACGCGCTGCACTTAACAAGATACGCCTGAAGTTCCAGTATGCCAAGGATTACCAGAACATTGGGACCGAGCCGCCCCAGTGGCAGAAGATCAGCTCCGTTATCCACCGGGCCATTGATACGTACGACCTCAAATCGATCCGGATTGAAGATTCCTGCGGCGAAGCTGCGGTGTTTGCCGATCTCCTGTTTGAAAAAGCGATCGCGTCCATGATCGACAACACGATCCGGTTTGGGGGAAAAGCAACCGTGGTTCATCTGTTTTTAAAAGAAGAACCCGGTGCCCCGGTGCTTGTCGTAGAAGACGACGGTGTCGGCATCGCTGCGGAGAACAAAGAAAAGATTTTCGACCGGGGGTTTGGCGAAAATACCGGGTGGGGGTTATTCCTTGCACGGGAAATCCTCGCCGTTACCGGTATCACCCTGACCGAAACCGGCACACCCGGTACCGGTGCCCGGTTCGAACTTCGGATACCTCCGGACTATTTCCGGCGCTAAGAAAAACGATTTTTCCTAAAAATTATTCGTCCCTGACCCCGACGTAAACGTCCACTTCCGGGTTGGTTTTATGGGTGAACCGGGAATCATATACTTCGAAATCGGCACTATACGTGCGGGGCAGGTCCGATCCCCAGATGGTCGCCCAGACGCCAATAACGGCGTCCGGCATGGGGCCCCGTGCAGGGAACACCGCATATTTCTGGGCCGGGATCTTTTCAACGGTCATGCCTTTTGGGACCCCGTCCACCTTTGTTACCCCGCACCCGATAAGATACGAATATTCGCCCTTCCAGTCGCTGTCATAGTGTGAATAGACCGCTAACATCGATGGCGGCATGGCGCGATGCCGGATTTTTGCTGCCGCTTTTGTGGCAAGGAACTCCTGCCAGCAGGCAGGTATGTCCTCAACACTTTTGCCGTCGGCATTGCAGGTCCGGCGCCCGATACCCATAACGGTCTTCTCCGGCATTTCCTGTATCGTGAAGGTCAGGTCTTCCATTGCTTTTAATTTTTCATGCCGGAGATGTTAAATGCAGGGTTTTTTTCCCCATGTACTTATCAGCATCTTTTTTTGATTATCACGCATACCACGGTGTGTCATGTGTCCTCACGCGCTGATCCCCTATAAACCTGCCAACCCCAAGACCCGCCTGTCCTGCCTGTTCAGCCAGGACGAGCGTGAGACTCTTGCCCGGGCCATGCTCGACGATGTCGTGGATGCGGTAAAAGATGCGAACTGTAGTCCGGTTATCGTGGCAACGGATCTTTTTGACAGCGATCTTATCCAGGTGACGATTGCCGATGCAGACTTAAACCAGTCGCTCAATGAGATCCTCCCGCAGGCAACGGGACCAACCCTGATCCTGATGGCCGACCTGCCCCTTGCGACGGGCGATGCGATACGGCGTGTCATAAAAACGGAAAGCGATATGGCAATCGTCCCGGGACGGGGCGGCGGGACGAACGTAATTTTCATTAAGGATCCTGCCCGGTTCCACGTGGAATATTACGGCACGAGTTTTGCGCGGCACATGAAGATCGCAGAGGAAGCCGGGCTTTCCTGCGAAGTGATAGATTCATTCCGGCTGCACACCGACATCGACGAAAAAGAAGACCTGGCGGAGCTCCTGATCCATGGATCGGGAAAGAGCAGGAAATATCTCGAAGAACTCGGGTGCGCCCTTGTGGTTGAAAAAGGGCGGGTGGGTATTGAGAGGAAAAACCACCCGGGCACTGCCGCCCCGTAACCCGTGAAATCGTCGTCAGTTATCCTCCCCTCACTGTCTTTATGAAAAAGACCTGTTTTTTTTATTGACTCCTGCATTTTTTTACGGTTCCTGTTATTGCCAAAAGAGTCCAAATACTAGTACATCTGCAATGATCTAAGAAAACCAACCGGGAACCATCTCACGTGGTGTGGGATGTGCCCGCAGTATTTTTATCCTTGACCATTCTATCCGGTGATTATCTTGGAAACGACAACATCCCATGAGACTCAGGCCGGCGGTGCCGCAGGACCCGAAGGCAAAAGCACCAGTTACAAATGGGTGGCGCTCTCGAACACGACAATTGCCATGTTCATGGCCGCCGTCAACGGGAGCATCATCCTCATCTCTCTCCCGGCAATCTTTAATGGCATCCATATCGACCCGCTCACCTCATTCCAGTACCTGCTCTGGATCCTGATGGGGTACGGGATTGTTACTGCCACGCTCCTGCTCAGTTTCGGCCGGCTCTCGGACATGTACGGGAGAGTAAGGCTGTACAACATCGGGTTTGGGATCTTTACTGTTGGCTCTCTTCTCCTCTTTCTCACGCCCGATACCGGCAATACCGGCGCCATCGAGTTGATTATATTCCGTATCATCCAGGCAATCGGGGCGGCGTTCATCTTCTCCAACAGCGCCGCGATCCTCACCGATGCCTTCCCGCCGGATGAGCGGGGAAAGGCGCTCGGGCTCAACCAGGTTGCCGCGCTCTCGGGCCAGTTTATCGGCCTGCTGATTGGGGGCATCCTCGCTGTCTTCCACTGGCGGTACGTGTTTCTTATCAGCGTGCCGTTTGGGGTAATTGGCACCATCTGGGCATTTCTCAAACTTAAAGAGCCCGCCTTTGAGAGACGGCCACAGAAGATCGACATCTGGGGCAATATCACCTTCATTGGCGGCCTGACGATCCTGCTGATCGGCATCACGTACGCACTGGTGCCGTACGGCGACTCTTCCATGGGATGGGGCAATCCCCTTGTCATCGCATCGCTGGTCGCCGGGGTCATACTCCTTGCTGCATTTCCCCTTATCGAGAGCAGGGTACAGAACCCGATGTTCCGGATTGACCTTTTTAAAATCCGGAATTTTGCCTACGGGAACGCGGCCGGTTTTCTCTCTGCCCTTGCCCGGGGCGGGGTGATGGTCATCCTCATCATTCTCCTGCAGGGGATCTGGCTGCCGCTGCATGGCTACAGCTTTGAATCGACACCGTTCTGGGCCGGCGTCTACATGCTGCCTTTGACCATCGGGTTTGTGATCATGGGCCCGCTCTCCGGCATCATTTCCGACCGGTATGGTGCCCGCTGGATAAGCACATTCGGGATGGTGCTCGTCGGGATATCGTTCCTGATCCTTGCGATTCTTCCCTACAATTTCGACTACCTGCCCTTTGCACTCGCGCTCCTGATCATGGGCCTTGGAAACGGCATGTTCAGTTCGCCAAATGCTGCGGCGATCATGAACTCTGTTCCCCCTGCCGAGCGTGGTGTCACTTCCGGCATGATGTCGACGCTGATGAACTCCGGGTTTGTCCTGAGTATGGGCATGTTCTTTACGATCATTGTGTTTGGCCTCACCCGTGAGTTTCCCCACGCACTTTCAGCAGGCCTGACAAGCGCCGGGGCAGTCCAGCTTGTCCCCGCGATGAGCACCATATCCCCCACCGGTGCGCTGTTTGCCGCGTTCCTTGGCTATAACCCGGTCCAGATGATCCTTTCCGGAATGTCGCCGGCTCTGCTGGTTGCGGTCGCCCCGGCTACCCTTGCAACGCTGACCGGGAGCATCTGGTTCCCGACGATGCTTGCACAGGCATTCATGCCGTCACTTGCCCTCTCGTTTTACATCGGTGCGGGACTCTCGTTTGTTGCGGCGCTGTTCTGCATGATGCGGGGAGAGAAGTACGTGCAAGAACTTGACGGGGCAGAGAAGGATCGCCGTCCCGCTGCCGGATCGCAACAGGTATCGGGAGAGCATGCAAAGTAGGATGTATATGCCCCGTGCAGAGGTGTGAATCTATGACGGAAAAGGCGTTGTTTGGGAAAATCCTGATAGCTACGGACGGTTCAGAGAAAAACCGGTCCGCTCTGGATGAGGGACTTCGGATCGCCCGTGCGTGCGGGTCAACTGTCTATGCGGTGTACGTTATCGATATGAGCGCGTTCTCTTCGACGTCGGGGGAACTCCCGCTGGGGGATACCTACCACATGCTCCAGGAAGAGGGCAGCCAGGCGCTGTCGCGGGTGAAGGCCCTCGCCGGGGATGTGGCGGTGGAAATGTCGGTTCTTGAAGGCACCCCCGCACCAGAGATCGTGAAACTGGCGCATGAAAAAAAGGTCGACCTGCTCGTGATCGGCTCCCATGGGAAAAAAGGGCTGGAGCGCCTGCTGCTCGGGAGCGTCGCAGAGTCGGTGATACGGTCAGCGCAGTGCAAGGTGCTGGTCGTCAAGTGACCGGCTGCCGGTGTCATTGCCTGCGGGGATACGCGGCCCTTTGATTAACCGCTGGTGAAAAAAATGCTCTATAACGATCCAAACCCTCATGCTGGCGCGATGCAATGAAATATGTCTCCGCTCTCCTGGTAGTACTGGTTATGCTGCTGGTTTGTGCCGGCTGCGTGTCAAAAACACAGAATACCAATATCAAGATCACTGAGCCCGATGTCGGCGATATCACGACCGTGACCGCGGGCTCGTTCGATGTCTATACCGCTGATTTCCGTGTGGAAAACCCCACCAATACGACCTTTTACAATGTCGAACTGACGGTAAACCTGCTCCCCCTGACCCTTTACTGCCATCCCCAGTCCACAACGATCGATATCCCGGTCATGAACCCCGTGGAAAAACGGATTGAACGGTGGTCGTTTTCAGAATTTTCCGATCTCGACTGCCAGTATAACTCAAGCTACACGGTTACAACGGAAAATTAGAGAGATCTTTTTTTTACAAAGGGATGGATTCTTGGTGAAGGGGCTTTGCACCTAAAACCCCATTCTTCACCCAAAGTCTTGCTAGAACTGATACTTGGGGTTTAAAGCCACGTATCTAACGAATATTATTATAGAGCATTTCCCAAAACGATCTCTTAACAATCCCGGTTTCCCTCCCCCCTCTTGCAGAACAGTACCGGATCGTCGCGAAGGTTGATGCGCTTATGGCGTTGTGCGATGCCCTTGAATCACAACTGAAAGAAAGGGCGGGAGTGCAGGGGCGGCTGGCGGGGGCGGTGGTGAAGCAGGTGGGGGGATATAAAGAGTGGCATATGCGGGTCTCTAAAAAAATAGATTATTTCGAGTGATTTTTATTCGATGATTCCGTTTTCACCGCTTGACCATGTCAAAGAAAGCCTGATCCATTTCGCATCGCTCATCCACAGCAGAAAGGAGTTCGTCATGAACAGATCGACGGGAATAATACAATTTCGTTATAACCCCTGCATCTTTCGCAGCCTCAATTGCCGGAACAAAATCGCTGTCGCCGGTTACAATGACTGCATATTGTATCTGGCCTGACCAGCTCAACCGGACTAACTCTACGGCGAGAAGGATATCGACACGCTTCTGTTCGTATGTCCCATCTCTGTTCTTGCGCAATTTACCAAACCGCATCTGGAACCGTGGAAGAGCTTCTATCTTATTGGCAAATTTATCATACTGGCTGGATTTGATTTTTTCTTCTTCCGTCGGGGGTTCACTTTTGTACGGTTTACAGTCGTAAAAATATGTCCTGAGGCGTTCTTTATCACCACAGACAGTATCACAAAATTTTACGAAGTCGATTTTTATACCATCATTCAGGGCCTTTGATAAATAACCATTATCAATAAAAACAGCGACGCGGCCAGTCATTAATTTACAATAAACAACCTAAGAAGAAGAAACTACCGTCCCAAGAAGTGTCAGGACGGTAGCGGGTATAACACATATACATTCATTCAAAATCTTATAAAGTTTTTGCAAATTCTCATAGAGACTGATGAAATTTATATCGTAATTTCACCCTTGTTTCATTCCAACAGGTTCCGTCTGGCAGAACCCTTCTTTATGCAATATTATTAGTGTGCACAACATAAAAACTCCTGCCAACCCCCGCTCGCCGAACACCACCACATCGTTGCGAAGGTTGATGCGCTTATGGCGTTGTGCGATGCCCTTGAATCACAACTGAAAGAAAGGGTGGGAATGCAGGGGCGGCTGGCTGGGGCGGTGGTGAAGGTAATTGCGTAGTTGGAGGACAATTATCCGTATCGATTAATTTTCATTTCCACATCCCACGGCAAATCTGAATGATATCATTTTCTAGATCCTATTAAAGACGCGAAAGGGAAATTGCCTGAAAACAAAGTTTTCCTAAAAAAAATCCCTTACCAGTCAGCCCGGCTGTTCCGGAACACACCCATGAACAGGCATTCCGTTGCGTCAATCGTCTCGACACCGGTATGATCCCCGAGAGGAAGCCCGAGCCCCCGTACAATCGCGGCAGGTGTGCACTCATCCGCTTCACCCATAACCAGTTCGGCAGCCGATGCGATATTGTCGGCAACTGCCCGTTTTGTCACCTCAAGTTTGCGCCCGAACAGGTCGCTCCTGCCCCGGTCATCGAGGACTGACGGGATCCCGGCACAGCCGATTGCAACACCGCTGC
The DNA here is from genome assembly GCA_039698055.1 of Methanoregula sp. GTDB lineage: Archaea > Halobacteriota > Methanomicrobia > Methanomicrobiales > Methanospirillaceae > Methanoregula. Next base: position 14,918 of record JBDKTL010000012.1, on the reverse strand, counting down.
ACCCAAGGCGCATCGCATGAGTGCGGCTGTCGGCAATAATCACTGCGATTGTTTTGCCGGTCAGCTCTTTTACCTTATCCCTGATGGTAACTGCGCTCAGGTCCGGATCCACCGGCAGGGGCGTAACGCACCCCAGTGGGGCATTTGAGGCATCGACGCCGGCGTTCGGGAGCAGGGTGCCGTTTTTCATGCTCAGCAGGAAACCGGGGATGCCCCCGACAATGGAATCGCTCTCTTTGAGGACGACCTCAGCCGTCCGGGGGTCCATCTGGTATTTCTCCGCCAGTTCCTGTGCCCGACTCGAGGGTGTAATCGTGGAAAGCCGGACGATATTTCCTTCCGCTGTCGCTACCGCAGTCTCTGCGAGCACCAGAATATCGTCGTCTTCAAATCCCCCGCATTCCCGCAGGGCTGCTTTGACGACCCGCCCGGCGATGGACTCCCCTGAGGTGATAATGCCGGTCGGAAGCCCGAATACTGAAAAGGAGCTTTTCATGGGGTCTTTCCCATGCGCTCGAACACCCGGATCGCATCTTTTGTCTCTTTGACGTCATGCGTCCGCACGATGCATGCACCTTTCTCCAGGATCATCATCGTGACGCCAATAGATCCATACAGACGGTCGATCGGCTCCCGTTTGAGCAGTTCGCCGATAAACGTCTTGCGTGATACTGCCGCAAGAAGCGGGCGATCCAAAGCCTGAAACGTTTCGAAATGCCGGCACAGGTCCCAGTCATTGTCCGGTGAACGGGCAGGAGTCCACATCCCGATTCCGGGATCGAGCACGTATTCGTTCACTCCTGCCTCTTCGCACCGCCGCATGACCAGTTCAAGGGCCGCACGGGTCTCGTCAACGCCCACGGCATCGCCCGGCTGTGCCCGGGATGCCATTACAAACGCCGGCAGCCCGGAATCCCCGGCCTTTTTTGCATATGCCGGGGACATCAGCCCGGCAATATCATTGATCGCGTGGATCTCATGTCGTAAGCAGATATCCAGCACGCCCGGGTGCATCGTGTCCACCGATACAGTGATACCGCTCCCATCGAGCTCCTTTAACGCGGCTTCCATACGGGAGCCCTCTTCGCTCCCACTGATCGCCTGAGCGTTCGGTGCTGTGCTCCGGGCGCCGATATCGACCATATCTGCACCCTGCTCGATCATCTCCACGGCCTTTTTATGGACTTCATTGGTGGGGACAAACGAGTCGGTATAGAACGATTCCGGGCTGCAGTTGATGACACCCATGAGGCGTACGGGAGCAGAACCCCCGACCGCTATTTTGTTAATCAGGCAGGGTTGCATGATCTCAACTTCGCCGCAGTGAACGTGTTCTCCATGAGCGTTGCGATGGTCATCGGGCCAACCCCGCCCGGAACCGGCGTGATGGCAGACGCGATCTCTTTGACCGCATCAAAATCCACGTCGCCGACCAGTTTCCCGTTCAGCTGGTTGATGCCGACATCGATGACAACGGCACCGGGTTTTACCCTCGCCACTTTGACAAAAAGGGGTTTACCTATCGCTGACACGAGGATGTCTGCCCGTTGTATCTCTTCAGTGAGATTTTTGGTTTTGCTGTGGCAGGTTGTCACCGTTGCGTCCGCATTGGTCAGGAGTGCCGCCATCGGCCGGCCGACATCGATGCTCCGCCCGAGGACAACCACACGGGCACCGGCCGGCCTGATATCGTATTCCGCAAGCAGGGTCATGATCCCAAGCGGAGTACAGGGTGCGAACCGTGGCCTGCCGGAAAAAAGGAGCCCGAGGTTTTCCGGGTGAAACCCGTCGACATCCTTGTGTGTCTGCACGGATGCAATCACGCGATCCGTATCGATTGGTTTTGGGAGGGGGAGCTGGACGAGGATGCCATCGATATCCGGGTCCTCGTTGAGCCGGGCGATAGAATCGGTCACTACCTGCGTTGTTGCATCAGCCGGCAGTTCGATGCCCACCGATCCGATGCCAACCCGCTCGCAGGCCCGGTGTTTCATTCGCACGTACATCCGGGAAGCAGGATCGCTCCCTGCGATCACGGTTGCAAGCCGGGGGTGCAGCCCGGACGCACCAATCGCTTCCTTTAAGCGCCCGAGCCGTGTTTCCGATACCTTTTTTCCGTCGAGAATGATACCCATGGCCATATCCTTTAGCATGCCCTTACGAGGGGTAGATCGGGAATTTCTTTGCCATCTCGGTGACTTCAGCGTGGACTTTGGCGATGGTGGCCTCGCTCTGGATGTCTTTAATCACCCGCGAGATCCAGTTGCCGATCAGGCGCATGTCTGCCTCTTTCATGCCCCGTGATGTCACAGCCGGCGTGCCGACCCGGAGACCGCTGGTCACAAACGGGCTCTTGGTTTCATTCGGGATTGTGTTCTTGTTCACGGTAATCCCGGCTTTGCCAAGAGCTACCTCGGCTTCAAGACCGGTCAGGTGCTGGTTGGTCAGGTCGATGAGCATCAGGTGGTTATCGGTACCGCCCGATACAAGTCGCAGGCCGTTGGTCATCAGGGTCTCTGCGAGAACTTTTGCATTCTTCACAATCTGCTTATTGTATTCCCTGAATGAAGGCTTGAGCGCCTCCTCAAAACATACAGCCTTTGCCGTGATCGTGTGCATCAGGGGACCGCCCTGCATACCCGGGAAGACTGCCTTGTCAATCGCCGCTGCATACTCGCTGTTGCACATGATAGCGCCGCCACGGGGTCCGCGAAGGGTCTTGTGGGTGGTGGTCGTGGTAAAGTTCACAACACCGACCGAGGTCGGGTGAACCCCCGTGGCACAGAGCCCGGCAATATGGGCGATATCTGCCATACAGTACGCCCCGACACCATCGGCGATCTCCTGGAACGCCTTGAAATCAATGGTCCGCGGGTAAGCCGACGCACCGCAGACGATGATCTGGGGCTTTTCTGCCCGGGCCATCTCTTCGACTGCACCGTAATCGAGCATTTCAGTCTTCGGGTCAACGCCGTATTGGGCTACCTGGTAAAATTTCCCGGTAAAGCTGACCGGCGAACCGTGAGAAAGGTGGCCGCCCTGGTTGAGCTTCATGCTCAGGATCTTATCTCCCAGCTTCATGTACGCAAAATAGACTGCCATGTTCGCCTGGGTACCTGAGTGGGGCTGGACGTTTGCATGTTCGGCTCCAAACAACTTTTTGAGCCGGTCACGGGCAAGGTTCTCCGCCATATCGTGGAACTCGCACCCGCCATAATAGCGCTTGCCGGGGTAGCCTTCGGCGTACTTGTTGGTCATGATTGACCCCATCGCCTCGAGCACCGCGTGGCTGACAAGGTTCTCGGACGCAATGAGTTCGAGACCGTTTGTCTGGCGGAGCCGTTCCTTCTCAATGATATCTGCAATTTCTGGATCAGTTTGGGAAAGATACGACATATGCAGAAGGGTTCGTCTTTAAGAGGTAATACCTTTTCTTAAACTTTCAGCAATTGCGTGCCGCCGGACGCCCGGGTGCCCCGCTGGATACGATAGTTCCGGTTAAAAGCGCATGAACCAGACCGGTATACCAAAAATGAAGACCCGGAACCGCTGTGCCGCAAAAAGGCAGGCACAAACCTTTTTTTCTGGTGTGATGATCAGTAATATTATTTATAAGGGGAGAACCTCACCATTATATAATATAAGGCATGCGAATAATGGCGCAACCGGATGCAAAGATCAGGTACCTTGAGTTTGAGCTCAATGAAAAGGAGAAACTGGTTACGATGATGGAAAGTTCAGGGAGCGGTGCTGCAGGCGAGGACCGCGTTGCAGCGCTGGAGAATAAGGTCAGGGATATGGAAGCACTCGTGAAGGGTCTCACGCAGGAGCTTTTAGATCTTAAGTCCATAGCGATGAAGATGTCCAAGCAGACCGAGGAACGCAGCCGCCAGGAGCTTAAGAGGATGCAGCCGGTCGTGCAGGGAGTGACTCCCGGTATAGAATCCGGCAGCGGCAGCACCGTCATCATGCGAAAAGGGAGCCGGCAGGCAGAACCTGCAGCCCCGGCAGCACCTGTGCCACCGGCCATGGATATGATCATGCAGCCCGACGGCACCATGAAGATGGAAGAGCGGCGGGGTGACAAGAACTATATCGTCGCTTCAGCCGGATACGGGCGCAACAAGAAGGGTATATCTGTCAAGGCCAAACAGAGCGATCTTATCTACGCTGCCGAGGAAGAAAAAACCGACTCTTCAAAAAAATAAGGAGCCGGATCTTTGCATATCACAGAGCTGGAGATCGATAATTTCAAGTCTTTTTCAAAAAAGACAAAAATTCCATTTTTAGAGGGTTTTACGGTTATATCCGGACCGAACGGGTCCGGGAAGAGCAATATCATCGATTCGATCCTGTTCGTGCTTGCGCTGTCCAGCTCCCGCAACCTCCGGGCCGAAAAACTCACCGACCTGATCAACCACGATTCCGGCAGGAATACCGCCGAAGTTGCCATCGAGTTCTCCGATGGGACGAAGATCCGGCGCCGGATCAAGCGGACCAGCAACGGGTATTACAGCTATAATTACCTGAATGACCGGCTCTGCAAACAGAGCGATATCGTCAACCTCCTGGCGAAATCCGGTATTATCCCGCACGGCTACAATGTCGTGATGCAGGGTGATGTCACGCGGATCATGGAGATGAGCGATTTCGAGCGCCGCAAGATCATCGACGAGATTGCCGGGGTTTCCGAGTTCGATGCCAAGAAACAGCAGGCGCTCTCCGAACTCGATATCGTGCGGGCACGCATCGAACGTGAGGAGCTCCTGCTCCTCGAGCTCTCAAAGCGGGTCAGCGAACTAAAAAAGGAGCGGGAACATGCACTGGAGTTCCAGAAGTGGCAAAAAGACCTTGCGTTCTACCAGGGGTGCCGGGCGGCAGCACAGCTTCACGCGAAGGAAAAAGAACTCGCAAGCCTCCTGCAATCAGCCGAGGAACTCAAGATTAAGTGTTCCCGGATCGATGCGGACCGGAGCCTTGAGGAAAACGAGCTGGCCTACTTAAACGCGGACCTCAGGGACATCGATGACCTGATCAGCAAAAAGAGCGGTTCTGACTACCTGAAGCTGATCGCGGACCTGGAAGAGGCAAAAGGGGGGATACGGCTTGCGGAACAGACGATTGTCCGGCTCCGGAAGGATAAAGAGGAAACCCTTGAGACGATCAACCGCATCTACCTTGACACGAAGCGTGCCGAAACACGGGTAGCCGAGCTTTCCGAGCAGATCCGTGCCCTTACGATCGATCGCACCAATATCGCCATGGAAGTTGCCACGGAAAAAGCGCTTCTCGAAAAGATCGAGAACGATATCAAGGCTCATTCCGATGATACGGCAGGCGCACGGGACAAGCTTTTCGCACTCCTGCAGGAAGCCGAGGAGAAAAAGGGTGAGCGGTCTTCTATCCTTCACGAGCAGGACATGCTCATCGAGAAGAGCCGTATGCGCACCACCGAGCTCGAACGCCTGACATCTCTTCTTGCCCAGCTGGACGAGGAGTTTGCGGCAAAACAGGGGCAGCTCGGCGACAGCGAGAAAGGCGGGGAAGACCTTGCAGTCCAGAAAAAAGAGCTCGACCGAACCTTGTCCGAACTGGAAAGCCGGCTGTTTGCCCAGCGGTCATCCCTTGAACGCATCCGGACGGAAATGCGGGATACCGAACAGGACGCAATCCGTCTTGAAACCGCCCAGCAGGCACGGGGCGAGTCCGGCGGCCGGGCCATTGAAGCCGTCATGGCAATGGAAGGCGTTCATGGGACCATCGGGGAACTGGGAAAGGTGCCTCCCGAGTATGCAACGGCACTCAACGTGGCGGCCGGCAACAAACTCCATTTTGTGATCTGCGATACCGACCAGATCGCGGCAGATGCGATCCGGTACCTAAAGGACGAACGGCTCGGGCGGGTGACGTTTTTGCCGCTCAACAAACTCCGTCCTCCGGCACTCCCCCCGGTAAAAGAGCCCGGCGTGATCGACTATGCCGTCAACCTCCTTGAGTACGACCCGGCATATGACCGGGCGTTTTCCGTCGCTCTTGGCGGTACGGTGGTCGTTGACACGCTTGAGCGGGCACGTAAACTCATCGGCAAATACCGGATGGTCACCCGTGATGGCGAACTGCTCGAAAAGAGCGGGGCAATGACCGGCGGCGCAGCAAAAAAACCGGCACGGGGTTTTGGCGCCGCGGTGGACGACGAGGTTGTCCGCATACGGGCTCACCTGTCCGAACTTGCGGGGGAAGCTGCCACCCTTGAAGCGGGCGTCAAGCGCATGACCGAAGAAGTGGATGCAAAGCGGGCCATGCGCAGCGAGATCGACCAGAATATTGCCCGGTATGGCGTGTTCACCGAAGAGTATACCCGCCGTTTCGACGCGATCACCGTTGAAAAACAGACCATCGAAGCAGCGGTTGTGCGCCAGAAAGAAGAGACCGGCAAGGGTGCGGCAGAACTCTCAGAACTTGAAGGCCGGCTTGACAAGACCACCGAAGAGATCGGTGCCATCACAGCCCGGATCGATGAGATCAAAAAACGCCTTGACGATACCAACATCCCCGCTCTTACCGTGCAGATGGAGAAGAAGAAAAAGGAGATCGAGGAGTCGGAACGGCGCCTGCGCAACAAGGAAGCCGATATCAACGACAGCTCCCGTGAACGCCAGCACTTTAACCTGCGGATCGAAGAGCTCGGGAAAGAACGCACTACCAAAGACGACCGCACCAGGGAGATTGACGCGGATATTGCCGCAGCAAATGACCAGATCGCGGTCAATAAAACCCGGATTGGCGAGCTTGAAGAGAAACAAAAGGAATTCTCCGGGGAACTCGATGAGCTGCGGGGCAAGCGCGGGCTCATATCACAGGGCATCCATGATTCGGAATCAAAACTGATGAAGTTTGATTCTGACAAGGAACGCCTTACGATCCAGATAAATGCATTCGGGGACCGGGCAACTGCCCTTGGTAGTGAAGTGGAGCAGCTCAAGGAGCTGGTGGGTGAAACAACAACCGACCTTGGCATCACCGAGATTGAAGGAAAGATCGCAGAAGCCGATGGCATGATCCGGAAGATCGGTGCGGTGAACATGCTCGCCATTGAGGAATACGATAAAGTGCAGCGGCAGGTTGAGGAACGCACCGGGCGAAAGGAGACGCTGAGCAACGAGCGGGCAAACCTGATCGAACGCATCGAACAGTTTGAACAGATGAAGTTCGAGGCATTCACCACGGCGTTTAAAGCAATCGATGCAAACTTCCGCCAGATCTTTGCCCGGCTGACGAGCGGGAGCGGCCATTTGGTCCTTGAAAACGAGGAAGACCCCTTTACCGGCGGGATGACGTTTGCCGTCCAGCCCCGGGACAAAAAAGTCCACCTGCTCTCGTCCCTTTCGGGCGGGGAAAAGTCCCTGACAACGCTTGCATTTATCTTCTCGATCCAGCACCATATCCCGGCACCGTTCTACGCGTTTGACGAAGTGGACATGTCCCTTGACGGATCGAACGTGGAGCGCATCGCAGCGATGATAAAAGAGCTTTCCGATACGTCGCAGTTTGTGATTGTGTCGTTGCGTAAGCCGATGATCGATGAAGCACAGCGGATTATGGGTGTGACCCTGCGTCCGGATAAGACCACACTTGTTACCGGGGTAAAGGCGCATGACTAAAGTGCCGGCTGGCAAGGATAAGGCACCGGCGCCTGACCCCCGTATTGTTCCTACGGAGAGCCCGGAAGGTGCCGATACGGGGAGCCTGCTCCGCGAGGAAAACGGGTTGATGGCACCCGGGGAAACCCCCCCTGCCCGGGAGGGTAGTGCAGCAGATGGTCCGGCCCTATCCGGTGAGATGGAAGATCCGGTTGAAATTCTGGTCGGCATGGCCGAACGCGGGGAGATCGACCCGTGGAACATCGATATTATGGAAGTGACGGATCGCTTCCTCCGGGAACTGGACCGGCGCCGGCAGCTCAACCTCAGGATCTCCGGGCGGACACTGTTTTTTGCGGCAACGCTCCTGCGCATGAAATCCGAGCATCTTGAGCTGCTCTCCGCTGATGGGAGCGATGATGGCGACGATGAGGGTTTCTCCGGTGACGATTACGACGGTCTGGGAGATGAGGATTTTACCGGCGAGGGACGGCTTGGCCCCATCGAGCGGCTCGAACGGGAGATCCAGCGCCGGCTTGACCGGAAGAATATGCGTAAGCGCCCCTTCACGCTCTTTGAACTGATCATCGAACTCAAGAATATCGAGAAAGAGGAGCGTCGCCGCCGGCGGCTTCCCCCGGCGGATTCATACGAGCCGGATGCGGATGATGTTGTCAGCATCGCCCATGACGAGGGGTACCAGGAATCATCGTTGATCCGGCTGGAAGAGTATCTTGAAGGGCTGGATATCGACGCGGAGATGACGCTCACTGAGTTATGCGGGAAGATGGGGTGGGGCATCCCCGAAGTCTACATCCCGCTCCTGTTCCTTGCGCTGGATGGGAGGTGTTCGCTGCGGCAGGAAGAGTTCTTTGGGGATATTTACGTGCAGATCTGCCGGGTGGACACTTAAATAAAATCACCGCTCTTCATGAGGAAGGCACATCAATTTTTGTATATAGGAATTGTATCACCGGTAACCGTTTTTTACGGTCTGCCGGAATCCTGCCGATCCTCATTACTATTATTACACCGGTTTTGGTGTCGCCTATACCCGTGTCCCCAACACCCTGTCAGCCCAGGCTTCGGCCCTGAGCCGGATCGTATCATCACTATAGGATGAGAGTGTCATCCGGTCCCGTGCAATACTCAGAAAGTACACCTCTCCGTTTGGGTCATGGCATTTCAGCGTAATGGAGAAGAGGTCGGCAGCTGGAAGATGTTTTACTTTCCCATGGTGGGAGGCGATATTTGCCATGTTCGAGATCACGGCAGCAATGCCCGTTTCGTAGCCTTCCACCGAGTCGTATACCTCGGACGCGCTTCCCACCCGTTTGCCAGCAGCGTTCTCATACACGAATTTTGCCGTATACAGTTCCCGCACTCGCAGAACAGGGAGATGGTTCTTTGTCGCACTCCGGTACGAGGTGCAGCCAAGCGGGTTTTTCAGGATGAATGACCGGACAACCGCGGTAAATGCCCTGATCTCCGGAAATGGTTTTTTCAGCTGGAGGACAGAACTTTTTGTCCCCTCTCTCTGGCGAAATTGTGTCATGGTGAATCTCTATTTGAGTATCTGCATCGGTCTTTGTGGCCGTTGTTCCTGCCCGGTCTCATCTCTTATACTATATACAAGGGAGATGGAGGCAGGTATCCGGTATGATAAGGAAGAATGCGGGGGGTCGATAAATCCTTGGTGGTTAGCCCGAAGGGCGAAGGGAGGGGGTCGGGCAGGTACATTTTTTATTATAACACGCTGCCCCTGGGATGTCGTTTCGCTCAGGTATTTTTAAAAATCTCCGTCATGAAAATAATTGTCAGTCCCGGTTGTTTTCAGGATTTTTGCAGGCGCGACAGGTTGCCCAAATCTCATTTGTACCCATGCGACCCCCCCAGACACCCTGAGCATTTAGCCCGATTTTTCATGGAAAATGATGAACAATTACGACGTTTACTTTGTAAAATAATGGTAATTCTGATGGACAGATTTGTTGGAGGGGGTCGCATGGGTACAAATGAAGTGCAGGTAGGACTGTGCTGCCTCATTCTCCTTTCGCATGTCCCAGCCCGGAAGATCGTGCACAAAAGCAAGGACCCGACCCTACATCGTTACACCAACGTTAGCCGGGACGTACGGTTCCGGAGTATTCCGGCAATGCGCGATTGCGGCAAGCATCCGGACGGATTTTTTGCAGATCACCGCATCCATGACGTAAATGCAGGTAATCCCCAAAATGCGCTCATACCACTCCGGCACAAAAAAGAATGAGTCCGAAAGGTTTCCGGGCCGGTTCGCGCAGTACGGCAAAAATGATGCATACAACCAGAATCCGGGGCAGAAACCGTATTCTGAACCAGTTCTGTCTTTATGATGCGGAAAAATAGTTTCCGGATAATAAAATACAGGGGAGAAATGGGCTTTGCATCATGGACAATGTTTAAATGGTTGACTATGCTATATGTAGATCCACAATTTCTGATGACAAACCGACGAAAACAGTCCACGGGACTGGTGTCGGTTTCGAGGTAAAACAGTGCAGGCAACAAGGTATAAATAATACCGGAACCTACATTGTAAGCCCGTGAATGCGTGTAAAAACACGACGAAGTTCACATAAAGCGACCCTCGATGAAGAACCAGGAAAACCGGTTTTACGGTTCTGGTTCTGATGGGAAAATCAGCAAGTAACAAGGTATAAATATCCTTGAATCATATGTTATTAGCCCGTGTTTAAGTGAAAAACACGACGAACGATTACAAGAATTTTCTTTGATGGAGATCCAACGCGACCCGGCTTGACCGGAGTTGGTTCTGACGTTGATACTGGCAATGCGGAAATTTGTTTAGTAACCGCTAATTCCTCGAATATAAGGTTCAGATATTTAGTGTGCGTACAAGTGTACAATTTAGAATTCTGGTTGATCCTGCCAGAGGCCACTGCTATCAGAGTTCGATTAAGCCATGCGAGTCGAGAGGTGTAAGACCTCGGCATACTGCTCAGTAACACGTGGACAACCTACCCTAAGGAGGGGGATAACCCCGGGAAACTGGGGATAATACCCCATAGACTATGGATGCTGGAATGCTTCGTAGTTCAAAGGTCCGCCGCCTTAGGATGGGTCTGCGGCCGATTAGGTTGTTGTTGGGGTAACGGCCCAACAAGCCTGTAATCGGTACGGGTTGTGGGAGCAAGAGCCCGGAGATGGATTCTGAGACACGAATCCAGGCCCTACGGGGCGCAGCAGGCGCGAAAACTTTACAATGCGAGAAATCGTGATAAGGGAACTCTGAGTGCCCGTAAAATCGGGCTGTCCATCTGTTTAAATAACAGGTGAAGAAAGGGCCGGGCAAGACCGGTGCCAGCCGCCGCGGTAATACCGGCGGCTCGAGTGGTGGCCACTTTTATTGGGCTTAAAGCGTTCGTAGCTGGGTTGTTAAGTCTCTTGGGAAATCTGGCGGCTTAACCGTCAGGCGTCTAAGGGATACTGGCAATCTTGGAACCGGGAGAGGTGAGGGGTACTTCGGGGGTAGGAGTGAAATCCTGTAATCCTCGAGGGACCACCTGTGGCGAAGGCGCCTCACCAGAACGGCTTCGACAGTGAGGGACGAAAGCTGGGGGAGCAAACCGGATTAGATACCCGGGTAGTCCCAGCCGTAAACGATGCGCGTTAGGTGTATCGGTGACCACGAGTCACCGAGGTGCCGAAGGGAAACCGTGAAACGTGCCGCCTGGGAAGTACGGTCGCAAGGCTGAAACTTAAAGGAATTGGCGGGGGAGCACCACAACAGGTGGAGCCTGCGGTTTAATCGGACTCAACGCCGGGAAGCTCACCGGATAAGACAGCTGAATGATTGCCGGGCTGAAGACTCTGCATGACTAGCTGAGAGGAGGTGCATGGCCGTCGTCAGTTCGTACTGTGAAGCATCCTGTTTAGTCAGGCAACGAGCGAGACCCACGCCAACAGTTGCCAGCATGGCCTCCGGGCTGATGGGGACACTGTTGGGACCGCCTCTGCTAAAGGGGAGGAAGGAATGGGCAACGGTAGGTCAGCATGCCCCGAATTATCCGGGCTACACGCGGGCTACAATGGGCAGGACAATGGGTATCGACACCGAAAGGTGAAGGCAATCTCTTAAACCTGTCCGTAGTTCGGATTGCGGGTTGCAACTCGCCCGCATGAAGCTGGAATCTGTAGTAATCGCGTCTCAAAATGGCGCGGTGAATATGTCCCTGCTCCTTGCACACACCGCCCGTCAAACCACTCGAGTGGGGTCTTGATGAGGCTGCGGTTTTCGCCGTAGTCGAATCTAGGTTCCGCAAGAGGGGTTAAGTCGTAACAAGGTAGCCGTAGGGGAATCTGCGGCTGGATCACCTCCTAATGAATTGGATTTGGCAGTTGCTGAACAGAACACAAAATAGCCAGTGTCAATAAAGCAGAGGGCTCATAGCTCAGTTGGAAGAGCGCCACCCTTGTGGGGTGGAGGCCATAGGTTCAAATCCTATTGAGTCCACTTTCGATGCACCTGGAGATGTGAATCTCCCGGGAAGGGCTGAAGGTTAATGACCTGACGATGCCGTGTAATGGTTTAGCACTCTGGACGTTAAATGGGTTCAACATCAAAGAGTACTAGAATTTAAGCCTATCAGTGGATGGCTCGGTTCGAGAGCCGATTAAGGGCGTGCCAAGCTGCGATAAGCTTCGGGGAGGCGCACGGAGCCTACGATCCGAAGATACCCTAATGGGACATCCTGGCACTTTTGTGTCGATCCGTAAGGATTGGGAACGCCCCGAATTGAAACATCTTAGTAGGGGCAGGAGAAGAAATCAATCGAGATGTCGTTAGTAGAGGCGATCGAACACGACGGAGTTCAAACTGAATCCCGCAAGGGAGATGTGGTGTTGTAAGCTCACTGTTATGATCTTCAATGTTAAGTGAAAGTCGTCTGGAACGTCGTACCATAGAGGGTGATAGTCCCGTACACGTACACAGCGAAGATCTAGGTGAAGTCTTGAGTACCGTGGGTCGGAATTCTCGCGGGAATCTGGGAGTCACTAACTTCCAAAACTAAATACTCCTCGAAACCGATAGCGTATTAGTAGCGTGAGCGAAGGCTGAAAAGTAACCCCAGAAAGGTGGTTAAAAGTGCCTGAAATTGATAGGTGATAGCGGGTTATAGCGTTAAAGGATCTTCCATACGAAGAAACCCGTCGCGAGGCGGTAGTACGGGTATGGTTGCCAATGTTATAACGTACGTTTTGAAGAACGGGCCAGAGAGTTTATTCTGTTGGCGAAGGTTAACCCGAAAGGGGAGCCGAAGGGAAACCAACAAGTCTGTAGCCTTCGGGTGTGAGACGGCGTATTAAAAGTGCGCGGAGTCAGCAGGATAAGACCCGAAGCCTAGTGATCTATGCGTGGGCAGGTTGAAGCGTGACGAAAGTTGCGTGGAGGACCGAATGGGGTTTTGATATGCAAATCATTCCCGTGACCTGTGTATAGGAGTGAAAGATTAATCGAACTAGGCATCCGCTGGTTCCTCTCGAAACATGTCGCAGCATGACCTGGCTGGAGATCGATAGTGAGGTAGAGCACTGATTGGGGGAGCTGGGGAAGTAAGTCCTCACCCCCCTGTCAAACGCCACACTCCCTGTCTTCGTAGAAGGCTGGAAGTCCGGGCTACGGGGTAAGCTTGTAGTCCGTAAGGGAGACAACCCAGACCGAGGTTAATGTCCCTCAATGTAGGTTAAGTGTCAACACTGAAAGCGGTCCTAGGCCAAAGACAACTGGGAGGTGAGCTCAGAAGCAGCTATCCTTCAAAAAGTGCGTAACAGCTTACCAGTCAAGGTTTAGGGCACTGAAAATGGACGGGGCTAAAACCTACTACAGAGACCTCGGGGCACCGCAAGGTGATCCAGTAGAGAGGCGTTCTGCATGGGTGGAAGCTGGGGCGTAAGTTCCAGTGGACCGTGTAGAAATGAGAATTCTGGCAATAGTAGAAGCAAAGTTGGGTGAGAATCCCAACCGCCGCAGGGGCTAGGTTTCCTTGGCAATGTTCGTCAGCCAAGGGTTAGTCGGTCCTAAGACGTACCGTAACTCGAGTACGCCAACAGGGAAACAGGTTAATATTCCTGTACCATCTAGTTTTAAGCGTAAGCCCTGACGCTTTGGGATATGCTGGGCAGAGTTGTCGCTCTGTCTAAGCGTCGAATTCTGTGGAGTACCGTAATGGTGAGAAGCAGAGGAATACGTGATGGGGAAACCCAGCAAATTCCTGGAGCCCGTGAAAAGGGAATTAGATGTCCGTACCGAGAACCGACACAGGTGCCCCTCGCTGAAGAGGCGAAGGCGTGTCGGATTTAATTGTGTTAAGGGAACTCGGCAAATTGGCCCCGTAACTTCGGAATAAGGGGTGCCTGCCTGGAGATCAGGCAGGTCGCAGTGACCAGGGAGCTCTAACTGTCTAATAACAACATAGCAGACTGCAACTCGGAAACGACTAGTATAGTCTGTGATTCCTGCCCAGTGCAAGTATCTGAACACCCGGTTCAACGGGACGAAGGACTTGTAAACGGAGGGGGTAACTATGACCCTCTTAAGGTAGCGTAGTACCTTGTCGCTTAATTGGCGACTTGCATGAATGGATTAATGAGTGCGATACTGTCCCTAACACGAATCCGTTGAACCTTTTGTCCTAGTGCAGAGACTAGGGACTCCTGATGGGAAGTGAAGACCCCGTGGAGCTTTACTGCAGCCTGTCGTTGAATTACGATAATTCTTGCGCAGAGTAGATGGGAGACGTTATATCCTTTTCTTTCGGGAAAAGGGGAGTCACAAATGAGACACCATCCTAGTTTTGTTGTAGTTCTCACTCTAACGAGGACACCGATAGGTGGGCAGTTTGGGTGGGGCGCCACACCCTCGAAAAAATATCAAGGGTGCCCCAAGGTCAACTCATGTGGGTCAGAAACCCACAGAAGAGTGTCAAGAGCATAAGTTGGCCTGACGCGATCATGCAAAGCAAATGATCGCGAGAGGAAACTCGGGTCTAACGAACCAATATAGCCTTTTGGTGAGGCTTATTGACTACAGAAAAGCTACCCCGGGGATAACAGAGTCGTCGCCGGCAAGAGCACATATCGACCCGGCGGCTTGCTACCTCGATGTCGGTTCTTTCCATCCTGGCCGTGCAGCAGCGGCCAAGGGTGAGGTTGTTCGCCTATTAAAGGGGATCGTGAGCTGGGTTTAGACCGTCGTGAGACAGGTCGGTTACTATCTAT
>JBDKTL010000011.1:0-38482 GCA_039698055.1 Methanoregula sp. | reverse complement strand
GGGTACTGCAGCCATTATTTTTCAGAACGAACCGGTAAAATCCGAAAACATTTCCTGAAAACTTCGATCTCCGTTGATACCGAGCAACAGGTGATTACTGGATTCGTAGCCTCCAACAGCAGGGTTCACGATACCCGACATGCAGTGAAATTACTCCGACAATGTCACAAAACCCGAAAGTCCGATTGTTACGTCATGGATAAAGGATACGATTCTGAAGCGATTCATCGACTGATACGGGAAGACCTTCATGCCAATTCTGTTATTCCTATTCGCTCCTGGAAGAATGAAATCATTGGGGGTAAATACCGTCAGGAAATGGCTCAACAGTTCAATGACATTATTTATCCAAGACGACAACTCGTGGAAAATAAATTCTCTGTTCTGAAAAGAAAGTTCAACGGGGATCTCAAAGCGAGAAGATTCCTGATTCAGATGAAAGAAATCGCTAACAAAATGAGTGTCTGTAACATTCATAGGTTCTTACTTTCTCTCATCGTTGAGGTTTTCTACAGAGCAATTATTTTAATAATTCTCTGAATTACTTCAGCTACAAGAATGATCCTAAAAAAATTAGAGCGGATCCTGATTTTGATTATACATTTTTTCGTCAACAAACCCCAAATGGAACTTTTTATGGAGATGATCCATATTGGATCGCTTACAATAAGGTTGGAGCCTGTCAAGAACTCTCAAATTTATTTTCATATATGGCAAGGCAATCCGGAATTGAATCAAGAACGGTTCAAACCGTTGGGCATCAATGGGTCGAAGTTAACATAAATGGTGATTGGAAATATTATGATCCTTGGTGTGCAGTCGAGCACGGTTATTACAACTCAAGTGACGGCAATTTAACTTTTAATACAAAATGGTATAATGATACAAAATATTTTAGGCAAAACTGTCTGAATTATGCTTATATTAATTACAATAATGGACTCTTTCCAAACCCCATTGTCTATGTGTAAACCTCTCCCCTCCACGATCACCTTTATTTCCCATCACGTCTAATTTTACTGACCCAAGCTTGGAACCCGTAATTACGGGACGGCATGGTGCAAAGACTATGGCAGAAGTGGTCGAGGTTTTAGTATCCGGCGGAAAGGCAACAGCTGGTCCCCCATTAGGACCCGCGCTCGGACCACTCGGTATCAACGTGAAAGCAGTTATCGATGAGATCAACCAGAAGACCGCGTCCTTCAACGGAATGCAGGTCCCGGTTACGGTCGTTGTCGATGACAAGAAGAAATTCACGATCACCGTGGGTATCCCCCCGGTGTCGGCACTCATTAAAAAAGAGGCCAATATCGAGAAAGGTTCCGGAGAGCCCAACGTCAAAGTGGTAGGCAATCTACCATTCGAGGCCGCTGTCAGGATTGCCAACATGAAACTCGAAAGCATGCTCTCGTACGAGCTGAAGACTGCCGTCAAGGAAGTCATCGGCACGTGTGTCAGCATGGGAGTTACCGTTGACGGCAAGAAGGCAAAAGATGTCTTCGCCCTCGTCAACGAAGGCAAGTATGACAGTGTTCTCGTGAAATAAATCGAGAAAACCATAGGAGATCGGAAAAAGGCCGGTCGCAAACTATGGAGGAATCAGATGGTTGATAGGGCCAAAATTCTGGAAGCCGTGAACGCGGCGATTGAAAAAGCGCCAGAGCGTAAGTTCTCTGAGAGCATCGATATTACCATCAATCTCAAGAATATCGATATGGCGCAGCCGAAAAATCGTATTGACGAGACGATTCTTCTTCCCCACGGTACCGGTGAAAACGTCGGTATCTGCGTTATCGGGAAAGGAGATATCGTCACGCAGGCAAAGGATGCCAAAGTTGATCTGATTATCGGCCCTGAAGAGGTAGAACGACTCGGCGGACAGCCCCGCGAGGCACGGAAGGTAGCCAGCCAGTACCGATACTTCCTTGCCGAGACGGCGGTCATGCCGCAGGTCGGCAGGTATTTAGGTCCCCGGCTCGGTCCGAGGGGCAGGATGCCGATGCCGATCACCGGGCAGATGGATATCCGCCCGATTGTCGAGCGCCTGCGAAACTCGGTGAAGATCCGCACGAAGGATCGCAAACTATTCTCCACAAAGGTCGGCTCAACGGCTATGAAACCGGAGCAGGTCGCAGAGAATATCGATGCGGTTGTCAAGCGTATCGAATCCGTCCTTGAACAGGGGCACTTAAACGTTCGTTCCATCTACGTGAAAACGACGATGGGTCCTGCTGTGAGGCTGGTATAATGGCGTTATACACACATCACCTGCCCTCATGGAAGAAGGATGAAGTTGAGGACATCAAGAAGCATGCAAAAGAGTACACGCTGATCGGGCTTGTCGACATGTACGGCATTCCCGCGCAGCAGGTACAGCAGATCCGCCGGAACCTCAGGGGCAAAGCGGTCATCAAGGTCGTTCGTAACACCCTGATCAAACATGCGCTCGATGACATGGGCGGGGATATGAAGGACTTAACCAAGTATATCTCCGGCCATTCCGCAGTTATCTTCACCAACGACAACCCGTTCAAACTCTTCAAGCAGCTTGAAAAGACCAAGACCAAGATGGCGGCAAAGTCCGGCGAAAAAGCACCGGAAGATATCGTCATCCAGAAAGGTCCGACAAACTTCAAGCCGGGTCCGATTGTCGGAGAACTCCAGCAGGCAGGCATTCCCGCAGCTATCGAGGGCGGCAAGGTCAAGATCCGTGAGACAAAGACGGTCGTCAAGAAAGGCGGCATCATCTCGGCAAAACTTGCAACGGTCCTTGTAAAACTTGATATCAAGCCCATGGATGTCGGACTTGCCCTGCAGGTGGCGTTCCACGATGGCAACATGTACGAGCCGTCCGTGCTCTCAGTCGATGAGACCGCACTTCTCGCACAGATCCAGCTCGCCGGCCAGCAGGCATTCAACCTGTCGGTGAACGCAGGCATCCCGACGAAGGAAACGATGGCGCCGATCCTGACCAAAGCCGTCAGGGAAGCACGCAACCTTGCAGTTGAAGCAGCGATCTACGAAAAAGACGTTGTCGATGCGATTATTGGAAAAGCCCAGAGAGAAAGCCAGGTCATCAAAGGCCTGGTTAAAGAATAATTTAATCGAGAAAATCATTTGAGGTGAACAAGATGGAGTATATCTATGCAGCACTTCTCCTGCACAAAGCAGGCAAGAAGGTCGATGAGAACGGAGTCAAGGCAGTACTTACCTCCGCAGGTGTAGCAGTTAACGAATCCCGCGTCAAGGCACTCATTGCCGCACTCGAAGGTGTCAACATCGAGGAAGCAATCAGCAAGGCAGCAGCAGCACCCGTTGCCGTTGCAGCAGCCGCAGCAGCACCAGCCGCAGCCGCAGCAGCAGCCGAGGAACCGGCAGAACACAAGAAGGAAGACGAAGAGAGCGGCATGGCAGGGCTCGGTGCCCTGTTCGGCTAAATCTTTTTCTTCTTCTTCTGTCGTGCCACAACGCGTTTGTCAGTCCTGTTTTTAATCCCGTGTGGCTTTTTGAGCATAACGGGGCATCGATCCGGTTATTATCGTTTGTTTACCAATCCCCGGATTAAAAAAAAAAACTTACCGGATCATGATATTGACAATCGGAAACACATTCCGGAGAACCACCGGAACTTCCATTGCCTGGCTTGCCACAAAGATGAGAACGATGGCAAGGACGACGCCTTCAATCCAGAACAGGGGGCTTGTCCCGTTAAATGGTCGTCGGATCCGGTTTATCCGGAACGCGGAGATCATCGCGTCCAGAATCCCGGCGCACCAGATGCCAAAGAAGAGCACCCGGACATATGCATAGCCGGGCAGCCCGAACGAGACCAGCAGAAAGGCTGCAGTTATCACGATGCCTTTGAGCGTATCGCCATTATAATACTGGCCAAGCCCAAGCCCAAGGAAGGAGAACAGGCCGGAAACGACCGGGTTCCGAAACGAGACGACCACCATTTCCGGGGGTTTTTCTGTACCCGGTGCGCATAACTGGTCTTTTTCCGGGAAGAGTTTATGGCAGGAACGGCAGAAGTAATCGGAACTGGTTACCGTTGCACCGCAGAAAGGGCACTGGCGTTCGATCTTCTCTTTCGGGCGGACCATTGACCGGAATTTAATGATATTAGCATAAAGATGTATCTTTTAACCGTTCTGGTAACAAGGTAAAAGAATATCACATGCCCGGTGTTGCCGTGCGGGATATCAACCGGTGGCTACCTGATCCGGCAGTTCTGCCATTTTCCCCGGAAAATGATCGGGCGGGGATTATCCATCTGCGGGAGCAGGAACTCAAATGCGTCCTGATCGATGGGTTTTCTCCCGGAGTTGCGGCAGTACCCGGCATAGGTCTCAAACATTTTCTTGAGCGGGATCGATCCTTTGGGATCGGGCACGAGCATCTTCTGGTGGAAGTCCCAGATGCTCTCGAACTCCACGTCTTCATCGAGCAGGGGCCGGACAAGCGCCTGGTCGACTTCTGCTGCTGCGTCCTGCTCCTGTGCAGTTGTCGCCAGTTCGCTGAAAAAATCCTGTACGGTTGCAAGCCCCTGGCGAAGTTCGATGAGCTCTTTCTCCAAGAGTTGGATTTTTCGTTCCTGTTCCTGAATCAAATCGTAGGGATCCATCGCACCTGTTATTTCTTATGGTTTCCTGCGAGATAAACTGCTCGATTTTTTTTATTCGTATGAGATGGTTTATCTTGATCGTCCTTATCGCGATGCAAGGAGCCTGCCGGCATATACGCACTGCCCAAACGAGACACAGCCGTCACCGGGCGGGTAGTCTGCATTTATCCGGCACACAAGTCCTGCCGCACCAAGTTCTGCCCGGATGGTTTCACGGAGTGCGTAGTTGGATGCAACACCGCCACTCAGGGCAACGGTTTTCATGCCGTCCCGCTCTGCGGCATGGATGGCAAGCTGTGCAATCCCTCTCGCGAGATTGTACTGGAACGATGCGGCGATGTCCCGGATGGCCTGCCGGTTGCCCGGGGGGGACGCGAACAGCCGGTCGCACGCTTCCTGCATGAGGTTTGGGCTCCGGAGCTGCTCGCACCCGTTGCGCGTGGTAAACGAAAGTTCCCATGGCTCTGCCGTTCCCCCGGCAGCAGCGGCTTCCAGTTTCATCGCCGGCTCCCCGTCATACGTGCGCTCGCGGCAACACCCGAGCAGGGCGGATGCCGCGTCAAGCACCCGGCCGGTGCTGCTTGTCATCGTGACATTGAACCCGGACCCGACCTGTTTTGTGAGGACGCCAATCTCGATGTCCGACCAGCCACGGGACACAAGCAGGGATACCACCCGCTCGTTCGGCAGGATGCCGTACAGCATCCGCTCCGGGAACCGGGTCGCAAGATCCCCGCCCGGCATCGCCACCGGTTCAAGGTGCGCAACCCGTTTGAGTTCCGGTACCTGCCCGGAAAAGATCTCCCCGCCCCAGACCGTACCGTCATCGCCGTAACCGACGCCATCGATCGCGATGCCGATACAAGGGTCGGTCGTTGTCGCCGCAATATGCGCCCGGTGGTGCTGCACCGGCACCAGTTCGAGCCCGTTCTCCCCGGCAATCTCGCGGGCAAACCGGGTGGAGAGGAACTGGGGATGGAGGTCGTGGGCGACCACGTCGAATTGTGCGCCAAGCAGCCGCTGGAGGTTGCGCACGGTGTCCTGCAGGTACTCAAGCGTCGCCGGGTTCCTTACGTTGCCGACATGCGGGGAGGTGACGGCAAACCCCCCTTTGTAGATCGTCGCGTTGGCGTTGAGCTCGGGACCTACGCCAAGGATGCACCGTGTCCCGAGATCGATGGCCGTCCGCAACGGGGCGATCCCCCGGGACAACCGGATGATGTACCCATCCCGGATCACCGAATCGTCGCACCGGTTGAGAATCCGGCGGTTGTGGGCCAGGAAAAAATCCGCGTCATGGCTGAGTTTTGCCATCGCGTGATCGATGGCGGTGATCATCGGGTAGCCGGGCATATTGGCGCTGGTCATGATCAGGAGCGGGTGCTCCAGTGCAGAAAACAGCAGGTGGTGGAGCCCGGTATAGGGGAACATGCAGCCGATGGTGTGGAGGTTGCTGATCGCTGCATGGGCGTCCGGGTCGCGCTTCTGCACAACCACGATCGGGTGGACGGGGCTTTCCATCAGCCGGCGTTCGGTATCGGAGACGCACGCGATCCGGTCGATGGAGTCCGGGCGCACCATGACCGCAAACGGCTGCTCGATCCTGCCCAACCGGTGCTTGAGCTCCCCGGCCGATTCCTCGATGCAGGCAAGGTGGAACCCGCCGATGCCCCGTATCGCCAGGATCTTCCCGGCGTCGAGCAGTGCTGCTGCTTCCCGTATCGGATCCGGACAGGTTACCCGGTTGCCGAGCGTATCGAGCAGTTCAAGGGACGGGCCGCAGGCAGCGCACGCGATTGTCTGGGCATGGTGGCGCCGTGACTGAGGGTCGCCGTACTCCTGTGCACACGCCGGGCACATCAAAAAATCCTGCATCGATGTCCGCTCCCGGTCATAGGGAATCTCGCTGATGATGCTGTACCGGGGCCCGCAGTTCACGCAGGACGTCGCCCAGTACCCCTCGTACCGGCCGCCGGCCATAAAAATATCGGCAATACAGTCGTCGCACATCGCGATATCCGGCGGGATCATACCGGAGTGCGAACCGGTTGCACTGGGCAGGATCACAAAACCTTCGGGAATGTCAGTGGAAACGTCACTCACCGCAACCGAATCGATACGGGAAAGCGGCGGGCCCCGGGAAACTGCCGCCAGAAACTCAGGAAAATGGTCGCCGCTGGCAAAAATCTCGACCTCGCTGCCGAGATTCTTCACCGAACCGTCTATCGAAAACCTGCATGCCTGTGCATACACAAAAGGGCGGAACCCGACTCCCTGGACAATCCCGCGAACCGCGATCCTGCCCTTTTTTTGTGAAATCATGCCGCAAAATTATATTGAATTATAAAACAATATAAGTATAGGGTTTTACTGTGCCGGGCCATATCAGGATAGTCAACGATCCCGTCGAGCTTGTTCCGCTCCTCATGACGTTCAACGATACCTCGTTTAAAAAGGTCTATGAATTGTTAAGCAAGTCATGGATGACGGAGACCGAACTCCAGTCCCAGGTTGGGGGCGACCACATTTCCCTCTGCCTTGAGATTTTAAAGAAAGGCAACCTTGTCGAGGAGCAGTGGCGGATGCCAAAACCGGGAAATAAACCGATCCGGGAATTCCGGGCAACCTACAACAAGTTCCGGGCAAATTTCCAGTGCAATCTCCAGGACCTCTCCGATATCATCTACATCTCCCTTTCAAACGACGAAAACCTCCGGGGCGTCGTTGAGCAGCTCGAAGGGGAGTTGAAAAACGGCAACAGCTCCATCAACGACCTTTCCCGCAAATTCAATGTCAGTCCGGTATTTATCAAAGGACTTGCCAAAAGGATTCCTGAGCTTGATGTGAAAGGACAGGGACTGGTGCATATTGACACAGGGCGTTAAAGATCCCCTCTATTCTATTTTGCGCAGCAAGCGCGAAGTCTCGCGGTTGCAGATCCTCGTAGAGATTGCCGAGCACCAGCCGGCAGTCCGCCAGCAGGAGATTGCCGAAAAGATGGGTGTCACTCCGCAGGCAATTTCAGAATATATCCGGGAACTCATCGATGAAGGCATGGTTTCTGCTATCGGGCGCGGCAATTACGAAGTCACCCGCGCAGGCATCGAGTGGGTGCTTGCCAATGCCGAGTCCCTCGAATCGTACGCCCGGCATATCCGGCGCGACATCATCCAGCAGGTGTCGGTCTGGGCGGCAATTGCCGGGGAAGATCTTAAGGAAGGCGACGAAGTGGGCGTTTACATGAAAGCCGGTTTTCTCTATGCCGCAAAAAAACCGCAGCAGGCAACCGGCACCGTTACCACCGATGCAAAAAAAGACGAGGATGTGGGGGTCGCGAGGCTCAATGGCATCATCGAGCATAAAGAGGGAGTTATCCACGTCTGCAAGGTGCCCCGTATCCAGCATGGCGGCTCAAAAAGCGTGCAGACAAAAAAACTCAAAGAGCTCATTCACCCTTCCGGGATGGTTGCCGCGGTCGGGCTTGAAGCGTATATCGCCCTGAAAAACGCGGGGAAAAAGCCTGATATGTTTTTTGGGGCGCGGGAAGGCGTGATAGAGGCGGCATTCCACGGGATTGACTGCGTTATTGTTATTGTTGACGAAGAGTTTACGGATTTCTTAAAACGGCTGGAGACGGTTGAGCTGACCTACGTGATCCACGATCTGATCGCCCCATGATGATCATTGTCCAGCCTGCAAAAGGCAGTTACAAGCTCCTTTTTTTTGACGGCAGGCACGTCAAGGGTGCCGGCATTGTCGAACTTTCGGAAACGCCAAAAGGGGTCCGGCCGGTAAAATACCGGCTGAAATGGGGTTCAAGAAAAGAACTCCAGCACACGCCGTCAAAAGACCTGATCAACCAGCTCCGCGAAGGGGACGTGCGGATGGTCAGGCCCGATCCGCTCTTTGAGGGGTTCCTCCATGATTTCCAGGTAAAAACGGGTACGGTCGATGCGTGCCGGATGTGCCTGCTGGACGAGCGGTATACTCCTCTCACGGACGACAACTACGTGATCTTTGGCAAAAAAGAGAGGATCTGCCTTGACTGCGGGCGGCGGGAACTGCGGCGGGAGATCGCCCCCCTTGGCCGGATCGGGAAGGATACGATCCGGCATTTTGAGACCCTGCTTGCCGACACCCGCAACCTTGACCGGGTGCTCGCGCTCGTCCAGCCGGAAAAACTGTCGATGTCATCGGCGCTGTTTGACAAGATCGAAGCGCACCCGGTGCTTGCAACATCGTCGCTGGACGAGCTGCCGCTGCCCCGCGATTTTATTGCCGCATCCGGTGTCACCTCGCTGATGCCGGCCCAGCAGCTGGCAGTCGAAGCCGGGCTGCTGTTCGGGAAAGACCTGCTGGTCGTCGCGGCAACGGCAAGCGGCAAGACGTTCATTGGCGAAATGGCGGGCATCAAGAACTTCCTTGAAGGCCGGGGCAGGATGCTCTTTTTGGTCCCGCTTGTGGCGCTTGCCAACCAGAAGTACGAGCGGTTTACCGACCGGTACAAAGCGTTTGCCAAAACGGGGCTGTTGACCGGCATATCCCGGCTCAATCTCCCCGAGACCCGCAAAGTCGGTGACCGCAACCCTCAGGCAGCGATTGTTGTCGGCACCTACGAAGGCGTGGACAACATGATCCGGCGCGGGCAGAAGATGCACAACATCGGCACGGTGGTTATCGATGAGGTGCAGATGCTGGAAGACCCTGAACGGGGGCACCGTCTGGACGGGCTGGTTGCCCGGCTCAAGTACCTCGCCCCGCAGGCACAGTACCTGTACCTGTCCGCAACTATCGGTTCGCCAAAGACACTGGCAAAAAAACTCAACTGCCAGCTGGTGCGGTACGATGACCGTCCGGTCGGGCTTGAGCGGTACCTTCTTTTCCTGGAGCGCAAGCAGAAGATCCCGACGATCAAGCAGCTGACCACCGAGGAATACAAGAAAACCTCGTCAAAGGGGTTCCGTGGCCAGACGATCATCTTCACCAATGCCCGGGCCCGCTGCCACACGATTGCCGATGCGCTTGGCATGCGGGCGGCAGCGTACCATGCCGGGCTGACCTCGCAGGAGCGCCGGGACGTGGAGAGCCGGTTTTTGCAGGGAAAAATGATGGCGGTGGTGACGACGGCAGCCCTTGGGGCCGGCGTGGATTTTCCCGCGTCGCAGGTGATTTTCGATGCGCTCGCAATGGGCAGGGACTGGCTCTCGGTGCAGGAATTCAACCAGATGGCCGGCCGGGCAGGACGTCCGGATTTCCATGATATGGGTAAAGTCGTCATT
The DNA here is from genome assembly GCA_039698055.1 of Methanoregula sp. Classification (GTDB taxonomy): domain Archaea; phylum Halobacteriota; class Methanomicrobia; order Methanomicrobiales; family Methanospirillaceae; genus Methanoregula. The sequence goes on along the minus strand of JBDKTL010000011.1, from coordinate 28,579 downwards.
CTTGCAGAGCCCGGCGGCAGTTATTCGCGGGAGAACCCGTTCACGGAAGAGGAAGTGGCGATCAAACTCCTCAAAGGCGTCATGGAAGAAGTCGCCCCGGTCCATGATATCGAGCAGAGCTCGGAAGAGTACGTGGCCAATGCGGTTGCCTGCGATGGCGAGGAAGCCGATATCTCCCGCATCGAAACGATGATGGTGGGGAGCATGGAGCCGGTGCTCGGCGATCTTATCGCGAACCGGCTGGTGCAGAGGAAAGGCACGAAAATCGAACTCTCCGAGCTTGCCCGGGTCATGGCAGAGCATTTCATCGGTATCGAACGCCTGCTGGAGATTGTCCGGCTGACAAAAACGATGGAGGACCCGCTCGATATCATCGCGGAACTGGAAAGCGAGGACCTGCAGAAAGCGACAAACCCCGCGCAGGAGAAAAAAGGGCAGCAGCGGGGCGGCAGGCATGGGCGAAGGTAAGGTTTGCAATCCGCCTGCCGAAAAGCGATAAAAATTTTTTACTGAATTACACCCTTAAAAAAACCAACGGGCAATTTTCCTTTCAGCAGTAGCGCGAAAAAACCAAAAAAACGGCTAAAAAAAGACCCGACTATTTTGCCGGCGGGTGAACGATACACACCCAGCGGTCGTAGAACACGTCCCCGGGACTCTCCCGGATCTCGACGGGTCTCTGTATATCGTCACCCCAGTCCCGGACCAGTCTGGCCTCGTCTTGTGTTCCTACCGTGATCAGGCACTCCCCGGCGATGCTGAGGAAATCCCCGACAATCGCGTGCCACATCTCTTCGGAAAAAGAATTGATCTCGCCCATCATGATGCCGATTCCCCGGGGAACCGGGTCAAGGTACGCGGAAGCCGCCGTTGCATCAATGCACATCGTCTCATCGGGAAGCAGGCGTTTTTCCGCAAGTCCTCTCGCGAGCAGGGACGGGTCGTTGTCATACGAGAGAGGTAAATATCCCATCTCCCGGAGCACGAGGGAACCAACGCCGGAACCGCACCCGCAGTCAAGACAGGTTTCACCGGAACCTTTCCCCCACGCTGCGGTGATGACCTCAGTCAGGATGCTTTTCCGGATGGGGTTGAGGTCTTCGACCGCGGGGGATGTGTCCTGCATGAGGGCAATGCTAAAATATTCCCGGACTGCCGAAGCCCAGGCAGCCCGGTCCTCCTGGAAGATCTCCCCGCTCACTTCCTCGAACCGTTCGATTATCGCACGGTTTGGTTTCCGGCAGAGAAATGATGCGGCAATCCAGCCGGACGGCTCGTGGAACGCTACGGCGATTGGATCTTCATGCTCGTCGAGGAGCAGCCGGCCTTCATCAGCCAGGCTTTGCGTGATCAGGTCGGTGAAGAGCGGGTCCCGCAGCGCGGAAAACAGCGGTTCGATGAACGTAACCTCATCCAGTTCGAGAATCTTTGCGGCTTTCATGATCCCCTCTCGATCCGCATGCCGTGCGGTGCTTCGATGGTCCCGTCAATTGTTGCATCTTCGTGCAGGACAAGCGACCGTGCGATTACGTCCCCAAGGATATGGGCGCCCTTCCTGATGTAGACGGTGCCGCCGCCCTCCACGTTCCCGTGCACGGTCACACCGCCATAGACGCTGATCCGGTGCCGTGCCCGCAGGCTGCCAAAAATCACGGTGTCCTGCTGGACATCGACCGAACCGGCATGAATATTGCCATGCAGCCGGCATTTTTTCCCGATCTTCATCGTGGAAGGGACGGTGAACTCTTTCATGTTCAGCCGGGAACGGGCCGGGATCATGAGCGGGATATCGACTTTTTCATCCTCCTCGGCAAAGATACCGTCGAGGATCCGGTCGAGTTCCTCCTCCCGCTGGATCCGGAGCATCGTCATAAGGTAGATGATAATGAACATGAGCACCGGCATCGGGTTTCGGATCTCGACATCTCCTGTTGCCTCAAACCCTTCCTTGATCTCGACCTTTTCCCCGATATCCAGTGCCCCGCTGACCACCAGCTTCCCGTTGATCTTCACGCCTTCTCCAATGTACGCGTCCTCTTTTGCTATCACATCGCTGCCGATCTCGCACCAGTTCCCGATCCGTGCATCACCGCCTGCCCAGACATATTCCCGGATCTTTGAGGACTCGCCAACGTAGACATCCGCCCCCCGGAGACCATAATCGATCTGGCAGAATTCCCCGACAACGATATTCCGGTCGGTCTTGATGCTGTGCTCCTGCAGTTCAGTCCCGTCGGGCAGCAGGCAGTGTCGGTGCCAGTTTTTTGCAGATCTCTCCTTCATCGGTTCTCCACGAAAGTCCCTCACGCCCCGTACTTGTGAGCCCGGTTGATCAGGTCAATCGCTGTCGGGAGGAGTGCAGCGCCGGTGATACGGGTAAGCCCTCCTTTTGCGCAGGCGCGTTCATCGAACCGTACCACGTCGTCCACTCTCACACCTTCGCCATGGATGAGTACCGGCACCGGGTCTGCGCTGTGATCCTTGATGCAGCAGGGGGTCGAGTGATCTGCGCAGACGACAATAATGCAGTCTTTCTGGCCAAGCAGCGGTGAAAGCGCCCCGTCCACCCGCTCGATGAACGCTTTTTTCTGTGCCACAAGACCGTCATGCCCGGACTCGTCTGCGCCTTTGATATTCACCAGCACAAAATCTTTGGTCTCGAGCTCGTGGATGACCGCGGCAATTTTGCCGTCGATATTGCTGTCCTGCGAACCGGTGGCGCCTGCCACCGGGATATGCGGAAGGCCGACAGCATTTCCGATACCAGTGATCAGGCTTGCTGCCGCAATCACACTGCCGGAGAGCCCGTATTTCTGCTGGAACGGTACGAGATGGCCCATCTCGCCAGCGCCCCGCATCAGCACGATGTTTGCCGGGTTGAGCCCCTGGTTTGTCCGCTCAGTGTTCAACGGGTGATCAGAGAGAATTTTTGTCGACTGCCGGACAAACTCGTTGCAGACCTGTGCGGTCTTCTGGTGGATGGCTTCAGGTTTGAGTGCGGTGATGGTAAGCGGTGGCACGCTATCCTTTTTTGGGTCGTTTGACGAGACGCAGTGCCCGAGCCCCTTGCCTTTCAGGGCAAGTGCAGCCCGGTGCCCCGCGCCGGACCGGAACCGGAACTCCACGCCAAACGCTGAAAGATCGACACCCTCCTGGATTGCTTCGGAGAGGACGGTTGTATCATGGATCCTTCCGGCACGGCGGTCGGTAACAAGACCCTCAGGAGACCGTGTCGCGTAATTGCACCGGAACCCGATCATGCCCGGCTCCATGTGGATGCCGCAGCCCTCGCATTCCAGCGGACCCCTGCCGGTATAACTCGTATGCGGATCATAGCCCAGCAGGGCAAGGTGTGCCGTATCCGACCCGGGCCGGATCCCCGGCGCAATCGTATCCATGATCCCGCAGATGCCTTCGTGGGCGAGCTGGTCGAGAACAGGTTTTTTTGCTGCTTCAAGTGGGGTGAGATTGCCAAGTTCCGGGCATGGCCGATCGGACAAACCGTCAATAACGACAAACAGGATCTTATGAGCGGTCATTCGTATGGAATGGTTGGGCGGGCAGGGTAATTAGGTTTCCCGGTAGGAAATACCGCACTGTGAAAAGGAAAAAAAGGGATTGTTAAGTGTTTTTACTTGGTTGAGATTACGGTTGCAACCTGCTCAACCTTGGACTTGATGACCTCGACCCTGCGGGTGGGGTAGATGGTCTTGACTGCCTTGAACAGGTCACGGGAGATCTCTCCGGAGACAATGCCGTTGACCAGTGTCGTTAAGTCCCATGCCGGTGACTGGGCGATAACTGATGTCATGATGGCCTTGCGGATCGCGTGCTCCTGGGCGATATTTGCCCGGGCAAACGTGTAGACGCTGATGGTGAGCCGGACTTTCTTGTTGTCCTTTGTGGTGACCATCATCATGCAGTCAATACGGGAGCTCCGGCGCTTGACAAGGGACCGGAGGTAGTCGCGGGTCACTTCGTGGCCGACGAATTCGGTGTATGCGGCGTCGCCGGTTACTTCGTTGATCTTGAATCTCATCTTGATGTGCTGTTTTCCATAGTCGTTGAGGATCTCGCCGAGTGTCGACTGCATGATCCTGCCCTTGACGGTTTCCACATCGCTTGAAATGGTGTCGCCGATATATGCCTTGCCGAGGTTGTCGGGGACGTATACCTTGAACCAGCTTTTGGCTTTCCAGCCTTCAACTCTTCTTCCAACCTGTTTCTTCTTTGCCATGGTATCACCTGGATTTTTTGTGTTCTTTTTTATGCTTTCGGTTTCTCCTGTGAAACAACCGAACATGTGTCTTCTGCAATTGCCAGATTCATCAGATAATCGTCAACAGATGCAATGACGGACCGGAGCTGTGTGCCGGCGATCATGGTCGTCACCGTGTTACCGTCTGCGGTAGTGGTCATGCTGCGCAGGTTGTCCGGGGCAAGTGCCTCTGCAACGCTGGCGGCATTCCCGTGGCGGGTGGCAATCATGCCGGTAATCTGCATCATACGGCAAACGCCTCCTGCCACCCGTGGGAGAATGCATCGATCTGGTTGCAGGGGATGGATGCCCCTGCCCTGCGGTTGTGCCCTCCGCCGTTCCCGCCACACGCGGTTGCGAGATCGCGGACAACGGTGCCAAGACTGGCACCCGTTCCGGCAGATGAGCGGGCCGATACATGGCACATCTCCCCTCCCCGGGCGTACACGAGAACCGGCATGGTATGCACGCGGTCCCGCGCAAGCACATCTGCCACGTCGCTAGCGAGCGTCAGGTCCTGCACTTCATAGATCGACGGGGCACCGGTGAGCGGCTGTGCGGCCTTTATCGCACCGATCACCTTTATCCGGTGCTGCCGGGTAATCTCCCATGCATGGTCGAGGTCGTGGGACGAGCGCAGGCAGAGTGCCGCTCCCAGGTCCCCGTGACCTGATTTGCCGCAGGCATCGATGACTGCCGTAAACGCGTGGCCGTCTTCGATGACCTCGCGTTCAAGGTGGAAGGTGTCCCCGTACAGGGACATCATGCCTTCCGCCGGCGTCTGCCGGGCAGTCGTGAGCACAGCGAGGGATACGAGGGTATCAAGGCGTGTGCCATTCTCCCCTTTTGCCTTGTCGATGAGATCCGCAATGACCGGCTCGTCGCCGCTGATCGCTTCAAGGTACGGGTTGGTGGCCATGTACCACCGCTCCGTCATGTCCCGGCCCGGAAGAACAAGACCCCGGTCCGGCACGATGATGCCGTTTGCGATCCCATCGTTGAAGATCTCAAGGTTCTTGCCGGCGATTACCTGCTCGTCGCCAATGATGCCGGGAATCACGAGCCCGGCAAGGTCACGGTTGTCGCCAAGATGCTGGGCGACAAAATATGCCGTTCCTGCTGCCGAGAGTTCGCGGTCGCCGTCGATGCCGGAAAGACGGGGGTTTACCTGGAACTCGCCTTCAAACTGCGGGATGTGGTGGTCGACGACCATCACGTCCCGGGGGATATCTGCCATGCCCGAACCCATGTCGCAGAGCAGTTTTGCCGTGTCTCCTGCCAGATCGGCGGCAGTCACCGACTGTTTTACGCGAAGCCGGAACCGGATTCCTGCACGGAGCATCGCATGACAGAGGATGCCTGCCGCTGAGATACCATCGGCGTCGTGGTGTGCATACACCTCGATGTATTGCTGGCGCCGTATCTGGTCTGCAACGGTCTGGGCATCTTCGTCAAGTGACATGTTAAACCTGGACGATTGTATCTGGTCTACCTTGAGAGCAGGATTTCTGCAGTCTCTGGCTTGTAGGTAAAGCCTGCGGGCAGCTTCTTTGAGCCGGTATAGTACCGTACGAGCCTGCGGATCTTGGCTTCCACAAGGTGCAGCTGGCGCTTGTTGTGCAGATCTTTCTTGTTCTCTTCGAGGTGCTTGCGCAGCCCGAGTGCTTTTTTCATCAGATCCCGAAGGTCTTCGGGGATCTCGGTTGCCATCTTGTTCTCTTTTAAGATATCGCCAATGCGTTTTCCTGTTGCCAGTTTGACGTCAGGGACTCCGTATTTGTCCCGAAGGACGAGACCGATCTTACTGCTTGAAGTGCCTTCCTTGCGGAGATCGACAATAATTTTCTCGATCGCTGCGGTGTCCGTGTTGGACCATGCAGGCGCCTCTTTCCGGTAAGGGCGGACGGAGCATGACTTGCCTCTTCGTCTGGCGTGCATTCGTGCCATAGTTGTACCTCCTGTAAGACATTTTGTAAGTCCAGAAAAGTGCAGTAGTGTTACTGACTCTCTGTAATCCCAAAGCCTTGCTTCCAGGCAGTGCTGTTAAGCACGTCGGACTTACATCTGTCAGCACTGTATTTTAAAAAGTGCTGTCTTACTATTGACCGTGCGGGAATATTAAGAGTATCGGTGATAACCGTGAGGAAATCATGGGGAAATCCTGCCACGGTACAGGGTTGTTGCTGCCTGACGCCCGTGCGTGCCGGTCTTTTTGGCACCATGCTTTTTACTCTTCCTGATCCAACCTCATCGTACTCATGGATAAGATTCCTCTTGAGACAACGGGCGGGGAACCGGTGATCCGGTTCCGGGACTGTTTCTCTGTACGGTACATCCAGTCTGCCGCTGTGCTCTGCCGGCTCGGGTACGGGATCGAACAGGGCTGTCCGGACGATAAAGAGCCTGGCCCGGATCTCCTGCTCCGGCACGAGGCGTTCATCCTCAACTCTGTTCTCTCAACGGTCGTGTTCCTTGAGTCTGCCATCAACGAGTTCTATGCCGATGCAGCAGACGGTGCCTACTTTTATGCCGATACCCGGAACGAAGCGCTCCTCAAAACCGTTGGCGAAGGATGGCAGAACGAGAAGAACTTTGACCGTGCCCCGATGATCACCAAATACCAGAAAATACTCCTGATCGCCGGCAAATCTCCGTTTGACGACGACGATCCGGTCTTTTCCAATGTCCGCGATCTCATCGAGATCCGCAATTACCTGATGCATTACCGGCGGGAATGGGTGATCGTTGCCGATGACCGCACATCCGGTGATGGCACAGAAACGCAAACCGATAAATTTGAGAAAAAACTTAAAAAGAGATTTGCCCCAAATCCCCTTGCCCAAAAAAACCAGCCCTGGTTCCCTGACAAATGTTTTGGCCATGGGTGTGCTGAATGGGCCGTGAACACCAGCCTGCTGTTTACCGATGCGTTTTTCCGGAAACTTGACCTGCCGGCCCCGTATGAAGGGATCCGGGATGACCTGCTGACACGGTAAATGGTTTGAAATAACCGGTGATGCAGGCGTCAGCCCCCCAAACAAATTAATGAAAACCTGTAACGATAAAAAAGGATTGGCCCGGAAAAAATTATTTTCTCGCTCTCTTCTTTTTTTTGGTTTCTTTGGCCATGGACATCAGGTCGATGATGTAACTCCCCTCAGCACCGCCGACGCTTACAATCCGCTCGTCGTCTTTTGCCATCTTCTCGATATTGAGCTCGTATGACCCCGGAGCGACGACACGGATCGTCTCTACCCGGTCATACATTTCCACTTCTTTTTTCGCTTTCGGCTCGACGACCGTCAGGACCTCTTCCTTTGATTCATGGGCGATCTCTTCAATGGACTTCTCTTCGAGTACATCCTTGTTGATCTCTGCGTCCTTGACGTACAGGAACTTCTTGCCGCCACAGCTTCCGCATCCTTTCAGGATCTCGGTTGACCCGTCAGGATATTCCCTGCCGCATTTTGTGCACTTGTGTGGCATGTTATCAAACCCCCATCAGGCAAAATTCTGGATCATCTTCTCGTAGAGCTCTTCGGTGTTCCGCCCTTCAAGGCCGGAGATTGCCACAACGGGGTGCTGGGGGAATGCACTCCGTATCCGGGCCGGGGCTGCATCAGGCAGGTCAATTTTGTTTGCGACAATGATCACCGGCAGGTTGCGGCTCTCGATGATACCGACCATCATGATATTGACCTGCATAAATGGATCGAGGGTGGAGTCCAGCATGTAGATGACGCCATCGATATCCTCACGCAGCCAGTGCATCGCTTCGGCAACACCTTCGGTCGCTTCCCGGGCCCGGATGATTGCCTCATCCTTCTCCATACCATATTCGAGGAACTCGTGATAGTCGATCTTTGTGGTAACTCCCGGTGTATCGACGATATCAAGAGTTACCGAGCTCCCGTTTGCACCAGATATTACAATATCCTCTTTTTTCCTCGCACGGCGGGTTTCATGCGGGATCTCGCTTACCGGCCCGACAGCGTCGCCGGTCCAGTCCCGGGCAATCCGGTTGGCAAGCGTGGTCTTGCCGGCGTTCGGCGGGCCATATATGCCAATCCGGGTCCGCTTCTTATTAAAAAAACGATTAAGGAAGAGAGAAAATTTCTTCTTTGCCTTACCAAAGGTCCTGGAAAATGTCGTCATTATATGCCTCTTTTAGGTCTGTATGTATGCTGGTGCAATGAATTCACCATTAACTCATTAGTACTCTTTGGAATGCGTTCTTTATTATGTTTCTTGTAAATCCTGACGGTTCAGTATCGTGACATCCTTCATTGTCAGTTTGATTATTACTGTACCGCATATGGCCATGCACCTGCCAAATTGTATTTATACAATTGGTGGGGAGTATGGTAATTGTAATCATCAGCACACATCACTTCAAGGAGGTGACTCATGAAAAAAACATCCAACGCCATAAACTTCGAGACCCGGGTGCCGCTCAAAGAGATCATGCATCACAACCCCACGACCATAAACTGGGGTTCAACGGTCGCCAAGGCAGCAGCGAGGATGTGCCATGACGATGTAGGAAGCTGCATTGTCCTCAAGCGCAATCTCCCTGTTGGCATCGTGACCGAGCAGGATATCAATTGCAAAGTGGTGGCCAGGGACTCAAAGCCAAGCAGTGTACATGTTGAAGATATCATGAGCACGCCGCTCATCACCGTGAGCGAGGATAAGACTGTCGGCGATGCAGCCCATATGATGGTGAAGCACCGGGTAAGAAGGCTCCCTGTTGTCAACGAGGACAACAAGGTGATAGGCATTCTTGCCGTCCGTGACCTTCTTACCGTCTCAAACGAGCAAAATGAGATCCTTATGGATCTTATTGACATCAACCGCGAGGATTCGGTTGAACCGGGTATGTGCAACCGCTGCAGCCAGATGTCTGATGATCTTAAGCGGGTCGACAATGTCATGCTCTGCGCCCGCTGTCGTGAGGAGGAAAATATCACATGAAATCGGCACAGGATTTCATGCGTGAGATCCCTGTGCTGAAAAACAGTGACGGAATAACAAAAGCACGGCAGATCTTGAGAGATGACCAGTTCCGTGAAGCCTATATCATTGACGCAAAAAAGTGCCTTCTCGGATATATCGACATCACCGATGCGCTAAAAGTGACGGCGACCAAATCAAATGTCACCGTTGAAGGATACATAAAAGAGGCGTCGGCTGTTCATCCGGCCGACCCGATTGAAGCAGTCGCACGGACGATGCGGAAGTACCGGACAGACAGCGCTGCGATCGTCAGCCCAAAACGCCATGTTCTGGGAGGGGTGCTCCTGTCCGATCTCTTCCCGGTCATCATTTCGCGCAATGAACTGTCCGGGTATGTTTCGGACTGCATGTCAAAGGCGGTTGTTACTGCTACGCCGGAAGACACGGTCCAGAACATCTACACCCGTATCATGGAAACCGGGTTTTCTGCGTTCCCGGTCATAAAAAAGAAGCGGCTGGTTGGGGTTATCTCCCGTCGGGACCTCATCAGTTCCCGGGCGGTTCGATCCGCACTTGCCGGCCACACGCACAAGACCATCGCCGACGTGATGAAAAATGACGTGGTCACTACCAGTCCGCACGAGACGGCACAGGCTGCTGCCCGGCTGCTGGTAACCCACGACGTGAGCAGGCTGCCGGTGATGGAAGGAGATACCCTCATGGGAATCGTAGACCGGCATGATGTGCTTGCCAGTCTGTAAAAAAAAGCCTTGCGGGGAAAACAAAAACGATCGGATAATACATGATTCGATGCCGGGGTACAGGGGCAGGTTTTACCGTGCTCATCCCCCGTGCATCCAGCCAGTCATGGAGGTAAGATATGCGCAAGAATGCACGGGGCACCAAGCAGGGTGACCGGCTCTTAAAGATGCAGGGGAAATTTGACAGGGGGCCTGTCGAGTTCAAATCCCATATCGCACAGCACGAGGGGCAGGTGATGGCCATCGGTACCGCCGATGTCATTTCAGTGCCGCCGACCCACAGCATCATCGGCGCTGCAGAGATGATGACGCAGTGCGGGTTCCGCCGGCTGCCGGTGACGGACCCGGGAACAAAGAACCTCAGGGGGATCATCACGTCAGGCGACGTAATGAACCTGATGGGCGGCGGTGACAAGTCCCGGCTTGTGCAGGTAAAACATGGCGGGAACCTTGTTGCCGCACTCAACGAAAGCGTGCGCACGATCATGACCCGGAAACCCGAGACGCTGAAAAGCGATGCCCATCTTCTTGACGCGCTGGAGATCATCGTCGGGAAAAAGATCGGGGGGCTCCCTATCGTGGACGGGGACGGGGTGCTCTGCGGCATTCTCACCGAACGGGATGTGATGAGGGTTCTTGCCGCCGAGCGCAGCACCCTTGCCGTGGAGGATGTGATGAGTTCGGCGCTCCGGGTCACGACTCCCGGCAGCCCGATCTCAACCGTTACGCATGACATGACCACGTACCGGTTCAGGAGGCTCCCTGTCGTAAGCGACGATGTGCTCTTTGGGATTATTACTGCGACTGACATCATGCGGTACCTGGGGAGCCGGGAGATCTTCCATCAGCTGACCACAGGAAATATCGCCGAAGTGACCGGCCTTCCGGTCCGCAACCTGATGGCAGGCAACCTCTTCACCACAACGCCCGAGAAGAGCGTCAACGATGCGGCACGGGAGATGCTTGAGAAGAACATCGGCGCCCTGCCGGTGATCGAAGGCGGAAGGCTGATCGGGCTGGTCACTGAATTCGATCTGGTCCGGGCGTTTGCAGAGGAGTGAGGACCATGTACGCCCGCGATGTTATGACTGCCCCGGTCTTCATTGTATCGCCGCAGGACACGGTTGCCTATGCCCGCAACCTGATGATAAAGCACAAGATCTCACGAGTGCTGGTGATGCGGGATGAAAAACCGGTCGGGATTATCACCAAAAAGGATATCGGTTATGGCCTGGTACGGCAGAGTCCCGCATGGAAACGGCGCCCGCTCGACCAGATGCCCGTTGAAACACTGGCGGTAAAAGATCCCTTCGTGGTAGCCCCCGATACCGGTATACGGGAGATCGCACGGCTGTTTGTGCAGAAAAACATCAGCTGCGCCCCGGTTGTTGAAGATGGCAGGGTTGCAGGAATTGTCACAAAAACAGACCTGATGAAATCTGCGCTTGTTGCAGCCCTGCCCGGCGTGGCTGGCGATGTGATGGAGGATGTGGCGACTGTGAGCCGCTACCACTCGCTTGACCATGTGATCAAGGTAATGAGCGGGCGCAACGACAAGGTGGTGGTAACCGAGAGCGATGGCACGATTGCCGGTATTATTACCGAGACAAATCTTGCCTTCTCAGACAAATCCCCGGTAAAAAGTATGGTGGTGGGTAAAGATGTAAAACGAGTTGTTTTGGCAAACACACAGAAATCAAGCGGTCAGGTCTCCCTCTCTGGTGAACATGTGACCGCAGAAGATGTGATGACAAAGCCGGTGACCACGATCACCCCCGACTGCCCGCTCACCGATGCAATTGCACTGATGGGCCGTCTGCATATCAACAGCCTGGTGGTCATGGAAAACAAGACAATTTCGGGAATCCTCAAACGTGATGATATCATCAAGGAAGTGGCAAAATGACAAAACATCTCTTAATAAAAGATATAATGGCAAAACCAACGACCATATCCAAATCGGCAAAACTGACCGAAGCGCTCGATAAGATGCTCGATGAGGGTATCGACCCTTTAATCGCGCTCAATAATGCGACGGTCGTTGGCACCGTCTCGCGGCAGGCAATAGCGGAGAAACTGGGCAATAAGCAGAATACGGGCCTTGCACCGTCCGCAATTCATGTGGCGAGCGTTGTTGCCGAGGACTTTACCAGCGTCTATCCCGATGAGAGCGTTGACGTGCTCGTGCCCCTGCTCCAGCGCTACAAGCTGGTGGTGGTCTACGATGCCGATCACAACCTGATCGGTCAGGTGACGGCAGGCGACCTGCTCAGGAAATACCCCCCGGCCGATGGCATCGATCTTGCACTGGAGCGGGTGGTAACCATCGAGGCCGATGAGCGTGTTGTCCACCTCCGGCGCCGGATGATCGACGACAAGATCACCCGGTTTGTGGTGACCGGAAACGATAAACTCCTTGGCATCGTCACGGAGACTGACCTGGCGACATCGCTGCGGAAGTTCCGCGAAACGGTCAAAGACCAGCACCAGGATCACCAGATACGCAACCTGCTTGTCAAGGATATCATGAGCGCCCCGCTGATCTCGATGGAGCGGGATGTGTTGTCAACTGCCGTGATCGACGCGATGCTCAAAAAGAACATCAGTTCGGTCCCCATCACGGACAACGGCAAGCTGGTGGGGATGGTCACCCGCCGGTCGCTGGTGATGGCGCTATAGACCGGATCCTCTCTTTTTTTTTAGTTTTTCAGGCAATATGCTGTCATCCAAACGGGATGCATTGTTCCTTACCGGTACTAGAAGAAACCTGTTCCATGGTTAAAAACAGCTTATGGACGATCTGCCTGTTTCCCGCCCGTGATCTTTTTTTGTACCCATGCGACCCCCCTCATCCATAAATCCTTATGCGGGTTGGTTTTTATGACGTGAAAATTGGATAATTCCTCTTTAAAATGCGAACGGTGTTTGGGGGGTCGCATGGGTACAAATGAAAAACCGGTGACCGGTTGCACCAGCAAAAAGGCCTCCCACATGGGTAGTCCGGATAATTTTTCACGACATAAAATCCGGTAATATCCGAATAAAACAACAAACACGGGATACCCGGTCTCCATGATGAGTTGTACCCATGCGACCCCCCCTTCACCCCGTTCGGGGAACTATGAGCCAGCACCCGGAGTGCACTATACTAAGTATGCGTGCTCCTGTGCTCTGCTGAAGTGCTATCATATATGCCGGGCTTTACAATAAACGCGGCCGCCATCAAAGTTATCACGTCTCTACAACCTTCTGCAGTCTCCCCCAAAGTACCCCCATTCGGATTGATTACCGGGGAAAAACTTCACAATATATTTCCCTGATAGGATTGAAGTTTTGTTCAGGTAAATCCATGACCCCCTCCCGCATTACACTTGGCCTGGTGCTGGTGATAGTGGCGCTGCTGCTGGCGGCGGGGTGTGCGGGGCAACCGGCCACAAAAACACCGGCCAATAGTACGATGTCGGCGGTTTCACCTGTGCCCCCAGTCGTAACAACGGCTCCCGTCACCACACTCATGCCAGCCTGCCCGCTGCCGGCCACCGGATCCTATTGGATCGCCATGAATCCGGTCGGTGCGGCCCGGAGAGGGGATGAAATCCACTTCAGCGGGACAACGAATATTCCCGCAGGAAAGACGCTGAATCTTGCGGTCTATGAATCTGCATTCCATCCGCACTGCAAATGCTGTTTCGATGATTTCTTCATGTCGGATGTAAAAATACGGAAAGGGGATGAATGCAGAAACGTCTTCTCCCTCGATTTTGACAGCACGAATTTTTGGCCGCAGGAGTATTTAGTCTCCGCAACATTCACTGAAAACGAATCGGTCACGGGAAATCTCATCTTCACGCTCCAGGAGAATACAACCCCGCTGTCATTTGCGGATGCCGGTACCGGAGACCGTGATTTATCAGGATCATCGTTTGCCCTTCTCCCCGTCAGCGATGTGAGAAAAGGGGACGTCCAGACTATCCGGGGGGTAAGAAACGGAACCGACTATGCGGTCATCTATTCCATCCGTGAGGTTGGACCCGGTTCGTATTGCAGCCCGCTGTCCCCCTGGTGCAAGGGTGGAAAGATCTACGGAATTATAAATCCTGCCATGTTCGGCCCCGATTCAACCCGGTTTGTTATCCGTTTCGACACGGGAGACCTCGAACCCGGGCAATACGTGGTCGATCTGGATTTGACGTGTACGGATGCTGCGGCACAAGGATGGTTTAATGTCACGCCGGACATTCCGGAGACTACCCCGTGACATCTCCTCCCGTGTTTCGATGGCTGGAACATAATTTTGGAAATTTTCTCCAGCCAATCCCTGTTGTTGTGATGAGTGTATTTTTTTCAAAGACCAGGGAGAGTCATATACAGACCAGCACATACTTAGATACATGGTTCGGTAACGAGTACGCCCGATCTGTACTATTACAGTGCGATGCGTGAATCCACGAGATCCGGTATGATTTTAGCACGGAAATCTACCCCAACACTTATTACACAAACCCGACCATATTATAAAGCACCATTCATGGAGCAGTGAATCCTTCACTGCGAGTGTCTGTAGAAGATGCGAGATTCCTCTGTTGAGGTAGCCAAGCCTGGTATGGCGCAGGTTTGCTAAACCTGTGTCCCCTTGGGACTCGAGGGTTCAAATCCCTCCCTCAGCGCTAAAAAGAGAAAATCTCACAATCGAGGGGATTGGATGGCTCAGGACGACGAAATAAAATACTTTGTACGGATTGGTACTACCGATCTGGACGGCACGAAATCCGTGCGGGTTGCGCTGACCGGCATAACGGGCGTTGGCAGACATACCTCCACGGTTATCGCCCGTATGGCGAACGTCGACGAATATGCGTTGCTCGGTCGCATTGATGAAGAGTCGGTCAACCGGCTCCGTACTGCTGTTGAACAATATATCACGAAGATTCCTTTCTGGATGGCAAACCGGCCAAAGGATGTCTACACCGGCGAGACCAAGCACCTGCTTGGCGGCGATGTCGCGCTCGCACGGGACGAAGATATCAACATGATGAGGAAGATCCGCTGTTACCGTGGCATCCGGCACGAAACCGGCCAGAAAGTCCGTGGGCAGCGCACCAAGTCGACCGGAAGAACCGGTATGACGGTCGGTGTCAAGAAGAAGAGAGAAGGAAGTGCTTAAACCATGGGATACCCTGGAAAGAACCACAAGACCTACCAGACCCCAAAACGCCCCTGGGAGAAGACGAGGATCGAGGATGAAACCCGCCTTGTCATCGAATACGGGCTGCGCAACAAGCGCGATGTCTGGAAAGCACAGAACATCCTTCGCAAATACCGCAAAGCGGCTCGTGACCTGCTCGTGCTGATGGCAGAAGGATCTGACACCACGAAGTTCGAGTCAAAGAAAACCGAGCTCATGGAGCACCTGCAGCGCGCCGGACTTATCGGCGCGGATGCCGATATCGACAAGATCCTTTCGCTCAAGGTCCAGGCAGCGCTGGAGCGCCGTCTCCAGACACTTGTCCACCGCAAAGGTCTTGCACGCTCGCCCAAACAGGCACGGCAGCTGATCACCCACGGGCATATTGCCATTGGCGGACGCCGTGTCACTATTCCCGGCTACCGGGTGACCCGGATAGAAGAGAATACCATCTCGTACTACGGCAACTCCCCGTTCCTTTCGGCGTCACACGCAGAACGGGAACGCATCACAAAATCTGCAGGAGTGAAGTAACATGGCCGCAAACGACAGCGAGAAATGGGGCGTTGCACACATCTTTGCCTCGTTCAACAACACGATCATCACCGTAACCGATCTCTCGGGAGCAGAGACCATCACCAAGAGCAGCGGTGGCATGGTCGTCAAGCAGGACCGGAACGAGAGTTCCCCGTACGCAGCAATGCAGATGGCAGGAAATGTTGCCGCCATCGTCCGCGAAAAGGGCATTGTTGGTCTCCATGTTAAGGTGCGTGCACCCGGCCAGGCAAAACAGAGAAGCCCGGGGCCCGGCGCACAGGCAGCAATTCGTGCGCTTGCCCGGGCGGGCATGCGCATCGGCCGCATTGAAGACGTCACGCCTATCCCGCACGACTCATGCCGTCCAAAGGGTGGCAGACGGGGAAGGAGAGTGTGATGGAGATCGTATTTTCCAGCCTGGACGACACCATTGCCCGATTCACTCTGTCAGGATCGAGCCCGGCGTTTGCCAATGCATTCCGCAGGGCAATGATCGGCGAAGTGCCGACCCTTGCCATCGAGGATGTGCGCATCTATGACAATACAAGCGCACTCTTTGACGAAATGCTGGCACACCGCCTTGGGCTCATCCCGATTAAGACTGACCTTACTACCTATGTAAAACAGGATGCCTGCGCATGCGGCGGGGCGGGATGCCCGGCCTGCACCAGCACGTACACGTTAAGTGTCGAGGGCCCAAAAACGGTCATGTCAAGCGACCTGATCCCGCAGGACCCCATGGCAGCACCTGTGTTTGACAATGTCCCCATCGTGAAGCTCATAAAAGGGCAGAAACTGGTCATTGAAGCACGAGCCGTCCTCAATACCGGGAAAGTGCATGCCAAATGGCAGCCAACCCTTGTATGCGGATACAAGAATCACCCCGTCATCACGGTCAGCGATGCCTGTGATGCGTGCGGCATGTGCGTGGACGAATGTCCCCGCTCGATCCTTGAAGTCAAAGGGAAAAAGGTCAAAGTAGTCGATGGCAAACTCCCCGAATGCTCCATGTGCAAGCTCTGTGAGCGTGCCTGCATGGCAAGCGGCATCGGGGAAGAACCCGCTATCCGTATCTCAGCAGAGCCCGACCGGTTTATTTTCGTGGTCGAGAGCGACGGGTCACTGCCCGTTAAGGAGATTATCGAGCGGGCGCTCAGATTTATGAAAGAGCAGTCAGAAGAGCTGGAAAAACAGACAGGCGAGATATCAGGGGAGGACAAGAAATGACACGAACGGTGGAAAAGACGAACCCCCGTCTTACCAATCTCATTTTGCTCTTGAAGAACAAATCGCGCGAGAACGAGGCAAAGATCTGGCGTGAGATCGCAAACAGGCTGGAAACCTCAAACAGGAATTACGCAGAGGTCAACCTGTCCAAGATCAACCGCTACGCCCAGAATGGCGAGACGATCATTGTCCCGGGAAAAGTACTTGGCAGCGGTATGCTCGAGCAGTCGGTTAAAGTTGCGGCGTTGAATTTTTCAGTCTCCGCAACGAGCAAAATCAGGGATGCAAAGGGACAGTGCATGACGATCGAGCAGCTTATTGTGGACAACCCCAAGGGAAGCGGTGTCCGGATCCTGAGGTGAACTAGACTATGGTTACAGTAATCAACGGTGACGGGCTCATTCTCGGGCGGCTTGCAAGCATTGTCGCACAGCGTGCTCTTGCAGGCGAAGAGATTGCAATCGTGAACGTCGAAAGTGCAATCATATCGGGAAGCCGTTCACGGGTTCTTGCCAACTACACCCACAAGCGCGTCCGCGGTGCAGCCGACTGGGGTCCTTATTTCCCCCGGCGGCCGGATCACATCATGAAGCGCACGATCCGCGGCATGCTCCCGTACAAGCGCCCCCGTGGTGTTGACGCAATGAAGCGGATCCGGTGCTATGTCGGCGTTCCCATGCAGCTGGTGGGTAAAGAGATGGAATCTCTCGAGCTGGCGCATATGGACCGGCTGAACAACCCGCAGTTTATCACGCTTGCAGCAGTCTGCACAAACCTCGGAGCAAAATTCTAAGGTGGTCACTATGGTGGTAAAGATCATTAACACAAGCGGAAAACGCAAGACAGCAATTGCCCGTGCAACATTAAAGGCCGGCAAAGGCATCATCCGGATCAACTCCGTACCGCTCGAACAGTACGGCAGCGACACGACCCGGATGAAGATCGCCGAACCGATCCTCCTTGTGCCAAACGCAGTCGCCAACATCGATGTGACCATCGATGTATCCGGCGGCGGAGTTATGGGACAGGCGGAAGCGGTCAGGACGGCGCTCGCACGTGGCATCCTGAAGTGGACAAATGATCCGGCAATCAAGGACATTTATCTCACGTATGACAGGACGCTCCTTGTGAACGACTCCCGTCAGAAAGAAGCGAAGAAGCCCCACGGTCGTGGAGCACGAAAGAAATTCCAGAAGTCTTATCGTTAAGATAAAAGATATGTTGTGAGGTCGAAAATCTTGATACCCGTACGATGTTTCACCTGTGGAAAACCAATTTCCACTGCGTGGCAGGAATTTAATGAACGTCGGGAGAAAGGCGAGGATCCTAAAAAGATCCTCGACGATCTCGGTATCTCCCGATACTGTTGCAGGCGCATGCTTCTCACCCATAAAGAGATCATCGATGAGCTCAACCCGTACCAGTAAACGACATGTGAACGAGGGGTCGTAGGGTAGCCTGGTCTATCCTATTGCGTTCGGGACGCAGTGACCTGAGTTCAAATCTCAGCGACCCCATTTATAAAAAAAAAAACAAAAATCTGACTAACATCATTTTGAGGACAAGGAATGCAGACGCAGACATATACCCGGTATGAACGGGCGAGAATTATTGGAGCAAGGGCTCTGCAGATATCAATGGGTGCTCCGTTACTGGTGACGACTTCCCGTATCGATCCTTTGGAGATCGCTATCGAGGAATTCAACGCGAACATTATCCCCATTACCGTAAAGAGGAAGTAAAAGGAGAGAACGCAAATGACGACCATTGAGGCAATCGAGCTGCGGACAATCCTCGACAGCCGGGGAAATCCCACGGTCGAAGCTGACGTTTATACGTCCGATGGCTTTGGCAGGGCAGCAGCCCCGAGCGGTGCGAGTACCGGTACGCTTGAGGCAAAGGTCAGGCCGCCAAAAGATGCCATCGACAATGCCATCCAGAATGTCATTCCCGCCCTGATCGGCATCAACGCGTGCGATCAGGAAATGTTCGATGACCAGCTCCGGGATATTGACGGGACGGCGAACTTTGCCGATATTGGCGCAAACGTCGCTGTCGCGCTCTCTCTTGCAAATGCAAAAGCTGCTGCGTCTGCCATGGGTATGCCGCTCTTCCGGTACCTGGGCGGGGCGTTTGTCAACGAGATGCCCCTGCCGCTCGGGAACGTCATTGGCGGCGGTGCGCATGCACTCAATTCAACCGATATCCAGGAATTCCTGGTCGTGCCCGGGGACGCAGCCGATGCCGGGGAAGCCGTCTTTGCAAACGCTGCCGTTCACCGGCAGGTCAAGGAACTCTTAAAGAAACGCGGTATCGCTGCCGGCAAGGGTGATGAGGGTGCCTGGGCACCACAGATCGATGATGCCCTCGCATTTGAGCTCATTGCCGAAGCGACCGGACTTGTCGCTGACGAGATGAATGTCTCTGTCGATATGGGTATCGATGTAGCGGCGAGCCAGATGTGGAACGGTGATGGATACAAATATAAGGACAAGGTCCGCTCTACCGAGGAGCAGGTGGCATATATTGCCGAGCTCGTCGACAGCTACGACCTTGTTTATGTTGAAGATCCCCTCCATGAAGATGACTTCGACGCGTTTGCCGAACTCAACAGCCAGATCGGCGACCGGTGCCTGGTATGCGGAGACGACATCTTTGTAACCCAGGTCGACCGCATCATGCAGGGCATTGAAAAGGGTTCTGCAAACTGCGTGCTCATCAAACCAAACCAGGTCGGGACACTGACCGATACCTTTGAGGCAGTACGCCTCGCCCATGCCAATGGACTGGATACGGTGATGAGCCACCGGTCCGGTGAAACTACTGATACGACAATCGCGCATCTCGCAACTGCATTCTCCTGTGTTTTCTTAAAATGCGGAGTGGTGGGTGGCGAACGCATTGCAAAATTAAACGAACTGATACGCATAGAGGAACAGCTATGACCACTGTAAACGAGATGGAAATTGAATTAAAAGAACCGCTCATCCCCGTAGAGGAATACCTTGCTGCCGGTGTCCATATCGGTACCCAGCAGAAGAGTGAAGACATGAAGAAGTTCATCTACCGCGTCCGCGGCGATGGACTCTATATCCTGGATATCCGCGAGACCGACGCCCGCATCAAGACGGTCGCGAAGTTCTTGACCCAGTACGAGGCACCCGAGATCCTCGTTGTCACCTCCCGCCAGTACGGGCAGTACCCGGCAAAGAAGTTTGCCGACACGATCGGTGCGATGTCCGCAACCGGGCGCTTTATCCCCGGCCTCCTGACAAACCCGGTGCTCAGCGCATATATCGAGCCCAAGGTCATTGTCGTGACCGACCCGATCGGCGACGCACAGGTTATCAATGAAGCAGTCCAGTGCGGTGTACCGGTCGTCGCACTCTGCGATACCAACAACATGACCCGGTTTGTCGACCTGGTCATACCGACCAACAACAAAGGCCGCAAAGCGCTCTCGATGGTATACTTCCTGCTTGCCCGTGAAATGATGAGGCTGCGTGGAATCTCAACAGCCCTGACGCAGGAAGACTTCGAAACGGATATGTAAAACCGGTCCTCTTTTTTTTAAAAAGGGTGACCGATCGTTAGATATAACAGAACAACCAGAGGGTTGATTCGATGAAGATGCGTCCATGCGCTGTGGCGGGTATGTTTTATCCGCGGGATCCATCCCATCTCGAGCAGCTGCTGGCAACCTTTTTCTCTGCGGCACATACAGGTGGGGATTCCCTGGGCATCGTATCGCCCCATGCCGGGTATATCTATTCCGGGCAGGTTGCGGCTCAGGCGTTCTCCGCGATCGCTCCCGGTTTTTCCGGTACCTTTGTCATCATCGGCCCCTCGCACAAGGGATACATCAGCTGCGTTTCGGCAATCCCGTGGGAAACCCCGCTTGGCGTTGTTGAGACCGACGCAGAGTTTGTTCATGCCCTCGACATGGAAACTGACGAACTATCCCAGGAAGGGGAGCACTCTATCGAAGTGCAGGTGCCGTTTATCAAGTACCGGTTCCCCCGGGCACGGATTGCCCCCATCATGATGGGCTCCCAGGATATTTCCGATGTCGGACAGGTCGCAGGCAGGATCGTCGGAGCGATAAAAAAGACCGGGCGGGATGTGCGGATTGTTGCATCGAGCGACTTCTCGCACTATGTGCCCGAGATAAAAGCAAAAACCGACGATCTCTATGCGATCGAGGCACTCAATACCTTAAACGTTACGGAGTTTTACCGGCGGATTGAAGCCCGGGGCGTATCTGCATGCGGGTATGGGCCGATTGCGGTGATGGTGACGGTCGCACAGGAGCTCGGTGCGACGGCAGCACACCTGATCCGATATGCGACCAGCGGCGATGCGACGGGAGACCATAGCAGCGTCGTCGGGTACGCTGCCATTGCGGTGATGTAGGTTGGCAACGTGGAGTGCGCCGGGCAAGGTGTTCCTGTTCGGCGAGCACGCCGTGGTGTATGGCAAGCCCGGGATTGCGATGGCAATCAAGCCCCGGGTCTTTGTCACGGTCCGGCAGACAAAACGTGCCCAGCGGGCAAAATCCCCGTATATCGACGGTTGTTTTGAAGCGATGGGCGTTTCCGGCAGCGTCTATATCAACTCGCAGCTGCCCAGTTCCTCGGGACTGGGGTCGTCTGCGGCGGTGACGGTGGCGACGCTCTGTGCCATCAACGATGAGTTCGGGAAAAAGAAGACAAGGGAAGATATTGCCAATATGGCGTTTGAAGTTGAAAAGACGGTGCAGAAAGGGCGGGCGAGCCCGACGGATACGACCGTGTCCGCATACGGGGGCATTGTCTTTATCTCCAATGGCGAACGCCGGCGGCTTCCCCCGCAGAACATCCAGCTGGTGATCGGGGACTCGCTGGTATCGCACAGCACGGCAAAGATGGTGGAGCAGGTCAGCGATCTCAAAAAGAAGCACCCGACGATTGTCGACCCGGTGCTGGACGCGATAGAAGGCGTCAGCCTTTCGGCGATCCATCACCTGGACAACCCCAAAGAACTCGGGCGGTACATGAACATGAACCATGCACTCCTCGAAGTGCTGGGAGTCGGCCACCCGCAACTGTCACGGCTTGTGTTTGCCGCGAGATCGGCAGGTGCGTTTGGCGCAAAGATTACCGGTGCCGGTGGCGGGGGATGCATGATTGCCCTCTGCCCAAAACCCCTCAAGTTCCGGATTGCCGCTGCAATTGAGGAGTGCGACGCACGGGCCGTCGTCACCAGCATCGATACCGAGGGTGCAAGAAAGGAGAAAAATGTCTGACCGGGTTCTCCTGAAACTGGGTGGCAGTGTCATCACGGACAAGAGTGCGGATTGTGCGATCGACCGTGAGGCACTTTGCAGGGTTGCCAAGGCGATAGGATCTGCTCCATCATCTGGTATTCTCGTGGTGCATGGTGCCGGCTCGTGCGGGCATCCCGAGGCAAAACGGTACCGGCTCGACCGTGGAGCAACGGTGGGGGAAACGGACGGAATTTATATCACCCACCGGGTTGTTTCCTGGCTGAATGATGAAGTGGTGAGTGCGCTGCGGGCACAGGGTGTTAAGGCGGTAGGTATTCACCCGCTTCATGTGGCAGTCGCAGACAAGGGCAGGCTTGTTTCCTTTGAGGTGCGGCACCTTGAGACCATGCTTAGCCTGGGGATGGTTCCGGTGATCCACGGCGACGTGGTGATGGATCTCTCGCAGGGAGCCTGTATCGTATCGGGCGATCAGCTCGTGCGGTATCTTGCGGTTGCACTGGCATTCAACCGCGTCGGGCTCGCCACCGATGTACCGGGAGTGCTGGATGAGGAACGCGTCGTGCCGGTGATTACACCAGAAACTGCACACGCACTCCGGATCGGCAACTCGATGCATACCGATGTCACCGGTGGAATGAGAGGAAAAATCAATGAACTGCTCGAACTCGCACAAGCGGGGATCAGTTCCGACATATTTCATGTCTCGCGGGTCGGGGATTTCCTTGCCGGAAACGACCATGGCGGGACAAAAGTGAGGGGGGAGTAAATCTTATGGGAGATAAAAAACGGTTCACGTCGTCACGCAAGCTCGACCACCTGCGCATCTGTGCGGAAAAGGATGTCGAGTCCGGCGACGCCGGTTTTGGCGATGTCAGGTTTGTCCATAATGCGTTACCGGAATGCGATATGGGCCACATTGACCTGTCCACCCGGTTTCTGGGCCACCCGTTTGCCTCCCCCCTCTTCATATCTGCGATGACCGGCGGTCATCCCGGCACAAAGGATGTGAATGCCCGCCTTGCCCGGGTCGCCGGGCGGTTTGGCATTGGCATGGGCGTCGGCTCACAGCGGGCTGCGCTTGAAAACCCGGCACTTGCCGACACGTTTACCGTGGTGCGGGACGAAGCACCCCATGCGTTTCTCGTGGCAAACCTCGGTGCTGTCCAGCTCCGCGATCACGGGACGGAATGGGCAGAGCGGGCAGTCGAGATGATCGATGCGGATGCGATTGCCATCCACCTCAATTTCCTGCAGGAAGCCATCCAGCCGGAAGGCGACCACAACGCAGTCGGGTGTCTTGCCGCCATCCAGGACCTGTGTGCGGAGCTCAAAACACCGGTGATCGTAAAAGAGACCGGTTGCGGCATCTCGGCGATGACTGCACGCCAGTGCTGGGGTGCGGGAGTCCGGGCAATCGATGTTGGCGGCTGGGGCGGGACCTCATGGGCCGCGGTCGAAAGTGTCCGGGCAGACGAAAGTGCGAATGCACAGGACAAATCATTAAAAACATTAGGCGAAGACTTCTCTGCATGGGGAATACCCACGGTTGTAAGCCTCGCTGAGGTTCTTTCATCCGGCAGCCCGGTGATCGCGTCCGGAGGTGTCCGCAGTGGCATGGATATGGCAAAAGGTCTTGCCCTCGGTGCGGATCTCTGCGGCATGGCGCTCCCGCTCTTAAAACCGGCGCTTGAAAGCGACGAAGCACTGGTGCACTGGATTGAAACGGTGCACCATGAACTGGCAGTAACGATGTTCCTTACAGGATCTGCAAAAATTGCCGACCTGCGAAAAGCACGGTTGTATATCATGGGACGGACACGCCAGATGATTGAAAAGGACAACCCGGTGAGAATCCGGAGATAACGAAGTCCGAGACGGGAGATTTTTCCCCCGGACACGTATACGGCATAACAAAAACAAGAGGAGAATAGATTATGGATATAGAAATTATTGCAGTGGGCGGATACGACGAGGTCGGGCGGAATATGACCGCCGTCCGCTGCGGAAAAGAGATTGTTATCTTTGACATGGGACTTCGCCTGGACCAGATAATGATCCACGAAGATGCGGAGATTGAGAATATGCACTCCCTTGATCTGATCAAGATCAAGGCGATACCTGACGATACGATGATGAATTCGGTCGAGGGGACCGTAAAAGCCATTGTCTGTTCGCACGGGCACCTGGACCATATCGGGGCTATCCCGAAACTGGCACACCGGTACAATGCGCCGATCATCGCAACCCCGTACGCAACAGAGCTGATCCGGCAGCAGATATCCGGCGAACAGAAATTCGGCGTCAACAACAAGCTTTTTGCGCTCAAATCAGGGCAGCGGTATACGATATCGCCAACCCTTGTCCTTGAATTTGTCCGCACCCAGCACTCGATCATCGACACGGTAACGCCGGTGCTTCATACTCCGCACGGGGCAATTGTCTATGCCTGCGACTTCAAGCTTGACCGGACACCGGTCATCGGGGAACCCCCGGACTTTGCACGGTTCCGCCAGATCGGAAAGGAAGGCGTGCTCGCCCTTATCGTGGAGAGTACCTATATCGATCGCCCCGGCAGGTGCCCGAGCGAGCGTATCGCCCGGGACCTGGTCAGGGACACGATGACGAGCTACGAGGATGACAAGAGTGCGATCATCGTCTCCACGTTCTCATCGCATATTGCCCGTGTCAAGACGATCGCGGAATGCGCCCATGAGATCGGCAGGAAGCCGGTGCTGCTTGGCCGGTCGATGGAGAAATATTCCGTGACGGCAGAGCAGATGAAACTCGTGTCGTTCCCGCAGGATACGAGCGTGTTTGGCAACCGGCGGACGGTTGACCGGACGATGCGCCGGATGATGAAATCCGGGAAAGAACAGTTTGTACCGATCATCACCGGCCACCAGGGCGAACCGGGGTCCATTCTCACCCGGATTGCGCTCGGGGACACACCGTACCTTTTATCGAAGGGCGATAAGGTGCTCTTCTCGGCAAACGTGATCCCAAACCCGATGAACTTCGGGCAGCGGTACATGATCGAAACGCATCTCAAAATGGCCGGGGCCCGGCTGTTTGAGGATCTCCACGTCAGCGGACACGCGTACCGTGAAGACCATTACGAGTTTATCAGCCTGTTGCAGCCGCAGCACATCATCCCTGCCCACGGGCACATAAAGATGACCGGTGCGTACGCGGAATTTGCCGGGGATCTCGGTTACACGCTGCACTCCACGGTCCATATTATGCGCAACGGGCAGCGGCTCAAACTGAATTAGATGAGGAACAACAATGTCGGAACTATCACCGTACCTGGAATCAGTCGCACTGCAGGTTGACAGCCTGATCAACCGGTATTTCACCAACTCAGTCGGGGAACTCAACAAGGCGTCTGCCCACCTGCTCAATGCCGGCGGAAAACGGCTCCGTCCCGCCGTGGTCATGCTCGCAGCGGATGCGGTGAAGCGCGGCAGTTCTTCAGAGATTTTACCGGCGGCGCTGGCACTTGAACTCACCCACACGTTCACGCTCATCCACGACGATATCATGGACGACGACTCGATGCGGCGTGGTGTGCCGACGGTGCATACCAAGTGGGACATGCCCACCGGCATTCTTGCCGGCGATGTGCTCTATGCCCGTGCATTTGAGTTCATCTGCATCTCGATAGCTTCGGATAATGCAAAAGTCCGGGCAGTATCCATGCTTGCCCGTGCCTGTGCCGATATCTGTGAAGGCCAGCACCAGGACATGTCATTTGAGCACCGTGAGGATGTGACTGAAGGCGAATACCTTGAAATGGTCCGGAAAAAGACCGGTGTTCTCTACGCGGCAGCAGCCGGTATCGGCGGTATTCTTGCCGGCGGCAACGGCCGGCAGGTAAAATCCCTGTTCCAGTTCGGGTTAAACACCGGCATGGCATTCCAGATACAGGACGATATTATCGATATGCTTACCCCGACAGAAAAGAGCGGTAAGGACCGGGGCTCCGATCTCCGGGAAGGCAAGCAGACGCTCATCATGATTAAAGCCCGGGAACGGGGACTCGATCTCACAAAATACAAGCGGCCGGATCTTTCCGATGCAGACATCGATGCAGCGATCAAAGAGCTGACCGATGCGGGTGTTATCGACGAGGTAAAATCCGTGGCAGATGGGCTTGTAAAAGAGAGCAACCGGCTGCTCGCCATCCTCCCCCCCTCAAAGGAACGCCAGCTCCTCATGGATATTGGCGAATATTTTGTCACCCGGAGCTTCTAAATGCCGGGGGAAGATCCACAGGCACTTCTTTTCCTGTGCGCTCTCCAGAATGCGGTCAGGCACGGCGGTGTTCCGCAGGCAGGGGCCGTTATCGGGATGGTAATGGGCGCCCACCCGGAGATGCGGTCCCGGGCACAGGAAATATCTGCGGGTGCAAAACTCTCAATCGCCAAAGTCGCGGCACTGTCCGTGGATGAGCGGGTGGAAAAACTCAAAGAACTTGCCCCGGAGATGTACGCGGCGCTGTTCGAGAAGCACGAGCACAAAAAGGTCCTGCCGGACCTTGAAGGGGCAGAGCACGGCGTTGTTATGCGGTTTGCACCCAACCCGTCGGGCCCGCTCCATATCGGCCATGCCCGTGCGGCAGCGCTCAACGACGCCTATGTCCGGCAATACGGGGGACGGTATATCCTGCGCATCGAGGATACCGATCCAAAACGGGTCGATCCCGAAGCCTACGCGATGGTCAAAGAGGACATTGAATGGCTGGGCCTTGGCATAACCGAGACGGTTACCCAGAGTGACCGTCTTTCCCTGTACTATGACCTCTGCACCCAGTTAATCGAACGCGGGGGGGCATATGTCTGCACCTGCGACAACGAGCAGTTCAAGGCGCTCAAACAGGCAAAGACCGCCTGCCCGTGCCGTGATCAACCCATGGAGACCAACCGTGCCCTGTGGGAGAAGATGATCAGCCATGGTTTTTCTGAAGGCGAGGCATCGGTCCGGGTGAAAACCGATCTCCTGCACCCTGACCCGGCGATGCGTGATTTCCCGATATTCCGTATCCTTGACTCCCCAAAGCACCCGAAAGTCGATGCCCACGTTTATCCGCTCATGAACTTCTCGGTTGTGGCAGACGACCACCTGCTGGGCGTTACGCACGTGATCCGGGGCAAGGACCACATTGCCAATACCCGGCGGCAGCGCTACATCTACGACCATTTTGGCTGGGAGGTTCCCGTGTACCGGCATTACGGCAGGATGGGCATTGAAGGCGTCGTGCTGTCGACCTCACAGATGCGGCAGGGGATTAACGACGGCACCTATTCCGGCTGGGACGATATCCGCCTTGGAACCCTGCGGGCGCTTGCCCGGCGGGGGATCTGCGCAGAAGCGGTAAAAAATGCGATGCTTGCAATTGGTATCGGCGACACGGATATCTCGTTCTCGTGGGACAATCTCTATGCGGAGAACCGGAAGATTGTCGACCCGATAGCCAACCGGTATTTCTTTGTGCCGGACCCGGTACCGGCAACCATTGAAGGTGCCCCCCACCATACCGCCCACGCAATGCTTCACCCCTCCGATCCGGCACGCGGTTCCCGCACGCTGGTGTTTGAGGGCTCCGTGCTGCTGCCAAAAGCCGATATCAGCCCGGATGCAACGATGGTCCGGTTAAAGGACCTCTTCAATGTCCGCATCGCATGGAACGACGGCACAGCGTCATTTTCCTATGCCGGCGATGCACTGACCGACGCCCGGGCGGCAAAGGCTCACATCATCCAGTGGCTCCCGGCGCAGGCATGTATCCCCTGTACGGTTCTCACGCAGGAAGGGGTCATCAGCGGCATGTGTGAACCCGGGGTGCAGGCTGAACTGGGAAAGGTCATCCAGTTTGAGCGGGTGGGTTTTGTGAAAATCGATGCGGTGGATGCATCGGGTGTCCGGGCGTATTTCACCCACAAGTAATTTTTACCGGAAAAACGATGATCGCATTTTTATCTGGCGGTTATCCCGTTTTTTGGCGAAATCCATTATATCCTTTCAAAATATTTTAATAATGCAATCACTCAAGAGCTGATGTGGACAATCAATCCGGGTATTACAAATATACTGATGAATTTCCCAGCGTTTCTGAGATTGAGAAATGGGTGGCAGGGTATCCGGATGCAGACCAGTTGATCGGCATTATCTCCCGCTCATACGACTATATCAAGAAATTACCCTTAAAAGGCATTTCGGAAAACTACTCCGCACAAGCGATCTGTTTTTCCGATTCCGGGATGGTAGTGTCTCTATAATGCTGTAAAATCAGCAGCACCTGTATCCAGAGAGATCATCTCACTCATCACAGATAAATACCGGTTACCCGTGATCCATTCCTCGTTAATATCGATAAGGATTGAACCGGC
>JBDKTL010000010.1:0-71743 GCA_039698055.1 Methanoregula sp. | reverse complement strand
CAAGCCTCACATGAGTCTCAACTGGGATGAACCGTGTAACGTCTTCTGGTACAAATTGCCTCCGGAGAGGATTTTGGATTATGCGAAGAAATGGTTATATGTGTAAAATTAATTCGGGATTCCACATTCGGTTTTTGATAGGTGAAGCAAAATTTCTAATCCAATTGACTCAGGCATCACTATTTGAAAATTTGTTAATGGGGTTATATCCCCTTTAATACATATACTCAATCCATGTTTGATGCGGTCTTCTTTCCCATCCGGGTATTTTTCGGCTTGAACATAATACACTTGAACATTGTGTGCCATCCCAACTAACGTGGCTGCAACTGAGGTTAATCGACCGGCTGCAGACATATTCACAAAAATTCGATTATTTTCTTCCTTCTCTTTTACAATGATTTTTGATACAGCATTCATGACTTTCCGAAGATTAAAAAGATCCACGGAAATACATGTTACTTCGATTCCCATATTTTCAAGTTTTTTTCGAACTGTTTCTGCAAAATAACGCTGCTGTTTGCTCATATCCTCATGCAAATTGTTTTCTTCCAAATTTGTCAGGATATATACATGATCGACTTTACTTTGTTCAAATGGGACAATTGCCCGATCGATTTCATGACCTAACGGAATAATATGGACTGTTTTCTCGATTCCAACCATATAC
This sequence comes from Methanoregula sp., assembly GCA_039698055.1. GTDB lineage: Archaea > Halobacteriota > Methanomicrobia > Methanomicrobiales > Methanospirillaceae > Methanoregula. The sequence continues at coordinate 71,073 of JBDKTL010000010.1, read as the reverse complement.
TCACAATGCTAATTATGATAACTATGCTATAATAAAACATATTATGATATTTCGGTAACAAATACTATGTTAGGGATGAAATGACTCAAACCCAGTAAAACGCGGAATGGCATATGGAAAGAGAAAAGCAAGTGAACATGGTGCCAACCATGTCGGTGGACCTGTTATACATGACTATCAGCGAGGTTCAGTGAAAGGAGAAGTGAAAGCCCGCCAGACACCTGCAACGAAACCTGAATTGCAGCGATTGATCAGCCGAAGAAGGGCAATTTAAATTTGGTGGACTGATAAAACCAATGTTTTTCGTCGAAGGATAGGGGAGTTGTGACATGACAACAATTGAAGCAATGGTAAAATTAAAACATTTGTAACGTCTGATGAAAAAACGATGCCATATCAAGTAATTAAATCACGGGTGTCAAACGCAAGAGAGATTTCCGTTATTGAATACAAAATTATTGATGAATAATGAAAGGAGAATATTCAATTTTTCGGATAGATATTGACCGTCAAACAGATGATTCTCAATGAATTTACTTGATGATCTCACGAATAAAGAATTAATCCCTGTTGTAGAAATCGGGTCAGATAAAACATACAATCCTCAGTACGTGATACCTTGTGAGTCATACGTAATAAAAATCGGCAATCTTGTAAATTCAACAGGAATGAAATTTAATAAAAACTATGAAATGATAAGGAAAGTAGGCGGCTTGCATAATTTTTTTCCGAAGGGTGGTAAAGCAATTCTTTCATCAATAATGACAGATAAAAAAATTGCCGGTTTCAATCGAGAACAGTTTTTATCAGTTATCCAAGCAACACGACCATATTCAATCATAACTCCTGATGGAGAAACCTATCGCAATGAATTAAAACGATCAAACTACGTAATGGAGCAGTCACTTGATTCTATTGACTATTTGTTAGATCATGACGTAAGGCCAGATCAGATGATTGGGTTGGTTCTTGGTGCCAATATTCGACAAATTGATGAGTATATATTAGAACTTAAACAGCGAAAAATTCCAAAATTTTGTTTACATACGGGAGATTTTAATTTTAGAAGAGGAGCTAAGTCAAAACAGATCGCCATAGATTATGCAAGACATATTCGTAGCCAAGTACCCTACTTAATGGTTTATGGTGGGGGATGCAGAACCTTTTTCCAAAGGTACGATTTTGCGCATGCCTTCGTAACACAGAGCCATATTGTGGCCGGCTTTAAACACAAAAAGATCTGTCGTCATGGTCAAAAAAGATATGATGGGGAATTATCTAGGGACTTAATCATGTCAAATTTGTATGAAATTTATCACTATCACTTCAATCGAGAGGACATCATGAGCCTTTCTAATATATTTGAAACATCCTGCGTCGAAGTTTCGAATGAAAATGCATCATCACCAATAGGAGGTGTATAATATGGGGAAATCAGATCGAATTCCTAAACGAATACCTTATACAAAACCCGGTTGGGGGACGTTACCTGACGGTCAAGAACAATTGGTAGATCCCCCCAAGAAATCAATGAGTGAGATTGATACAAGTGACATATCAAATGAAGAAAAAATTCAAGATATGATCGCTACCTATCATCCTGATGAAATTGGATTTGTTTTTCTTGATGCTGGTCAAGGTGATGCAACAATCATCAGACTTCCAAATGGTAAAATCATGGTAGTTGATTGTAATGTGGATAATGCACCGGAAAATATTATTCAGTATTTAAAAGATGCAGGCATAGAACGAATTGATTATTTAGTAGTCACTCACCCCCATCATGATCATATGAGTGGATTAAAGGATGTTGCAGATAATTTCGAAGTTGTTGAGGTATGGACAACACAGTATCATCGTAAAAAAAGTGAGGAGAGCGAAGAGAATTATCAAAAATATAAGGAAGAATACCTTGATGGAATTAAAACCTTAAAGCGAAAAGGTGCAATTGTTAGAACACCCACAGCAAGCAATGACCCCATAGTAGATGACGGAAAAGTTGAAATTAAAAGTTTAGGGCCCTCATTGTATGTTCAGGGAAATAATGAGGATATCCACGAAGAGTCTTTGGCGATACAAATTCGACATCAGGGAAAAAACATAGCTTTTTTCCCTGGAGACACTACGGATCATGGATTGGATCGAATAAGATCAAACTTTGACATAAATGATACAAGAATATTGCATGCAAGTCACCATGGGTCTGATCAAGGAGCAAACGAGGAAGCGATAAAAGCTATGCATCCCGAACTCACGATTATACCGGTAGGAAAAAATAATCCTCATGGTCATCCGCATGACGATGCAATGAATACTTACAGAAAAAATACGCGACGGAGAGTTTATCGCACCGATCATGGAAATGTTGGTGTTCGTTTAAATTCTAATGGAGATATTTTGGATATCCAGAAATAATTTTTATGAAAAAAGTACGAATGTTTGATAAGATTAAAACTTCGCGATATATTCTTGAATTAATACTCTCGCATAAAATTTTCCCGCTCGGTCAATAATTTGTTTGTTTAAAATCAGTAAGATGAGATTACCTACGAAAAATGCAGAAGAAACGATTAATATTGAATTATTGGATTGGATAAATGCAAAGTAAATATCGATTAATGAAATCAAGCTCGAAATAACTGCACCACCGATAAGATTCCTCCAAAAACCATACTCCGTATTATGTTGTAATGTGAGGCTGCCATCTCCGACTTTTTTTCTAACCAAACTCATCGCTTCTGCAATTCTTTGTCTTGAATTTCGTTCGTCTGTTTTCTGTTCATCCTCTGATGGTAGTTGTATTTTAAAGTCAGCCTTTATTTTTTTAAATATTTTTTGTTTGTACTCGTTGCTGTATTCACTATCTGAAAATAATAAAAAATTTGTTGTGGGCATGAAGATTTCTTCTTTTTCAAAGAACGTTTTTGCAATTAAACGATTCAATTGATAAAAGAAATATACAATGGCAATGGAAAGTGTGATGTCGCCGATAAATTCTAAAGTACCCAAAAATTTTAAAAAAGCGGCAATTTTCGGATTTAAAAAGAAATATTGGAAAATTAACGCCGGGATGGCCGATAATAAACTTGGAAAGAGTCTAGCGCGAATTTCATATGTGTTCATATTATGTGATCCATAGATAGTAATCATTGTTATATATTGTTCCAACATCCGATTTTTCCTTGGTTGTATAAATCTCACTTCTTGCGTGGTCTCTGTATTTTTGTTTCAACATATAAGAGTGCGTGTATCAACATTATTTTTTAATTATTTTTTTGATTTGCGAATAACTGATTTTCTTGGAAAAAAAGAGTACAATACGGATAAACTAAGTTATTTTCCTTTTTTATTACTAATAAACGCCTCTAACTGAAGTTTATACTCGATTAATACATTTGTGACTTCAATCAAATCGGAAATTAAATCAGTATACTGAGGGAATTCTTTTTGTATTTGTTGAGGACTTTTTCCAATATTTCTAGGATCTTTGATGGATTCATCATACCATTTTCTGAAAGTTGCCTGATATTTTGTTAAGTGTGGCCGTAAACCTAAATTTAAAATATCTGTTGCCATTTTGACCAATTCCTCAGAATGAGGATCCTCTTTTAAGGTTCTGCCAGAAATCTTTTTGATTTCGAGCCGTGTAATCTTGAATAATTCATACCAAGAATTGTAAATTTCCACGATTACATCATAATTCACATCGATAGGAATTGCCGCTTTTCGAGTCGTTAATTCTATATAGATTTTATATGCAATCTCCAAATTCTCATAATTTCTATCTATTTTATATTTTAACGATGGACCACGAATATTCAGATTGAGTTCGACCAAATCATATTTGGTTTTCAAATAGTATTTTCGAATCAGATAAAAAATTGCAAGAACTACAATCAAAATCGCAATGAGGGCTGTGATTACAATAATATGAAAATAAATGGTTAGCGTTTGATCATTCAACGCGACATCCATTATCTGGATTGTTGAATTCACACTCATTGCCATCCTATACCGTTGCGATTATTCTTAAAGGACGGATAAGAGTTGTCAGGGTTTATTGTATTCCGTCGTAAGAAAGCTTCATGAATCCAATCCTGGAGATAAGTAGGATTTGTGGTCCAAGGACGGATTTCTGCAAATTTACATTCAATATTGTAATATAGTCTCGGGGGAATCGTATGAGCGTCGTATTGCCGTTTATCAAACAAGGGATATGTCGGCAATAAAATTCCTAATAACCCGGAGCGGGGATTATAATCTGTATGACGAATACTCGAACCAATTTCCCAATCAACATGCTTTCGTTTCCAGGTTTCAGCTCCAACTAAAACAACCGTTACTGTGGAATCTCGTAAATACTCATCGCGGATTTTTCTTCGTACGGTATCCGTTTGAATGTCGGGATCAATATCTCCCATCTGAACAGATTTTAAAATTGAAATCCCACTATTTTGAAGTATAGTTTCAAATTGATCCCTGTATTTCTGATCATTTTCGTGGTGATAACTTACAAAAACTTTATGGACTTTTGTAGTCATGTGTGAAAATAATATTTATGTAATGTTATTGCTTTCCTTTTTAATTTTTTAGTTAAACGAAGATTATAATTCCCATCATTAATATTCATGATTTTCCTTTCCACTTCCCCCAAAATCATCACCCCCATAACCCCCACCAATTTCCAAAAGCCTATTCAAAAAAAGAATACAAATCACAAAATGACTATGACTCCAAAAGCAGCCGGGAGTCTGACTAAAAAATCAGAAAATTAAGTGGCAGAAAGGTTGTGTGCGGGAGGAGTGAAGAAACGCCCCCCGTGATAATCGGCTATCAACCGAGCCGCACCTGCTGTGAACTGTCCTCCTGAAGGGTGAGCCCCCTGCCATACTATTTTTTCCAGAGTGGGGGTTGGTTAAAAAAAACTCAATCTGGCGGTAAACCTGATTATCGTGAACATAGGGCGACGGTTTCGCCATACTGGACCACATGCCCTTTCATCGCGGTTACCAGTTCATGTTTGTTGGACCCGGCCGGGAGATCCAGCATCGCATCCAGCCCATATACCCTGAACGCATACCGTATCGTCTCGCCACGCGGAGGACATGGCCCCGTGTAGCCGATGGTTCCATAGTCCGTGATGCCCTGCACGGCTGCGATGGGTGAAGTGACCCTGCCTTCGGGCGGGATTCCGGAAGGGATCTGCTGCACGGGGGGGATGTTCCAGATGATCCAGGGAGTGAAGGAACAACAGGATTTTTCGAACGGGTTAAAGACCATGACTGCAACGGATGCGGCTTTTAATTCCCTGAGGGTAAGGCGGGGAGATTGATTTCCCCCATCGCAGGTATGGGTGGGGGGAAATTCAAGAAAATCGAGTGAGACCGTAAGTTTATCCATGAATTATTAAACCGGATGCGGGACGATAAATCTTCCTTATGCTCCCAAGCAATTCCACCCGACAGCGTATTGGAAAAAAAATTCGCGGTATTATCATAAAATATTTAATCCGGTATATAAGATCCATTCACGATGACCACGCCGAGGTACTGGATTATTGTCGCATCAAAGGAACACGTGATGCTTGGAGTGAAAGGCGGATTTGCACAGGCCGGGCACGGCAAACGGACCGGGCTTGCACGTATGCATGCCGGTGACCGGATCATCTATTATTCCCCGAAAGTTGAGTTCCTGGGGGATGAGCCGCTCCATGCGTTTACTGCTCTTGGAGAAGTAGCGGATGAAGAGATCATACAGGTGGAGATGGCTAAAGATTTCAAACCATTCCGGAGAGCCGTGAAGTACCAGTACACGGGAGAGATAAAGATCGCGCCGCTCGTTATGGATCTTCAGTTTATCCGGAACAAGAAGTCGTGGGGTTATGCATTCCGCTTTGGCCTGCTCGAGATCCATGAGGATGATTTCCAGCGGATCCTGAATGAATTCGAAAAAGATGGCAGGAAGCAGGAATGAAAACAGCGGAACACGGCGGGGGAAGAATTGCAGTAATCAAAAAATTTTTTTATAAAATTTTACCTGCGGGATCATAGTGGCGATAAAAAAATTTCACGGCAAAAAAACATTTTTTACAGTATACGATGCCGGGGATTGAAGGTGAGGCTATTGCATGTTCACCGGCAGGTCACGTCCCGTCGCGGGAAAACAAATGGAACAGGGTACTCGTATAGAACGCCTCCTTCTGGCTTTCCCGGACATAGACAAGGTAATCGTCGCCGGCCATCCCGGTTGTATCCAAGCGATACGACCAGGTGTTAATCGATGACGAGTTCGCCTGCACAACCGCCGTCCGCAGGACCGGATCGCGCCATGAATCTTCACCCGGGGGAATCGGGCGGTCATAATTTCCCCGGAAAACCGCAAGCGTCAGTTCCCTGCCGGGCGGGAGATTGGTAGAACCGCCGATGGCAAAAGTCTCCCCGGTAACATGCTCTCCCACCGGGTCAATGATTATGGAGATGAGCGTGTCGTTGCCTGACGACGGGTCAAGCAGGGATGGCCCTACGGAACGGGTATATTCGTCATTCATCATTTTTTCTGCCTTCTCCTGCCCGAGCTCTTTTGCAAGGAAGGCCATGTATTGCTGGTTCACCAAAAGGAACTCCTCACGGGTCAGGACATCTTTATTCATATCCGTGAGGTTGGCGCGATAGGTCTGGGTCTCGCCCTTGGGAGGGAGTATTTGTCCGGCGGTCGCGGTACTGCTGGCAGGAGTCAGGGATTGCTGCGGGATGTCTGCGGGCACGGGTGTTGTCTGGGCTGGTGCAGGGGATGGTACGGAAACCCCTGTACACCCGGCAACGCTGATCGTCGCAAGGACAAGTACCAGGGGAAACAGGAAATTACGGGTCATCTGCATCACTCCACAACAACAAAACCGGGACAGACACCGGCATAGCGACGATTGTTATGAACTATCATGAGGTAGTGGTGATTAAATTTTTTTTGATTATAAATTACCTAATTTCAGTTCGAGAAATGTAACGCCTCTTTCGATTTCGCCCATCGTTTTTCCCCCCGTGAGGATAATTTTTCCCGATGAAAAAAGAAGAGCCACAATTTTTGGGTCCGGGATACGGTATACCAACCCGGGAAACTGTTCCGGTTCGTACTCGATATTTTCCATGTTCAGCGTGAGAACCACCTTGTTGAGGTTGATGTACTTCCCGATATCATACGAACAGACCATGTTCGTAACGGCGACCCTCGGCGTATCATAACAGGTCACTCCCGCGTCTTTCATTTTCTCTATGAGAATATCCTGGCCACGGGCCAAGTCCTTCGGGCTTTTTGCGCCGGTTATTACGACCTTTCCCGAAGAGAATATGAGTACGGCGATTTTTGGGTCAAGAAGCCGTAATACTGCGCCCGGAAATCGTTTTTTGTTGAGGTCGTAGTTTTTCAGTCTGGAGGTGAGCATTTCGAGATCGATTGAATCAGCGATCGATCCCGAAGCAACGATATTCTCGATCTTGGGAGACTGAGGTTTTCTTTCACTCATGTGCGATAGATTGGCAGGATGAATGCAAGTTAGTATCGGTCAATTGTCCCGGGTCTTGCCGGGTTAAAAAAATCTCACGGGGGACGAAATAAAAAGTCCGGTCCGACGTCATGACCTGCTGCTCCAAAGACTTCGTGCATCGGATCGACAAAAAACCCCTGCGACGGGTGCACGTTTGTGCAGAAAATTACAATGTGCACAACTATTTTTCCGGATTCCATCGCTTGAAATTTTTAAAAATTCATCGCACCAAAAAAACCGGGGGACCCGCACGACCGGAAACGAATATCGGAACCCGGGAAATTCCCCATGAGTGCGAGTGCCGGGAATCAGAGGTGGACCCACTCACGAATCCCGGAAAACTGGCTGACGTGATCCATCGATGTCGCGGCAAGCGCGAGAGGATGCACGACAACCGATCCATCTTCTTGTGCTTCAATGGAGGTGATCACCAGTGCCGCGTAATCTATGGGTTCAGCGGGAAGTTTGAGATCCTCCCGGTATACGATGAGAGATGAGAGGGTGCTGGCTGCCGGGCCGCCCCTGAAGATTTTTGTGGATATTATTTCGATATCTATGGCGTCGGAGACTGCTTCCGGATCAACAATTTTTTCAATCTTTTGGGTTTTGTTTTTTTTTCCGCGCATGAAGGTTAGATGGGCATGATGATCGCAAGGTGTTATCGGTCAATGATACCCGGATTCTGGCGCCGGAGAATTCATCGATCACGAGGAAAACAAAAAGGGAACCTTTCAGCAAATTAAAAAAAAAAGATTTCATCAGACAAACCGGTAAAAATCATCAGAATCGACTTTGGCCAGTTTGAGAACTCCTTTGAGCGTTCCCGGTTTCAACTCGTCATGGTCAGGGTCAACTGTACCAACTTTGCCTACGTTTGTCATTTTCGACAGCCGTACATGGCTACCCGCTCGCCCGGTGACGGTAAAACCAAATTTATTGCATAAAAATTTTGATAGTAATATCGCCAGAGACCGGCTTATGATGTGGCAACCGATGACACCTCAAATGTCGTCAGGATCGCCCGCTTCTTTTTCGTTAACGGGAATTCTTCCCGGTAAAGTTCTGTTGCTTCTTTAAGGTTATTGACGGCCTCTTCAACGGTGCTCCCCTGGCTTACCGTACCCACTTCGGGACATTCTGCTACGTACAGGTCATCCTCTTTGTGGAGCACTGCGGTGAATGTTGACATGATTATCTCCTGATTTTTTTGGATCGTTTGAGCCTAAAATCTTTGTTGAGAATGTAATAATTTCATCGACAGGTTCTGAATAGAATTTTCTTTTTTGAAAAATTTATTTGCTGTAAGGTAATGCCTTCTTCATCCCCAAACTCATATTTTCTCATCGGTTCATCAGTGCTGGTATACGTCTCAAAATAACTTAGAAAACATTGATTCAAATTAGTTTTTGGGTAAAAAGTCAGGGGCTAAAATAGCACATTACAAAAAAAAAATTAAAAAAAAATATGGCCCCCTACCTTCGCTTCCACACGACAATCCCGAAAATCAGGACGATTGCTCCGACAGGAGCAAACACGAGCGGAGATGTCGGTGCAGGAAGTGCTGAAGTGGTTCCCCCGGGCATCGTGCCTGCATCGCTGACCATGAAGGGAATTTCCGTATACTTGTCATCACCATTCTTCTGGTCGCCCATCGCAGCAATGAGCGCCTCTGCCGCGTCGGTGCCCTGAAGGCTTCCTGTACCGGCGATCCTGAAAAGATTCATCCCGTTTGTACCCTGCAGGGTGCGGACGTAATCCCCGCTTGCAATTATATCGAACTGTCTGTTTGCCATCGGGTGCTGCACAATAAGATAGTTTTGTCCTGCCGGGAGTTTTCCGGAGAGTTGCGTATCGCCATTGAACGTATAGGTCGAATCAGGATTTACCGGGACTGCTGCAGTATACACGTAGTTATCGCCAATAATCCAAACCTGGACCACAGAGGGGTTTCCTTCCGCAGATCCGGTGATTGTGAAAGGCTGTCCTTTTGTAACGGGCGATGGTGTGATCCCGGCGGTTATGAAGGGCTTTTTCAGGATAATATCGACCGTACCATAGGGCGTCTGCGCTAACTGGTCTTTTGCGTTTGGCTGGCTCACCACATAGATGGTATACGTCCCCGGATTGAGCCCAAGATTATGCGTAGTATACGTATATTCCCAGGTCTTATCCGGTTTTGTTGCAACCCTGACAAATGTACCAGGATCTCCACTGACTACTTCCCCGTGGGGAAAAAGAAGGCTCCCGCCATTTGCGGAGATCCCCGGCCCGACTATGAAGAGGTACGTGGAACTGGAATCCGTATTCATTCCGCTGAAGACCACGTCTTCATTCATATAATAAGACTGGCTCCCTTGCGCTACGATAGTAACAAACGGTTTTTCCGCTGATACGGCAGATATCAGCAGTGCTGCTGCAGCTGATACGAGGAGCAGCAGGATCAATAGCCGGAACCCGGACTGGTTGTTGGTGCCTTGGAGTACCATATGTAAATGTATGGACATTTACAATATAAAAGTTATCCCGGATTTATGTTCTCATCCGGCAACCCCCTCACCGGAACCGCATTGTCCGCAGGTAATTGCCATCTGGCTCTCTCTTTTTTGTAAATCAGGAAAAGCGCGGAAGAAACTAAAAAAAAATAAAAAAATCCCGGTACAGGCTCTCGTGTCGTGTGCAGAGGAATTTTCTCTTTTTGGGATTGGGAGCCGGGCATATTCTTTCACCACCATTTTTTAATCCGGGGGACCTGCCCGGGGGTCTGGGATGAAAAAAAATTATCCGGGAATTTTCGTTTCAGTGGATTTTGGCATGTGCCCGGTCTTTGCTGAGGTGAAAAGGTCAAGAGCTGCAATCCCTCCAACCGTTGCAAGGACAAACGCAAAACCGGCCAGGGCAAGCATGTACAGGGAGCCGGCAGCGATCCACTCGTTACCAGCGCGCCAGGTAATATCGTGTGAGAGAATCCCGGTTACCACCGGGAAGAGCAGGTACGTAAGCGAGACTGCGAATAATACCATGCCAAGGCCAAGAACGCAGGCCGCCACTTCCCCCCGGATTTTCTTTGTCAGGGCAAACGATCCGGCAACTGCCTCCTTCAGGCTCTCTTTCTCAAGCACGATGAGGGGCACGACAAACAGGGTAAGGACGAACAGGAACACATTGATTGCTGAAAGGATCAGTGTTTGCGTGACCGCAGACTTAAACGCCCACATAATTCCCCACGAATCGCCCGGTGGCATGAAGTAGAATTCCGGATGGTAGAACACGTAATTAAAGGGGCTCTGGCCGAGCACATAGTACATGAAATCCCAGAGAGCCGACCAGAGGTCCGGGATTATTGTAAACGGCTGGAACCACGTTGACAGCACATCAGAATTTTGGCCGGCGATGAAGAGCAGGGTGCCGGCGAGCGCCACGACCACTGACCACCCGGTAAGCGGTACCAGGACTTTTTTTGCCATGGCAAGTCCGTGAACAAATGAGACCGGACGGTCTTTCTTTGAAGAGATGCCAAGGATAAGACCCGCCAGCAGGAATACCAGGCAGAACACCGTTGGGAGCTCGACGGCAAATGTCTGGACAAGCGATGAGAGTACATATCCATAGGGGGAATCACCAAAGAGCAGCCACTGGATATTGTAGGAATGATAGTAAAGCACCCACTGCGCGATGAAATGGCCGGCCAGCACGAGTCCGGCCAGGAGCGAGAACCAGAAGAGCTGCCGGTTATGGATCAGCGTTTTTGTGCCGGACAGCACGGCGCCGAGTCCCCGTTGGATCGCTCCAACGCCACCTGATCCACCGTTTGGGCTTCCCTCATGGACGGGTTCAGGCCGATCATCAATCCCTGCATGAGTGGCACGGATTACCGGTGGTTTCCGGCACAGGCCGAGCCACCAACCGGCGATACCTGAATTAAGATGCATCAGCTCGCCTCGCCGATCGTTTCAGCGGGTCCAGGCATCTGTCCGGTCTTTGCGAAATCGTAGAGATCCAGGGCTGCAATTCCCCCGATAGTTGCCGCAACGAATGCAAGGCTGGACAGGGCAAGATCGTACAGGACGCCTGCCGCGAGCCACGCATCAGTGGGGCGCCAGGTGATCTCCAGGGGAGGTGTGACCATCGCATGCGCCATATTGAAGAGCAGGTACATGAGGAAAGCAGCACATACGATAGTTCCCAGGCAAAAAACGCAGGCAGCTACTTCGCCCCAGACCTTTCTCATCATGGTACATGATCCCAAAACAGCCTCCTTCAGGCTTTTTTTCTCAAGCACGATGAGGGGCACGACAAACAGGGTCAGGAGAAACAGAAGTATGTTGATTGCAAAAAAGGTCAGGGTATCGACATATGATATCCACATCATTTCTCCCATCATCTCAGGTAGCGTAAGAGTGCCCTCAATCATCGGATGAATAATAAAGACTCCCGGGTTGAGGGTCCAGTTGAAGGGGAACTGGATGAGAACGTGGGACAGGATCAGCTGAAAATTCTCAAAGATATTGAAAGAGTAGGGCATCAATGAACTCATGCTCATGCCTGCGTTGAAGAGCAGGGTGCCCGTGAGTGCCATGACGACAGACCACGTGGCAAGTGGTTTGAGGTATTTTCTGGCCATCGCGAGTCCGTGAACAAATGAGACCGGACGGTCTTTCTTTGAAGAGACGCTCAAAACAAGACTTGCCAGCAGGAATACCAGGCAGAACACCGTTCCGAGTTCGATCATACACGTCAGGACATGCCATACGACAACGTTTGGTTCCCTGTTAACGTACATGAGATTGAGCAGCGACTGGGCGATGAGGTTTGCGGCCAGCACAAGTCCGATCATGAGTGAGAACCAGAGGAGATGCCGGTTATGGATCAGTGTTTTCGTGCCGGACAGCGCGGCCCCGGCTCCCCGCCGGATCGCTCCCGATCCGCCACCCCCACCATCCGGGCTTCCCTCATAGGCGGGATCCGGTTGAGAAACAATCCCTGTCTCTGAAGCACGGAACACCGGTGCTTTCGGGCACAGGCCGAGCCAGTGTTTGGCAATTTCAGATACGTGGCTCATTCCTGATTCCCCCGGATCTTTGCAAGCAGTTCCTCTGCCATCTTTGTCGGGTCCTGGGTCTTTTCGAGTTTTATTCCCATCTCGGCTGCAAAGTCCCAGATGAACTCGATGCATTTTGTGAATTCGTCGCAGGAAATACAATCGCCGTCATGCTCGTACCAGACCTGCAGGCCATGCTTCTCCGAGACAAAGATATATGCATTGGTCTGGAACGGGATCGATTTCCCGAACAGGACTCCCCGCTCTACATCGATCTTTTCGATCTGGATCCGGTTGGCCTGTGCCATCTCGCGCAGCGATGATTCTATCTTCTCATCCATCGCGAGAAGTGCCTGCGATACTCCCTGCCGGGTAATCCCGATAAGGTTCGCTATTGAGATATTTGACATCCCGCTGCGCCGCATCTTCCAGAACCCGAACTGCTTTTCGTTCAATGGGAGGAACATGTGTAAACGTATGGGCATTTACAATATAAAAGTTATGTTCGTTTGTTGGCCCGGTGTTTCATGTCATCTCATCATTGCCGGTGCACCCGGCAAGCGCTACGGCTGACAAGAACCTGTATCTCCAACCGCCATCCCGGAAGTCCGGCCCGTGACAATTCCAAAAATAATGCGTTGGATCATCGGCTCATGGGAAGAGCGGACTGCAACGAAATCTGATGCATCCCTTCCAGAAATACCGGACACTCTTGCCGGCAAAAAAAAATTATTCGCCCTTCATGACTTTGACGATTTCACTGGAACGCGACGTCACGCCTTTATCGAACCGGCCTACCACAACATCGTAAACGCTGTCAATGCTGTACCCGACAGCCACTGCGGACACCATGTCAACCTGGTTGATCCAGACAAGACCCGCAAAGCCAACCCAGAGCATCACGATACCCATAATAAGTGAAAATTCATTGATATGGCCCCACATAACCCAGTCAGTCAGGGATATCCGTGATTTGCTGGCCGCAGACTGTTTTTCCTTGATAATATCGATGAGGATATGAACGCACCCGCCAAGAATCACAAAAATATACGCGGCAAGGTACGTTGAATGATTAATCCCATAGTTCTGGACCATGGGGAAAAACTGCATAAAGAGGGGGAATACAAAAAATACAGCAAGTGCACCGCCAAGGATCATGAGGGCTGCACCAATGTATGTCCACCGCTGGCGCCATTTGTTACTCGACGCATTATAGACGATCCCGCTCTCAACATCGATGAGACCATGGACTGCATTGGGCTGGTTGCTCAGGTAGTCAAGAAGATACTTTGCGTTGGATTTGGAACAAATTTCGTCCTTGAACCTCTCGTAGAAATTCAGCTGCTGGCCGATTCGCATATTTTCCAGGTGTTGGTTCAGGCGACAGGGAATTGTAACCTGGTCGCAGAGCACAATGAGATCGCATAACTGCTTGTCTATCTCCTTGAGAGATTCCTTGAGTCTGGCAAGAGGCTGCTTCTGGATATCCTGTTTGCAATAGCCGATGCGTGTCCAGCAGCACCGGATATCTGCTATCTGATCGGCACAATTGTCAGCAACGATACTTTTTTTCCTGATCTCTTCGTCGATCGGTTCAAGAATCGTATCGACTGCCTCGCTATCATTTGGACACATGTAGAGAAATTCCGAAAATTCCGGAATCTCTCCGCAGGTTTCTGGATCATAGTCTGTGAGTTTGGAAATAACTTTATTCAGTTTCGTGGTGGATACACGGAGATCCTGGCAGTAGGCTCTCAGGTAATTCAGGTATCCCCGCAAACGTTCCATGTCTTTATTGCAGGGGCCGGATTCTCGTGCACGGGTACCGGTGCCAATAGGCTGGCTCGAAGGGGTAAAAACGGGAATCTCTCTGGCGAATGCAGGGATCGAAATATTCTTCAAAAGGGGTGTTTCTGGTCTCTTTCCCTCAGGGTATTCCGGTATATCCTTGTCCACGGGTGGCATTTTTTCGTTTTCCATCGTTCATCATCTCCTGTTATTTGTTCACGACCTCAAACGTGAACGTAACCGGTTCATCCCATTCCGGTTCAACCTGGCTGTTGGGCCCTTCAATATGGCCTAACGCGATTCTGGCTGCATACTCTCCGGGGATTTTCCAGTTATCCGCCCTCGGCCACATCCATTTGACCGGTTGAGGAACACCTTTGTTTTTCCCGGTGATGTCAACCGGCGGCGACATATTCAGCGGGCTTTTGCTTCCCGTCTGGAATGTTTTGGTCAGTTCACCCCTCAGGAAAACCCGCCGCCCCGGCATATTTCCTTTCACCCAGCCGACGAGTTTGAAATTCACATTATTTTTCAGTGCGAATTGTTTCTGGGGCGCTCCCGGTTTTCTTTTCAAATCCCCGACCAGACAACCGCACTCCTCAAACGGAGTCTGGTTATCCGCGATCCAGATTCCCTCGATATCCGCTATGTTAGGCATAAAATGAAATATATATATTAATTATTTCTATTTTTCCCTTGATGCATCACCTTTTTTTTGCGCTGGTGTGCTGGTCTCCGGGTATTTTTTTTAAATACAGGGAAACCGGTCTGCACGATCAGATCGTTCCCCTTCTGACCATTCAATCAGCGCTGCTGAATATGCACTTTTTAAGCCGTGAAACTTTCCGGTAAATCCGTTGAAGAAAAACGGCAATGGCATGATGAAACATTGACGCCGGATATTTCGGAACTTATCCTGACTGCACGGAAGAAAAAGAAATTAAAAAATATTGAATAATTAAAAAGAAAAAAACGAACCGCCAAACCGGGAAAAAAGTATCGGGACTTTCGAATCCGGGAACCCGACGATTCAGAGATTGGCATACCCGGTCGTCGAAGAAAGTCGGCACAGGAACGTTGCCGATCAATACACTGTCCTCTCCGGAACCTCCCCGATTTCCTGCCTGAGTATAACCGTCTTGTCAGCATCAAGGAATGAGACGGTGTATTGTGCGGGGGTGTTCATGACGCTGAATACGACCTCCCCTGTTATCTTCTCATGAGATGGGATCGAACCCCAGTGCAGGGGATTTTTTAACTGGGCATACAGTTTCTGAGTCAGCGGGCCGCCCCCGTTTATACTGACGCTGGTTTCATTAAATGCATAATCCGCGTCTCCGGTATTTTCAATCGTCATATTGACCACAACAAAAATTTTTCCGGAATAGGGTTTTGCTCCGTTAATTTCCAGGATCTTGAATGCAGAATGAATGGTCACGTTCAGGGATTGGGCGGGAAGAACTGTTGCCGTATCCCCGGTATCCGAGCTTGTCGCTGATGGATCTGAACCGTCCCTCCTCGGAACTGTACCGAGGTCCTGGGTGAAGCTTTTCTCTCCCTTGGCATAGAAGAATTTGAGGGAAAAATTCTTCGACTTTTCATTGACCCCGAAAATAATGTCACCGGTCCTTTGTTCATTGGGGGGTATCGCACCCCAGTACCAGCCTTCGGTTAACCGGGTATACAGTCTCTCGTCAATAAGCTTGCCATTGGTAATATTAACGGATTTTTCATTGAATGTGTAATCGTTTCCCCCGTGATTAGCAATGGTCATATTGACGACAAGAAAAAGAGTCCCGGGCTTTGCAGTGACCCCGTTGATCTCTGCTGTTTTATAAGCAGAATGAATGGTCACCGTTATTGGTGCGGTATTATCAGAATTTACGCATCCCAGAAAAAATGATGATAGCAGCAGGAGTGACAGAAATCCGGTAAAAATTTTAAGTTTTAAAGGATTTTTTAGTGGCATGATGAAAAATAAACTCATTATAGCATAAAGTTGTTGTAATGGTATCGATGAAATAACGGGCCACGCCCCCATCGATCATCCTCTCTCCTCCAAAGGCGTGAACCGTGCATCATTCTTGAGAATGGTGGTGATCCACGATCTAAATACTCAAGTTTCCCGGTGAACCAACCCTGCAGGATCCAGCCTGTGAAATGGAAGAGCGGAAGCAACAGAACACGCTTGACGTATCAGAATCATTGTCGTATTATGTCCGTGGGTTAATTCTGACGGATCTCTGCGAACCGTTCTTGTGCCTGTCCGGTCTCACTCCCAGCTCCCGTCCGCCCATGACTTGAGAATATCATAATCCCGCATCCTTGTTGCCTTACTCAGCGCCTGTGACCGGGTCAGCATCCTGCCCTGGATAAAATCATATTCGCAGAGAATTTTTGCATTCCGGAGCAGGGTTGCCCGGATCGGGTGGTGCCGGTAAACGATACGCTCCTGTCGCCGGAAATACCATTTTATTCTCTGGAAGGTGAGCCAGTCAAGTTTCATCGCGAGCGTCGCGTGGAATTTGAATTCGTCAGCTGAATCCAAATCATAGTCCCGCAACCCGCAATACGGGGAAAGTGCCTGTGCCAGCTGGTACCGGAATTGTCTTAAGGTTTCATCGGGGGTAATCGTGACAAACACAACCCGTGTATCGTCAAAAAAGCCGTAACCCCCGACCTCGTATTTCGGGATCGCCGCCTGGCCCGAACATACTGTTGTGAAATCTTCGATGAGTTTTTCTTCATCGGTTGTCGAAAACGGCCCGGCAAGCGTGATATGCGGGGTTACCAGTTTTTCCCCGGGATTAAATTTCTCCTGCAGGCGATTGCTCAACTGGTAAATCTGCTGCCTCATCGAACCCATCAGCCGGATATCGATCAGGTAGTGCGTCATTTTTCACCTCCTTGTGTAATTGGCAATCCGGGAACCTCAAAAAGAGGTCAGGGTCTTTTCATTCTATCGCTATACGGCAATTTTGGTTATGTTCGTTTATCCTTTTTTTCACCTCCCGTTTTTTCCCAAATTGACGCCGCCCAATCCTCGTGCAAATCCCCAAACCGGCAACGCATACCGCACCATTTCCCAAAAATAAAAAAGATTCAGCCACGACTAATCCCTTGTGCGACGTATTATAGTATGTCAAAGGGGCCCCCAAGACACCCGGAGAAACAAAAAAATTCTCCCAACAGCCGAGGTTTAAAACCTCCCAAAAAGAAAAAACCAGACAAGAAGGAACCAGAAATGGCAGATTTCGTACAGAACACCAATGTAAAATCAGCGATCCGCACTTTAGCGGACCCCATCGCAGACGTGGCATCCTTCGATGCAATCGTTCAGTCGGTAATTACCGAAAACCCGTTTGCCTGTGCAGCATATATGACCGCCGGCACCACCCACCCGCCGGTAGAAAAGACCAAAGAATCCTATGTCGCAAGGATTGTCTATGAAAATGTCGATGCAAAAGCCGTCGGCAGGGGATCGGACTCGTTTGACACGATGGACGGCTATACCGCCGGGATCACCGCACGGCTCGCTGACGCGGCAACCACTGCCGCTCATGGCGGCACCGCAGTCCACGACGATGCAAACGACACGTACTCGGCGACACTCCGGTGCCATGACCAGAACGGGGAATTGTATTACGTCACCTTCAGCCGGGAGCAGGTAACGCTCACCTCCTACTCCGACGACGCGATCCGGACAAAAGTCGAGACATGGGCTGACACGGTTGCAGCCCTCGCGTGAGGCGGTTGAAATGGACATCGAACTTATCATCACCGGCGCATTCCTTGGCGCAGGACTCCTCGCGTACGTCATAATCCCCGGGCTTCTCGTCATGTGGGACCGGGTCCTCGACCATATGGAAAGCGACGGGGGGACAAACCCGAAGTAGATCTAACACAACAGGGGAGAAATCCCCTGTGTTTTTATCCTTTTTTACGCCGGACCAAGGATTTTCCGGATATCCTTTTCCAGCCGGGGCAGATCGGTTTTTGCCGTGCTCCAGACTTCGCCCGGATCGATACCGAAATACTGGTGGACGAGAAGGTGGCGCATCGCAATAATATCCTGCCAGGGAATAGAGGAATGAAGCATTCGGAATTCCGGGGAGAGCCCGTTTGCCGCTTCGCCAATGATCTGGATATGGTACAGGACCCAGATCTGCACAAGATCCGATCCATCGAATTCGTCCTTTGAATGAGGAAGTTTTTCCTGTATACGCTGGATCGCTTCGAGGATATCGTCCAACCGGTCACGGTCGGATCTCATAGCGGCACAGCTTCCTGCATCACCGTGGACCGGATCCGCTCTTTGAGGCCCCTGACGGACGCAACATCCACGTCGCGGCCGAGAAGTTCTGACAATTCACGCTGGAATGCCGCGTGCGTGAGAAGCGATGAACCCGGCGGGAATTCCACAAGAAAATCGATATCGCTCTTTTCGTGCGCTTCCCGGCGGGCGACCGATCCAAAGACACGGATATTTTTTATGCCGAACCGCTCAGCTATGGTAAGTATCTGCACTCTTTTTGCGGCGATCAGCTCATAGACGTCCATACTCTATGAGAGGAATTTGCCGGGGCGGGATATTAATGCAACGGGTAAAAAGTCTGTCATCCGTTTTTTCTGCCCCACGATGGGGTCAGCCTGCGCCTGCGGAACAAGGCTTTTTATGGCGCTCCAAAAAAAAAACCGGGGAGTTTTTATGTAATCCGGTCACCCACATCATAGGGAACGCTTGTGATTGGGTGCACAAAAACACCTGACCGCATCAGGAGCATTTCATGAGTTCCGGAACGCTGAAAATGGAGTGGGCGGCACAATACATGCCGGTGCTTGCCGCAATAAAAAAACAGTTTGAGAAGGATAAGCCATTCAAGGGCATGGCCATTGGCATGGCCCTCCATGTCGAAGCAAAGACTGCAAACCTTGTCAAGGCACTTGCCGCCGGCGGGGCAAAGGTCTACATCACGGGATGCAACCCGCTCTCGACACAGGACGATGTGGCAGAAGCGCTCAACACGGTAAAAAACGTGCACTGCTACGCGAAGCGTGCCTGTTCGGTCGAAGAATATTATGAAGCCATCGACAAGGTGCTCGAAGCGTCCCCGTCCATTACCATCGATGACGGGATGGATTTAATCCACTACCTCCACACCAAGCGCCGCGACCTGCTCAAGAATATTATCGGGGGCTGCGAGGAAACCACCACCGGGATTCACCGGCTCCGGTCCATGGCCGCCGAGAACAAACTGGAGTTCCCGGTTGTTGCGGTCAACGATACGCCCATGAAACGGTTTTTTGACAATGTTCACGGGACCGGGGAGAGCGTGCTGTCCTCGATCATGATCACCACCAACACGCTCGTTGCCGGCAAATATTTCGTCGTTGCCGGGTACGGGTACTGCGGCAGGGGCCTGGCAAGGAAAGCCCACGGCCTTGGCGCAAAAGTCGTGGTCACGGAGATCGACCCGCGCCGTGCGCTGGAAGCCCACATGGACGGCTACCTCGTGATGACGATGGACGACGCAGCCGCGATTGGCGATATCTTTGTCACCACCACCGGCAACACCAGCGTGATCGGTAAACAGCATTTCGGCAAGATGAAAGAGGGCGCAATCCTCGCAAACGCCGGGCACTTCAACGTGGAGATCGATATCGGCTGGCTTGGCAAACATGCCGATTCCACCGTTGAGCGCGACGGTATCATGACCTACGTCATCAAAGGAAAAGCCGTTCACGTGCTTGCGGAAGGCCGGCTCGTGAACCTTGCAACACCTAAGGGCATGGGTCACCCCATCGAGGTCATGGACCTGAGTTTCGCCCTGCAGGCGCTCTGCACCCGCTATATTGCGGAAAACGGGGAAACCCTCAAAGGCGGCGTGTACGAAGTCCCCCGGGAGATCGACGAGCAGGTTGCCCGGCTGAAATTATCGACACTGGGACTTTCGATTGACAAACTCAGCGGCGCCCAGGAAAAATACCTGTGCAGCTGGGATATCGGCACGTAAACTTTTTTTATCCTTCCCGTGCGGCGTACAGGTATTCCTGCGCATACCCGCAATAGTTCCCAAACTTCCGGCGTGCAAACCTTCGGATGGTATCGTACTCCCGTCCCGTGAGGGCAGACTCGCTGCGTAACGCCGGGATATAGTGGTCCCGCATGATCCGCCGTATCCAGACATCGACCGGGAACGATTCGTATTTCTGGAACGCAAAAAGCAGGATGCAGTCCGCCGCCTTTGGCCCGATACCGGCACATTTCACCAGTTCGCGCCGGGCGTCCTCGTAGGGGAGTGAGGTAATGGTCTGTGCCCAGTCCTTCATCCCCGCGATCCGGCAGGCCGTTTTAAAGATGTACGGGGTGCGGTACCCGAGTTTGCAGCCCGCGAGGGCATCGTCATTACCGCAGCAGGAAATACTGTCCGGTTCGGGAAATGTGGAGTACTGCCGGCCTTCAAACCTGATCTCGTTGCCAAACTCCTTTGCGATGGCGGCAATCCGTCGCCGGATCGTGGGAATGTTGGAGTTGGTCGCACAGATGTAGGAGCACAGGCACTCCCATGCCGGCTGCCGGATCAGGCGCAAACCCCGGCACTGTCCGATTGCGGCATGGATAAACGGGTCATGGTCAAACGACGCCGTGATTGCATCAAGGTCCATGTCGAGCGAAAAATAGTGCCGGATGACCGATGCCGGGGCTCCCGTGAAGGTCAGCGTGGAACCGTCCTGCCGGCATTTGATCACCCGCCCCCCGACAACACCGTACCACCACCCGTCCGGCGTTTTGTCCCAACGGAACACCTGCCCGCACCCCAGCGTCCGGTCAAGGGAAAAGGGCTGGTCGGCGTGGAGAACGAGCGTGGACATGGGATTTTCCTTATGGGTAAACTAAGCTTGGGTCACCGGGTCTCTTAAGGATATATTTGCAGGACAAAATCCCGCTCAGGGAATACAAGAGCCGGGCGATGAAACCACAACAGCCGGTTGGAGGATGAACCCGGAACGAATAGCATTTTAATATATAAATCCATAGTTCTGTTCATGGAATTGACGGAAACCCTCAAAACATTTATTGAAGAAGGCCAGGACTGGGAACGCAAACAAACCTCGGTAAAGGGCGTCTCCATTATCCGGCTTCCCGCAACAAAAAACCGTGCAGCGTCCCTGGCCATCGATATCAACCCGATCGGGGATGCAGGTCTCCCGATGAAAAAGAAAGGTATCATGATCATGAACCGGGCTGAACTGGCGGCATTCCGCACAACGTTCTCCAACGAAAAGGTCGATGCCCTGATAACGGCGCTTGAAGATGTCCTCCCGGAGCGCAAGGTGGCGGGGAAATCTGCAAAGGCTGACGTTCTCCAGATCTGAACCGGCGGGCAGGAATACGGGTGGCAGTACGTAAAAAAAACGGAGGGATGATCATAAAAAAATGGATGTTCCTGTGTCTTTTTATTATCGCGGCAATCGTCCTGTCTGCCGGGTGTATCACGACAAGAATACCCGCAGTATCAAAACCGGTGCCGCCGGCAGTCTTTGTTGACTACCACCGGACCGGCGGGATCGCGGGCCTTGACGAACGGCTGGTGGTATTCGATAACGGGATGGCGGTGATCTCAGGCAAATCGGGCAGCAGCGAACTCGAGCTCAACGCAACCGATCTTGCACGCATAACCGCATTGTTTGACAAGGCGGAGTTCTCAGGGCTCCAGACCAATTACCCGGCACCGCGTGGCAGTGCCGACCTGATCGGGTACTCCGTGAGTTATCATGGCAAGACCGTTACGACGGAAGATACGGCAATTCCCCCGGGGCTTCAACCGGTACTTTCTGCGTTGAACCATATCCTTGACAATACTGCGATTCCCGTTACGGAATATCCGACACTCAACATCAGAACTTAAAATTTTTTTTCCTCTTTTTGCCCGGAACAGTTTTCCTGATTTTACGGTGGGGGCAGCCCGCAAATACAAAATTTATAAAAATGTTCGCATGACTAACATTTTGGCACCGCAACTTACATTATCCGGTCGGTAGATGTTGAGTAGCGATACGTTATGCGGTCTGCACCTGATGATTTAATCCCCGAGTCTTTTGTACTCCCCATCATAACGTTTGTGACAATTGCTGCTATAGGACTCACGCTCGTTTGTTTTCTGCTGGGCATAAACACCGTCTTCATGCACCTCTACTACCTGCCCATTATCCTGATCGCCTATTTTTACTCCCGGCGCGGAATTCCGTATTTCACCGGCCTTGCAATTCTCTACCTTGCCCTCGCGATGTTTTTTTTGTACTCTTCAACCATTGAGATCGAGGCGGCGATACTTCGCACCGGCATGTTCATCCTGATTGGCCTTGTGGTTGCGGAACTATCGGAGCGGCTGGTAAAAAAGAAAGAGAGTTACCGGATTGCCCACGAATACGAAAAAAGCATCATCGACAATGCCAATGTCTGGCTGATGGTGCTTGATTCCAACGGGCAGGTCCTTGGATGGAACCGGGCAGCAGAGAAGATCAGCGGATATCCGGCAACGGAGGTGATCGGCGATACCGGGATATGGAAACGTCTCTACCCGGAGAAAATGTACCGGCGTGAGATCACCGAAAAGATTAAAGCGATCATAAAACAGGACAATTACCTCGAAAACATGCAGACCACCATTGTCAGCAAAGACGGGACAAAGAAAACCATTGTCTGGAATACCCGGGGTTTGCCTGACGATGGTGTCGTTGGCAGTTATATCGCAATCGGGGTCGATATCACCGATCGCGAAAATATCGGGCAGATATCCCGGGAATATGCGGACTGGTACTCAACCCTTCTCCGGACCACGCAGGACGGTTACCATCTTGTCGATGCCAGTGGCAGGCTGATCGAAGTAAATGACAATTACTGCAGGATGACCGGGTTTTCCCGCGAGGAACTGCTGGGGAAATCCATTTCCGAACTGGATGCGGATGAAAACAACACCGTCGCTCTGGCGCACCTGCAGAAAATTCTCGCCACCGGTTCCGACCGGTTTGATGCCCGGCACCGTACAAAAAGCGGCGGGACGATTGATGTTGAAATAAGCGCAGTCCTCCAGTCGCAAAAAAAGCAGTTTATCGTTTTTATCCGGGACATCACCGGACGAAAACGTGCTGAAAAGGCGCTTTTGGAAAGTGAAGAGAAATTCCGGGCGTTCTTTACGACATCGCAGGACTGTGTTTTTATCACGTCGGCAGATGGGCACTGGATTGATTCCAATACCTCCGCGGCTGAGTTTTTCGGGTTCGAGAGCCGGGAAGAACTGATGCAGGGTAAGATCTCCGATCTCTATGCACATCCCGATGACCGGATTGCGCACCTGAAAATTATTACGGAACTGGGATTCTCAAAGGAATTTCCGGTTGACCTGCGCAAAAAGGACGGGACAATTATCCATGCTCTCGTTACCACCGTTGCGCGAAGGGATCAAAACGGCAATCTTATCGGATTCCAGGGGACAATACGGGACATTACCGAACTGAAACGGGCAGAGGCAAAACTCCAGGAACTTGCTTCCGTCGTCCGGTACTCCGGCGAACTTATCGGTATTGTAACCCTTGATAAAAAGATTTCTTTCCTCAACGATGCGGGAGCCCGGATGCTGGGCATCCTGCCGGCAGATGCCATTGGTGAGGATTTCTTCCGGTATGTCTCCGATCATCTCAAAGAGAAAATCCAGAACGAAATCATGCCGTCACTTATCGAACATGGCACATGGAGCGGCGATCTCCAGTATAAAAATCAAAAAACCGGTAAGCCGGTTGACGTGCATGCCATGACGTTCACCATTGCCGACCCTGCCACCGGAAAACCGCAGTTCATGGCAAACATCTCGCTGGACATCACGGATCGCAAACGGGCAGAAGAGGCACTGAGGTCAAGCCAGATCCAGCTCACCGACGCAATGAACCTCGCACTCATAGCGCACTGGGAGTATGACGTCCTGACGGGCATCTTCACGTTCAATGACCGGTTCTATGCCCTGTTCGCCACAACGGCGGAGCGGGAAGGCGGGTACCAGATGCCGGCAGAAGTATATACACGGGAATTCGTTCACCCGGATGATGCAAACGTTGTCTTTGATGAAGTGCAAAAGGCAATAGCTGCCCCTGACCCGAACTATACGACGCAGATCGAGCACCGGATCATCCGCAGGGATGGCGAGGTGCGCCACATCATCGTGCGGTTCAGGATTACCAAAGATGCTGAGGGCAGGACGGTTAAAACCCACGGTGCCAACCAGGATATCACGGAACGCAAGCGGATGGAAGAGGCGCTCTACAACTCGCAGCAGATCCTCCGGAGTGTGCTGGACACGATCCCGGTGCGGGTTTTCTGGAAAGATCGCAACCTTAAATTCCTGGGATGTAATGAGCCGTTTGCCCGGGATGCAGGATTCCATAAACCGGAGGAACTGATCGGAAAAGACGATTACCAGATGGGGTGGCGCGATCAGGCAAAATTATACCGGGCCGACGATCAACTGGTGATAGATACCGGTAAAACCAAAATACTCAGCGAGGAACCGCAGACAACTCCCGATGGCAGGACTATCTGGCTGCTTACCAGCAAAACACCGCTGCGAAATTCATCAGGCGGGATCAACGGGGTGCTGGGCGCTTACGTGGATATCTCGGAACGCAAGCGGATGGAGGATGCGTTGCGGCAGGTGAACAAACAGTTAAACATTCTCTCAAGTATTACCCGGCACGACATCCTCAACCAGCTGATGGGGCTCAAAGGATATCTCTTCCTCTCGCACGAGGTGATTAACAATCCCGCGATCCTTGCCGGCTATATCGAAAAAGAGGAGCAGGTGGCGAATGCCATCGAGCACCAGATTACGTTCACGCGGGATTACCAGGAACTGGGTACCGCGTCGCCTGAATGGCAGAACGTGAACGCCAACATCGAAAAGGCCGTGCTGGGGCTGCCGATGCGGGATGTCCGTGTTGAGGTCGATCCCAAAAACCCGGAGATCTTTGCCGACCGGCTTTTCGAGAAAGTTTTTTACAACCTGATCGACAATGCGCTCAACTACGGCGGGGCAGGGATGAAGTCGATCCGGGTTTTTTCCCAGGAGATCGAGGGGAGTCTCCTGATTGTCTGCGAGGATGACGGTGTGGGTATTTCCGCCGAGGACAAAAAGAAACTTTTCACCCGGGGCTTCGGGCACCATACGGGTCTTGGTCTTTTCCTCTCGCGGGAGATTCTCGCCATCACGGGCATCACGATTATTGAGAACGGTGAACCGGGTAAAGGGGCACGGTTCGAGATTACGGTGCCGACAGGGGCGTGGCGGTGGAAGGATGCGGGGGAGTGATTTATCGCGTGTTCCCAGTGATAGAAATCCGTTTTGGTTAAACCGATTAAAAAAAAATATTCTCACTTCTCGTACATGCACGACTGCACATCGTGGCCGAGTTTCCCGATTGCGTCGGCACGGCAGCGCTGGCAGTGCCGCATCTGCCTGACATATTTCCCGCACTCGTCCTGCACGTTCACCCCACGGCGTCAACCGGCAATTTCCGGGCTGAACCACATCCTTGACAACACATCGATTCCAACGATGGAACATCCAACGGTCAGCATCAAGGCGTGAAAAATCTTTTTTCTTTGCACCGGGATGGTTTTCCTGGTTCTCTAGTGGGAGCTGATGGATTCATTGAAAATGATCCTGTCGTACCAGGGCTCCATGATTGTTGATACAATCCGGAGATTTTGTGTTTATAATCATCCGGCCATGTAGTGACTGTAAACCGTGGTAAAAAATTAACCTTGCCGTTGACACACACACAAATATATAAACTAAAGTCGAGTTATACAGTAACATAAGAAGAATAAGCAGAAGGCGGTCAAACATGGCAAAACAAATTGAATTGGGACTTGTCCTTGATAGAGAGGAGTCCATACGGTTCCAAAAATACATTGATAATCCACAGTATACTCATGAAGGTCGCCAGCTTATCCGGGATGCAGCGAAATTAGCTGAAAACTCACGACTTTAAATGAGCATTAACTTTGAGGATCTTACTTTTTTAGTTCTTACTGCAGATCATCTACCCATTCTTGATACGTTTAAATGTAAAAATTCTGAATTAAAAGGATTTTTAATTGAAAATGCATATCGGGATCAGATAGAGAGAGTATCAGTAACACGGCTTGTTTTTTATGATGGGATACTTGTCGGATATTTCACACTGGTAACGGATGTCATTAAAAAAATCGAAATTGCTGATGGTGATGGAGATCCAGGTTTTTCACACACAACCTATCCTGCCTTGAAAATCGCACGACTGGCTACCCACAATGATTATGAACGGCAAGGTATTGGTCGGCATATGCTTATGAAGATTTTCGCCATCTGGATTCAGTTTTCTGAATATATTGGATGCAGGATTATTACAGTTGATGCAAAACCGGAAGCCACTGAGTTCTACAAAAAATTTGATTTTCATGAGGCTATTGTAAACCCTAAGAAATTAAAAGAGCGTGATACGGTTCCTCTCTATATCGACATCCGTAAAGAGCTTGATGGAATTAGGAGAGATCGAACCTTAACCGAATTCGAAGATTGATTATCAGGTGTCTTTACTTATCGAGATTAAAATCCCATAATCGGTTTATCAAGTCTCTTGCCGAATTCCAGGTTTTCCCGTGTGGCGAATTGCTCGTTGTCTCCACCAAACATCATCCACGTTTTAATATTATCATATCCGGGCGACCTGAAAATAGACCTCAAACCATTTCGATGTTTTAACATTCTTTAGAGGTAAAGATATTGAGAATCAATGGACACTTAATTCAGAATTGCAGAGATCGAGCGAGACGGCCCAGATCGTTTATAAAAAAAAAAGATTATCACTTTTCGTACATACACGACTGCACATCGTGGCCGAGTTTCCCGATAGCATCAGCACGGCAGCGCTGGCAGTGCCGCATCTGCTTGACATATTTCCCGCACTCGTCCTGCATCTTCCGCTTCATCTCCGGTGTCGGCGGCGTAATGTTGGCGAATTTGTACTGGGCGATAAGCGGAATCACGTTGAACGTATACACGCCCATCTCGCCGACTTTCTTTGCAATCGCGGGGATATGGTCTTCGTTGATGCCCGGGATATAGACCGTGTTGATCTTCACAATCATGTGCCGCTCGACTGCCATCTCGATGCCTTTCATCTGCTGGGCGAGCAGGAGTTTGGCGCCTTCAAGACCGGTGTACCGCTTGCCCTTGTAATCGATGAACTGGTAGATCTTGGCGCCGATCTCCGGGTCAATCGCGTTGAGCGTGACGGTGATATTGCCCACATCGTATTTCTGCAGCAGGTCAATCTTTTCCGGCAGCAGCAGGCCGTTGGTGCTGATGCACTTGATCACGTTCGGGTATTGTTCGTGCAGCCGGCGGAGCGTCTCAAAGGTTTCTTCGTTTGCCAGCGGCTCGCCGGGCCCGGCGATCCCCACGACCTTGATATAGTTGTATTTCTCGACGACCTTCTTTACCATGTCCATGGACTCATCAGGGTTCAGGACACGGGTCGTCACGCCCGGCCGGCTCTCGTTCACGCAGTCAAAATCCCGGATACAGTAATTGCACTGGATATTGCATTTCGGTGCGACGGGAATATGGCAGCGGCCGAAGGTATGACAGGCTTTTTCAGAAAAACAGGGGTGTTCCTGAATTTTACGCATCTGTTCAGGGTCCCACTGGACTTTTTTCCCCGCGACATCTGCGATCTTGTATTCTTCAGACATAAGCACTACTCTCCAATGGGTTGTTTTGGTATAAATAAAATACAATATGGCTAAAGGTCAGGACGGTGGCCGGCGGGTTTGCGTCTCGCCGGGACAAACCTTAAAACCGGTATTCCGGTTAAAACTTTTCCCGTCCCCTCTTATGGCCGTGCCGGATTACCGGGGAACGATAGAATCCAGTGCCTGCGGGTCAAGAACAACCGACAAATCCGGGTTCACGATATAGACGGGAAACGCTCCCGCAATGGTCTTTTTCTCAATCTGGTAAATTTTTGATTCTAAAAGTAGCGTCGTTGTCTCGCAGACAATATCGGTACCCGGTGCAAGGCCCTGTTCTGCCCGACAGATTTTCTCCGCCGTGTTTTCCTGCCGGGCAAGGCTGCGGGCTTTACTCTCGGAAAACGAGGCGATCATTTTCCTGCTGGTGATGCCGTGGATATACCGGAAGATGAAATACTGGGATACAAGGATCAGGCCGATGGCGATAAACCGGTTGCTCAGCTGCTCAAGGCTCGAGATGGAGATAACAGAACTTACCGTGACCCCGGGAAGCAGGATGATGGAATAAAAAACCCCGCAAAACGCAAGCCCCACGCTGACCCAGAGCACCAGTGTCACGATCCACGCGGGGATTTGACGGGTTATCAGCCGCTGGCGCATATCCTTGACATCGGAGAAAAAATCCATCGAGTACTGCTGCCATTTCCAGACAAGAAAATAAAAGACGATGATGGTGATGGCCTGGAAAAGGACGATGGTAGCGGTAGGCCCGGGCAGGCTGTTATCCGATTGCTTCCACATGACAAAGAGAATGTCGATGGCAAAGAGAAGGGCAAACCCGGCAAACAGCGGCCGGCAGTTGATAAAAAACGCATTTAAGAATATCCGGGAGAACCGTTCGGCGCTTTTAATGATGCCCTGGTTCTGGAGGTTTGCAAAGAGTTTACCGATCTCGGGTTTTGAAAATCCCCCTTTTTGCCGGAGTATACCAAACGGGATGATGAGGGTGATGAAATAGAACATGAGGATAAAGAAACTGGCGATGATGAAATAGATGGGATACCATGTATCCTCAAACAGGAACATGATGTTGAAGACGATGGACGCGGCAAGAATGGAAAGGGTGAGCCAGCCGCGTGCCCCGCCGCCCCACAATTCCCGCTGGTGTTCACGCTCAGTGTGAATTTCCCCGGCGATCATCTGCCTCAGGGCTGATACTTTTCCCAGTAATCCGGCATTATCCTGTCTCTCCATGATGTCCACAAAACCGTTTTTTTTATTGTAAAATTCCCGGGCGGGGTACTCGTGAGTTCTTTATGACCAACTGTATATGGTTTACCGGAATATCTAATTAAAGAACATCATGAAGAAATCGGAAA
The DNA here is from genome assembly GCA_039698055.1 of Methanoregula sp. GTDB lineage: Archaea > Halobacteriota > Methanomicrobia > Methanomicrobiales > Methanospirillaceae > Methanoregula. The sequence continues at coordinate 41,539 of JBDKTL010000010.1, read as the reverse complement.
AGGTCAAGGGAAAAGAGAAGGTTGCCATCCGCAAGCGGCAGTACCGGACTGTGGGTATTGTTGCCGGGGCAATTGTGATTGTTGCTGCGATTATCTTGTTTATCCTGTTCAACCCGTTTGTGGCCCGGGCCGGCGATCAGGTTACGGTCTATTATACCGGGATGCTTGACAATGGTACGGTTTTTGGTTCAAATGTGAACGGGACCCCGATTGTTTTTAACATCGGGGAGGGCAAGGTCCTCCCGGGTTTTGAGGCCGCTGTTGTTGGTATGGGTGCAAACGAGACAAAAACCATTCATATTCCCGCTGAAAAAGCCTACGGCCTTTACCAGCCTTCGCTTATCCATGTCGTGGATCGATCGCTCTTCCCTGCCAACCTGTCGCTGGTGCCGGGCGGGACCTATACTTCGAGCAGGGCGTCCGATGGCGCGACAACCGTTTTCAAGGTGATCAATATCACGGAGTCATCCGTGACCGTGGATGAGAACCATGCGCTGGCAGGAGAGAACCTTACCTATACGATCAAGCTGGTCTCGTTTACGAGAAAATAAGAATCTTTTTTTTAGCACACCTTTAATAATGAAATATTGGATTTTGGTACGTTGGTAGATGAACAGGGAATTAAAAATAAAAATACGAGATCAACTGTCAGCGTATCAGAATTTTTTGAAGTATCGCAGGTATCGACAACTAAAAAAAGAAAGAACCAAAAAAAGCGATTTTTACCCGAGCCTGACCGGGCTTGTTTTCTCGCTCTCTTTTTCAACAACAACTGCCGTTCCGTACGCGAGCAGTTCGGTCATGTAGCCAATATCTGATGAATCGAACTGTACGCCGATGACCGCATTTGCACCCAGCTCTTTTGCATGATCCTTAAGCCGGCCCAGCGCCTGTTCACGCGACTGGTTCAATAGTTCGGTATATTCGTGGATCTCTCCACCGGCAAGAGACCGGAGGCCGGCGGTTATGTTCCTGCCAAGCCCCCGGCTTCTCACGATGAGCCCCCAGGTAAACCCGATGGTTTTTGCGATCTTATAGCCGGGAAGATACGGCGTACTTACCATAATAATTTCATCCGTCATTGGTATTACCCCCGAATCAGTCGACGTATTTTCCCTTAAAGGTGTTGGTGGAGAATACAAAGCCCGGAGTCCTCTTAGCGGAGATAGTTCTTTGTTTAACATTTTCCCGGTATACGCCTTGCAAGAATATATTAAAAAAAATTAAATCGGAATTTTATTAAACCGATAAAATCATTTTCTGCTCTGGGATTGTAATGAATATGCGAAGTAATTTTTTTATGGGAACGGTGAGTATCGTCCTGGTTCTTGTAGGTGCGGTGATTATTGCAGGGTGTACGTCACCGGCAACACCCGCGACTCCCCCCCAACAAACAACCGTTCCAGCACCCGTCATGACAGAACAGACCGTTATCCAGACTCCCGTTCCTGCTGCAACGACAACAACGAGTCAGCCGGCGATGACTGCGGTAAGTCTTAGTAACGACGTCACCCTTTCCTATCCCAGCGGCTGGAATTTGGAACAGCCCCAAGTAACAGCAATGAGAGATTATGGGCGTACCACAATTAATATTGCAAATTTCTTCTCTCCCGTTGCACCCGGTGTGCTCAGCCCAGAATTAGATCCGGACGGCCATCCCTACACGACCATAAGCATTGACGTTGATCCACAACCTGTGTCGGATAATGAACATTATTTCAATGTGGCATCAGCGGCAGTTTTAACCACGTATGGGGAAGTCACGATCACCCAGACTACGCAAACGGGATTAAAGGGTATTGATGAATGCTCCCTTTCCAAGGCTGTTTGTAAAGATTACAATCTTGAATTTAAATCAAAAACGATAGAGCGATGGTACCATTTTGTCGCAGTCGACGGGACGTTCTATATTGTGACAATTAATAATCCAACTCTCAATTTCCCTGAAGTCTACGAAATTCTCAAATCTACCAAGATCACGACCGATCAGTCTGTTGTGAGACAACGGTAAATGAAACCCGCCACTTTTTTTCATGTGTTTTTACATGAAAAATTATTCCCCTTATGGGGTCTGTAGTATCATTCTCCTGAAAACCAGCAGTGATACTCTCTTTTCAAAGAAAACTCTTTTTTTATTGGAAACGGTAAAAATGTTTTTTTATTACCACACTGGTGACGGTGAAAAAAATAAAAAAGAAATTTTTTTTAATCACTCACTCTTTGATGATGACTTTAAATCCAATTCACAAGGATCCGGCTCATCTTCGTGCCTGTGAGTTCCTCCGGAAACGTGCGCATCGCAATTGATTAAATACGGACAGGTCATGCAATCCTTAAGAGTTTTGTAGGTCATTAATCACTCGATAATTTATTGTTTGGCTGGTGTCTGGTTAAATCCTTTGATATTTTACAGTTTTTATTGTGTGCCGCGACTCATGCTCTTTTGAGCGTGGTAAGGAAAGGTATAAAAAAACCTGGTGGATCTTTTTTGTGTACGGAAATTATAACCCTGATATGCTCGATTTTATCTTTTTTGGTTTTTTTTAATTTTCACCAGTAAAAAAATCATGAATTTTTTTAAGTGAATTATAAAAAATAATGACAACTCCCTTTAAAAAAAAAAAATAAAAAATCAAAACATGGGCCCGGCCGGATTCGAACCGGCGACCTCCGCCGTGTAAGGGCGACGTCATAACCGACTAGACCACGAGCCCGTAGCCTACTAATGTCAGACTGGAACCTATTAAAATTGTCGTGGCACGTTTCCCGGCAAAATGATACCGTGCATGTGCCGGCATTCCCGCCGACCCATAAAATCGGTGACCGGGGCTAATCCTCCTGAGGGTCCGGATCGTGCTGGAGCGCACGTTCAATCGCGGCTGCCATCTCTTTACGGGAATAGGGTTTGGTGAGGACGCCGACAAACCCGTAATCCTGGAAGTTTGCCATGATGGGATCGTTTGAATACCCGCTGGAGACGATCACCTTGACGTTTTTGTCGATCTCCTTGAGTTTCGCGATCGCTTCCTTGCCTCCCATGCCGCCGGGAATTGTCAGGTCCATGATGACCACATCGAGAGGATCTCCTTCATCGAGCGCCTGCCGGTAGAGCTCGATGGCATCTTCCCCGGACCCGGCAACTTCGACCCGGTATCCCATGTGCTCGAGCAGCCGGCTCGCCACATCCCGTATCGCCTCTTCATCGTCCATCACCAGGATATAGCCGGACCCGGTTTTTGGCGACGCTTCCAGTTTCGCTACCGGTTCAAGCGTTTTGTCCGAAGCCGGGAGGTAAAGGGAGAAGGTGGTCCCTTTGCCAATCTCCGACTCCACGTCAATATACCCGTTGTGTTTGCGGATGATCGAGGATGCCGAGGACAGCCCAAGGCCGCTGCCCTGCTTCTTTGTCGTATAATAGGGATCGAAAATCCGTGCGAGGTTTTCCTTGGATATGCCTGTTCCCTCGTCGCGTATCATGATCTTCACGTACCGTCCCGTCGGCAGTGGCAGGGCAGACACCGGTGTCAGGATTACGTTTGCCGCCGATACGTGGAGCACCCCGCCATGGGGCATTGCATGGTTGGCGTTGATGACGATATTGTTGATCACCTGGCTGATCTGCCCGGTATCCACGTCGGTCGGCCAGAGTTCGGGAGCAATATCGAATTCGCACCGGGACTGCGAACCGCTCATCATGAACTGCGTGGAATCGATGATGAGGTTGGAAATATCCGCCGTTTCCTTGACCGGCGCTCCGCCTTTGGAGAAGGTCAGCAGCTGCTGGGTCAGCTCTTTTGCCCGGACCATGGCATTCTCCGCCTCGATAAGGCGCTTATAACCGGGAGATTCATGGTCGACTTCCATCTTCGCAAGAATAATATTGCCAAAAATCGCCGTCAGGATATTGTTGAAATCGTGGGCAATGCCGCCAGCAAGAAGTCCCAGTGACTCCAGTTTCTGCGTCCGCTGCATCTCGGTCTCGAACTTCTGGCGGTCGGTGATGTCCCTGAATACGACGACGACCCCGATGATCGAACTCTTCTTGTCGCGGATGACCGACGCGCTCTCTTCAAGAATCCGTTCGGTGCCGTCCGAGGTTATCAGGAGGACCCGGTGCAGGAGATCGGGCATCTCCGGGTGCTGGATGATCCGGTCGGTGGGAGTCGCCAGCGGTTTTTTGTCTTTAATGTCATAGAGCGGCAGTATTTTCTGGAGGGGCTGTTTTTCCGCGTCGGACTGTTTCCAGCCGGTGATACGTTCGGCGATCTGGTTGACCAGCACCACCTGCCCGTCGGTGTCGGTAGTGATGACGCCGTCTCCGATTGACTTGAGGGTAACGGCAAGCTGTTCTTTTTCCGTTGCCAGAAGGTTCTCGGTGAGGGTCCGTTCGGCCACCTCCTGCTGGAGCTTGGCGTTCGAGTTCACCAGTTCCTGCGTCCTCTGGTCGATAAGAGACTCAAGGTTTTCACTGTACTGCCGGACCTTGTCTTCTGCAAGCCTGACGTCAGTAATATCGCGCCCGACCGACTGGTACTCGACAACGTTTCCGTCCTTGTCAAAGATTGCCCGGTTGTTCCAGAACAGCCACCGGCTCTCCCCGTTGGACAGCCAGATGCGGTTGGTCATGCTGCGGATCGGGTTCTCCGGGGTAAGGGATTGTAAGTGTTTGTGGACGAGCATTTTTTCCTCGTCCGGTATTTGCGGGAAGAACTTCTTGCCGATAATACTCTCCCGGGTTTTATGATAGAACCGGCAATACGCATCGTTGGCAAACAGGTGCGTGCCGTCGGGGAGGAACCGCGAGATGAGTTCGGTCTGGTCTTCGACAACCGCGCGGTACCTTTTTTCGCTGGCATCCAGTGCATCGCGTGTCCGGCGGATGCGCAGGAGTGCAATGATCATGATGGCAATACCGACGATCAGGCCGGAAATCCCCATAAATATCACCCAGAGTTCGCTCTCGGGCACCAGCCTGATGTTCTGCGGCTGGTTTATGATGATACTGCCTTCTGGCAGATCCTCGGGGTTAATGTTGAACCGCCTGAGTTCCTGTGCATCAAACATATACCGGTTTTTCGGGTCGGTAAAGACCGGGATGGCGTTTACGTTCTCGCCGTTGAGGACGCGAAGGGCCATCCCTGCGGAAATATTTCCCTGTTCGTAACTTCCGGTGAGCATCCCCCCGACGATCCCCTGCCCGAGGTACGTTTCCCAGATGCCGTAGATGGGAACCGTCGTATGTCCACGGATCAGCCGGATGCTGTCCGTATACGAGTAATCGCTGCCGAGCCGGTCCCGGTTGAACGTCATAAGGAGGATGATGCTGTGGTCGGGCAGCGAACCAACCGTTTCCTCCAGTTCCGGCATCGAATAATTCCCGAGGTACGTAAATGTGATGGTGCGGGGATATTTTGGGATGATCGTATCGATATTTTGTTTATTCGCACGGCCTGCCGTGGTCAGATCGTTGATGATGAATACATGGCTGGTGCCCGGGTGGAGCAGAAGAGCCGTGTCCAGCGTGCTGCGGACATCGTAGTGCTCAGCGACCCCGGTGATATTGGCGTGCCCTTCGAGCCGGTTGACCGTATAATAATTAACGCCGGAAAAAATAATGGGCGTCCCGGGAAAGAGCTGGTCCCCGTACTGGAGCAGGAAGTCCAGCGCGTCATCGTCGGAACAGAGAATGACATCGAATTTTTTGTTCGCGTATTTGTCTTTGTAGAGGTCAAAGAGTATCTTCTTGTAATTTTCGTCGCTGTACCGTTTGCTGTCCATGAACTCGACGTGCAGGTTGATGTCGAGCCCGGAACCGGTGAACCGGTCCTCGATTGCCCGGGTGATGGGGTCCGACCAGTCAAGGCCCTCGTGATAGGAATTGATGTACAGGACTTCATGCCGGGATCCCTGTGCGCTGGCAGGAACACTCGCCGCCAGCATGGCAACAAGAATGAGAAGGATGCAGAACAGGAACCGGTGCGATCTCACCGTCAGGATTGGTGCCTGCAACAGCCTTCCCCTTCCGGTTTTCACTGCCATTCATCTCGCATGATAGTCTGGTCTTTAGATAATGGGGATTTAAGGCATATTTTAGCGTATGGTCGGCGAGAATTATAAAAATCGCCGATTAAAAATAGGGGTTATTCTTTTTTGAGTTTGATATCGATGCCGAATTTTTCTGCATTCCGGTCTGCGATGGACTGGATAAGGGCGATCTCGGCGTCCTGTCTTTTTGGCTTGAACAGGTGGCGGAACCTTTTCTGCGCCTTGAGATAGTCCTCGACGGGTTTCCTGACAACCTTTTTTACCTTGGTGACGGTTCCGTTCATCATCTCGTAGTTGACCCAGAGACCGGTATCGATGGCAAGTTTTGCAATTGCCATGGTCTGGTCGCCTTCAAATCCCCAGCCGGTGCAGCAGGGAACATGCAGCTGGATATAACTGGGACCGGGGGTGTTGATCGCTTTTTCCACTTTCTGCATAAGGTCGGACGGGTACGCGATGGACGCGGTTGCAACGTAGGGTGCGCCGTGCGCCGCGAGGATCATGGGCATATCCTTTTTCGGGCGCTTGTTGCCAAAGGAATGTGACCCTGCCGGGCTTGTGGTTGTGCTCGCGTCGTAGGGTGTTGCACCGGAGCGCTGGATGCCGGTGTTCATGTAGGCCTCGTTATCGTAGCAGATATACGTGAAATCGTGTCCGCGCTCGAACGCCCCGCTGATACAGAGCATGCCGATATCAAAGGTCGCGCCGTCGCCGGCCATCACAATGACTTTCTCGGTGCGCCCCTGTTTTTTGAGCGATGCTTCAATGCCGGAAGCAACGGCCGAGGCATTTTCAAAGAGCGAGTGAATCCACGGGACTTTCCATGCCGTCTCCGGGTACGGTGTGGAAAATACTTCCATACAGCCGGTCGATGAGACGACAATGCAGTTCTCTCCGGCTCCCTTCAACACCAGCCGTGCTGCAAGTGCCGCTCCGCATCCCCCGCATGCCCGGTGCCCGCAATCAAAGAGTTCGCAGTTTTTGTCAGCCATTTTCAGAGCACCTCCGTGCGCAGGCCATAGAACAGGTCGCCTTTTCCTTTCTCCGCGAGCGCGACAACTTCCCGGATATCCTTTTTGCGGACATCCCTGCCGCCGAGAGCGATGATATAGTCGTAGACAGGAATGGATGAACCGTACAGTGCGTCCTTTATTTCGAGGGCAACGGCGCCTTTTGCACCAAGGGAGATGTTCTTGTCAAGGACGGCAACCCGTTGTGCTTTCGAGAGTGCCTTTGCCACGTCCTCTGTCGGGAACGGGCGGAACACGCGGATTTTGAGGAGCCCGACCTTTTTGCCTTCAGCCCGCATGTCATCGATGGTGTCTTTGACGGTACCGCAGATTGACCCCATCGCGACAATCACGGTTTCTGCATCTTCCATCTGGTAGCCTTCGACCATCGCGCTGTAATCCCTGCCAAACATTTTCCCAAACTCTTTGCCGGCTTTCTGGATTGCAGTCCTTGCATCCTTGAGGGCTTTGTCGTTCTCGTACCGGAATTCAAGATAATATTCCGGCGTTGCATACATCCCAAAACTGATGGGGTCCTTTGCATCGAGCCGGTCTTCTGGCGCAAACTTCGGCAGGTACTTGTCTGCGTCTTCCTGCGTCAGCATCTCGATGGGTTCGTAAGTATGGGAGAGGATAAACCCGTCAAAGCAGACAAATGCCGGGAGGAGCACCGCCGGGTCTTCTGCCACCCGGTAGGCGATATAGTGGAGATCGGTTGCTTCCTGGTTGTCCTCGGCATAGAACTGGAGCCAGCCGGAGTCGCGAAGCGAGATGGAGTCCTGCTGGTCGTTCCAGATGGAGAGCGGTGCGCCAAGGGCACGGTTTGCTATTGTCATCACGATGGGCAGGCGCATACCGGCGACGTTGAAACAGACTTCAAACATGAGGGCAAGACCCTGTGAGGTGGTTGCGGAATACGTCCGGGAACCTGCGGCACTTGCCCCAAGGCAGGCCGACAGGGCGGAGAACTCGCTTTCAACCGTTATGTAATCTGCATCGAGCGTGGCGTTAGCCACCATGTCTGCCAGTGCTTCGACAATATGGGTCTGGGGGGTAATCGGGTAAGCGGCAACCACCTGGGGACGGCAGAGCCGGACTGCGTCGGCAACCGCAAACGAACCTTCGGTAATTTTGAGCATTTATTTCTCCTCCTGTTTCATGGTGATGGCTTCTTTTGGGCACTCTTCTGCGCACAGGCCGCATCCCTTGCAGTACGCGTAATCGGGATCGAAAAATCCCTCGGCATTCTCACTGATGCACCCCTCCGGGCAGATCGTTTTGCAGGTCCCGCACTTTGAACATTTGTCATTGTCAAAGAGGGGTTTGAACACCCGCCATGAACCGGTTTTGTTGTCCCGGGCTTTGCCCGGGCGGGCCCGGCACCCGACAGCAAGCGCCATTATGCCGCCCCCTTGACCGCGTCAAATGCCTGGCGCGCCGCAAGGATGTTCTTTTCTGCCAGTTCTTTTGGGAACCGGTGACGGAGTGCATTTTCGAGCGCCGAGAATTTTATTTCCCCGGTCGCTGCGGCAAATGCTCCCATGAGCGACGTGTTCGTGATCGGCAGGCCGATAACCCTGAGTGCGATGGATGTCGCGTCGATGGTAATCACTTTGACCCCTTCGGGAACCTTGTAATCGAGGGCCTTTTCTGTATTGACGATTACAATTCCCCCCTGCCTGACTCCCATAAAGACGTTCACGTCCTTGATGAGCGTGCTGTCCTGGACGATGATGTAATCCGGTTCGTAGACCTGGCTGCGGAGCCGGATCTTTTTGTCATCGAACCGCACGAATGCCTGGACCGGGGCGCCGCGCCGCTCAACGCCAAACGCCGGAAACGCCTGTGAAAAGACGCCGCCTTCAAATGCAGCAACAGCAATTAATTCCGCAGCGGTAACCGATCCCTGACCACCCCTGCCGTGGATACGTAGTTCTCTCAAAGAAAAATCCCCTGATTTGTCTGCATGACACACCCTGTTTTCGTGTGTTGTCCTCTTACACTACCCTCAATTTTTCCGTCTAAAGATTGGGATTCATCACTATTAATAATGTTGATTCGATCAATTTTATTAAACCTCAAAAAAGTTCTAGCGTGGATTTAACGCGATGAATTTTTTATGGCTTATTGCTGTTTTGAATCGGTTGTGAACGAATGAGAAAATTATAAAGACGGCAATTTAATCTCCAATACCTGAAAAATACGATGAACGCCGCCGCCCCCGAAGGGACGCCCCCGCGGCGGATTAGTGACTAACAAAAATCTTAAAAAAACTTATTTGCCCCGCCGTGCCTCGGAGAGGCCCTGAGGCGGGGGAGCATCAATAGAAAAATTTTGCAACCTATCTTACATTTTTAAAACAGCGAAGAACCTTTTGCATATTTAATTGGTTCATTTTACGAGGCAGACTCATGGATACCTGCCACGATTGTGACAAAACCCCTTTTCCCGTTATCCTTACACATCGACGCCGATGCCGATGATATCGGTGGTGCCGGTAAACACGTCCCGGGCAATCCGTGCCAGCCCCTCGGAAGCACACCACTCGTCGTACACCGCCACTTCAGAGCCAAGCAGCTGCTCAACTTCGGGTGCAATGGCGGGCGCAAGCGAACCGGCAAGCGCTACTTTTGCCCGGGGGTTTAACAGGAGAAGCGCGGCGCATTCCATCGCCGAGAACATGGCAACCGTGCGCATCCGTTCGTTCTCCGGCTGGCTGAAGTTCACCCCGGCCTGCTGGAACGCTTCGTTTGCGGTGCATTCACCGGCATCGATGCGGCGGATTGCATCCACGTCAAGGGCGCCATGCCGTGTGCCGGGCGCGAAAATGCAGGCATCGAATGCGCCGATGATTTTCCCGGCAGTGACAAGGAGCGAGACGGTGTTGGAACTTACGTCCGACACGATAATATCGTCACCGAGATCGTGGCATACTTCGTAGGCAATGCCGATCTTTTCCGGGCTGGTCTGGTGGGAATATGCCTTGAAACGGGGATCGGTCGGCGAGCCCCGGTGCAGTCCCGGCATGGCGACCGCCGGGATGCCGCTTTTTGCCACCTCATCAAAAACATGCGTGCCACCTCCGATGTGTTTGCCAGCGCCGTCGCGACTGACCACGCCCCGGTTTTTCACTTTATGGATATCCGTAATCGCAGAAAAGTTATCGCCCATCGAATAGCACAGCGCAATTCCGTTGACCTGTTCAAGCGGACAGATCTGCGTAAGGTCCGTGATCGCAAAAGTTGTGGCCTCTTCGCGCGTGATTTTAAAGTGCCCGGTTTCTCCGGCGAACCGCATTGCGGTCGTGCCGTGATCAATCCCGATGAACATAGCAGTAATCCTATAGCATGGATAACATATTAGGTAGTGATGTTTGATGTCGTAACGGGTGGTGCCGGGTTCATCGGCTCACACCTGGTTGATACTCTCGTTGCCCAGGGGAACGAGGTCGTGGTTATTGATTCGCTCTGCGCCGGGCGCAGGGAGACTATTGCCCGGCACATTAAATCCTGCGATATCCGGTTCGTGCAGGCCGACCTGCTGGGCGACGGGTGGCAGGACGCCATTGACGGGGCCGACCGGCTCTTCCATCTTGCCGCAGACCCCGATGTCCGGCAGAGCGCGGTCAACCCGGACCCGACGATGCAGAACAATATCATGGCGACATACCGGGTGCTGGAAGCAATGCGCCTCCACAAAGTTCCCGAACTGGTGTTCACCTCGACTTCGACCGTCTATGGCGACGCCACGGTCATCCCGACGCCCGAGAGTTATACGCCGCTTGAACCCATTTCCGTGTACGGGGCAAGCAAACTTGCCTGCGAGGCGCTGATCTCCGCGTACTGCCACTCGTTTGATATGAGCGCGTGGATGTTCCGGTTTGCCAATATCATCGGCTCGCGGAGCGGGCATGGCGTGATCACCGATTTTATCCATAAACTTGAGAAGAACCCTGCCGAGCTGGAGATCCTTGGCGACGGGAAACAATCAAAATCCTACCTTGAGGTGCACGAGTGCGTGGCGGCAATGCTCTTTGCTGTCGGCCATGCCCGGGGCAGGGTCAATACGTTCAATATCGGGTCCGAGGACTGGATCGATGTAAAAAGCATCGCGGAGATTGTGACCGAAGAGATGCACCTGCCCGACACGAAATTCAGGTTCACCGGCGGCGAACGCGGGTGGGTCGGTGATGTGCCAAAGATGCAGCTCGCTGTCGACAAGATCAAGGCGCTGCGCTGGAAACCGCAGCTTGGTTCAAAGGAAAGCGTCAGGATCGCTGTCAGGGCAATGCTCGAAGAGCGGTGAGCGGTTTTTATGAAATATATCGTTGTTCTTGGAGACGGGATGGCTGACGAGCCCATCCCCGAACTCGGGGGAAAGACCCCGCTTGAATTTGCAAAGACCCCGAACATGGACCGGATGGCACAGGAAGGTGCGTGCGGGATTCTGCACACGATCCCTGACAACTTTGAGGCCGGCAGCGATATTGCCAACATGTCCATTCTCGGGTATGCGCCGGAAAAATACTATACCGGGAGAGGTCCGCTCGAATCGATGAGCATGGGTATAGATCTGTCTCCGACAGATGTTGCCTATCGCTGCAATATCGTGACGGTGCGCGATGAGATCATGGCTGATTTTTCTGCCGGGCATATCTCCAGTTCGGAAGGAGCGGCGCTCTTTAGTTCCCTTGCCCCGCACCTGCCAAAGGTTGCCATACGACCCGGTGTCAGTTACCGGAACCTGCTGGTGGTGCCCCACGGTGCGGGTGCAGAATCAACGCCCCCGCACGATATTGTCGGCCAGCCCATTGCAGGATTTGTGCCAAAGAACGGGGATGCCCCGCTCCTGCTGGACTGCATGGCAAAAAGCCGCGAGGTCTTCCGGGATCACCCGGTCAACATGGCGCGGGTAAACGCAGGAAATCCCCCTGCGACCCAGATCTGGCCGTGGAGCGGTGGCAAACGCCCGGCATTTCCCACGTTTTCGGAAAAATATCATAAGAAAGGCGGCATGATCTCCGCGGTCGACCTGCTCAACGGGATAGCCCGGTGCGCAAAAATGGAGATCATCACGGTGCCCGGTGCAACCGGGTATCTCGATACCGATTATGCGGCGAAAGCCCGGTATGCTCTTGCCGCTATTGAGCATCTCGATTTCATCTATATCCACATCGAAGCGCCGGACGAGGCGGGACATCTTGGCAGCGTGGAAGAGAAAGTGCGGGCAATTGAAGGAGTGGATCGTGTCGTGGGCATGATCCGGGACAAATTTGACGGCGTGATTGCGGTGCTGCCCGATCACCCGACACCGATCCGGATCAAAACGCATTCCCGAGAACCGGTGCCGTTTGTTATCGTGGGAAAAGGAAAGGACGCATCCACGCATTTTTCTGAACGCGAGGCACGGTCAGGGATGTTCGGGATAAAAAAAGCGACAGACTTTCTCTCGTTTTTGTTTAGCTGAGCAAAGCGGCATCAGTCCCCTGCTTCATCACGTTTTCAGTGGGGGTAACTTTCATCATCTGCCGCAATTTTATACTATATTTGTTTAAGCAACTATATATGTCAATTTACAAAATATCTCTTTTGTTCGTAAAAAAAAAGGAAAACATCGCGTTGAATACAAGCTTTGCAACAAATCCTTCCCTTCGTAGAAAAATTACCAAAGGTGTTAATTAAAAAAATGCTCCGGACGCCCCCTCCAAATGCCGAAATGTCGAGACTCGAGACCTGTGGATCGGAGCAGCTGCTGGGCCTCTTTGCATCTTCCATAAAGACGGGGTCCAGTCAGCAGAAGATTAACCAGCTGTCGGATGCATGGGGGACGCTTTTCTCTGATATGTTTTTGTCCGCTGAGGAACTTGTGGACGAAATGAAGGGCGGACAGCACAGGCTGGGCAAGGATAATGAGCGTATGCTGGGCGGGTTTATCAAAGTGGATTGCTCAGGCGGGGGCGCATTTGTACTGAACGTGATAAAAAAGGGAGGGAACATTGATCGGGCAGCGCTGATAATGATAGCGGACCTTGCGGACCTTGCCGGCGTTGAGCACAACGGCACGACCGCGATTCACCTTCTTGTGGACGCATGTGACAAGAAAGTGAGACCGGCGCTTATCAGACGGGCGGGTCGGCTGCTCTTCTGTGTCTATGACAGCCGTGGTATCCCGGCAATCTTTTCGATCCTGAGCCTGACCGACCTGGGTAAATCTGACCTCGACGCGGTCAGGGAGGTGTTTTCACGGGACGAACTCCGGAACATTAAGACCAGGAACCACTCCGGGAAGAGCGCCCTTGAAGTATTTACCGGTATTTCGCAGTCGCTGAAGAACCATGCTCCCCCTGAACGGAACACATTTTCAAAAACTCATGCTGTAAAAACGATGAATAATGAGGGGAACGTCAGGGCGCAACTAGGTTTTCCTGTCCGCAAAGAGAAAAGTTCCGGCGCACAGGGCCCGTCACCAGCGAGTAACAAGACTGATCCACGAGAATCCCGTGTGACCAGCGCCTCGGAGCGGTACGAGTCAATGATGTCTGATCCCCATGACACCATCGGCACCGTGATGAATAATGCCCGGAGATCCCGGTAGACGACACCGGTTGGGTGAAGGAATCGTTTTACCAGGTGCATCGCTAAAAAAAAAAATAGAAAAATGATGATGGAGATGTATTCCCCGTACAGAGCCCTGTCAGGAAAAATGCCCGGCAATCATTTCAGATGCTGTTATAATCCATCGCGTAGAGGTGTAATGAGATGAAAAAGAACCTGCTGATGTGGGACGAGACGCTTTTCCGGGACCCGGAAGTGCTGGAGATCGATTACGTTCCCGAGCAGTTCGAGTTCCGTGATACGCAGATGCGGGAACTGGCATTCCAGATCCGGCCCGGGATTCGCGGCGGCAGGCCGATGAACACGATCTGCAAAGGGCTGCCGGGCACGGGAAAGACCACCAGTATCAGGAAACTTTTCTCGGAGATCGAGGAATCCACCAAAAAACTCGTTCCCGTTTATATCAACTGCCAGATCGACAACACGAAGTTTGCCATCCTCTCCCAGATCTATAAAAAACTCTCCGGGCACCTGCCCCCGGCATCCGGCACCTCGTTCAAGCAGGTCTTTGACGCCGTTGCCCGTATTCTTGTCAAAGATGAAATAGTGCTGCTCGTGGCGCTCGACGATGCCAACTATCTCCTCTATGAAAACGAGATCAACAAAGTGCTCTACACGCTCCTGCGCTCCCATGAATCGTACGAAGGGACCCGTATCGGGGTGATTGTGATCATCAGCGATATGGATGTCGACCTCTCGCAGGTAGTTGATGCACGGGTGGCGTCGGTGTTCCGCCCCACCGAGATCTATTTTGCCCCGTACGGGAATGAAGAGGTGCACGAGATTATGAAAGCCCGGGCGATGCAGGGGTTCTATACGGGTGTGTTAAGCGATGAGATGCTGAACCTTGTCGTGGAACAGACCCAGAACAGCGGGGATCTCCGGGTCGGTATCGACCTCCTGAAGCGGGCGGCACTCAGCGCCGAGCGTGACGCACGAAAGAGCATCACCCGTGCAGATATCTGCGGCGCGTATGAAGTATCCCGGTACCTCCACCTCGCGTATACGGTCAAGACCCTCAAGGATGAGGAACGGCAGATCCTCAAAACCCTTGCCGGCATCAGCGTGCAGGAAAAGGAGATGAACGCAGGAGAAGTGTACAAGTCCCTGCACGAACAGGTGGGTATCGGGTATACCCGGTTCTACGAGATCATCAAAAAGATGGACGCGATGCGTCTCGTGAACCTCCAGTACCGGGACGGCAAGGGAAGGACCCGGGTGATTACCCTGCGATACGAGCCGGAGAAAGTGCTTGAGTACCTGGCATGATGTAAAGTCTCCTTTACGTCGCCAGCGTTTGAAAAATATTATCTATTCCCAGATCCTCTCTAATAATGCAGGGGTAATTTATAATGTTAAGTGTTAACGAACTGGCACTGGAGATTTTTGACAATCTGGCCGATCTGGCAGAGGAATTCAATGCCGCCTACCATGAACTGGACAATGGCGCACGTATTGTCGATTGTGGTGTGAGCACCCGGGGTGGGTATGCGGCAGGCAGGGCATTTACCGAGATCTGCATGGGCGGTCTTGGGGAGGTCAACTTCCGCAACGGGCACATTAAGGATATCCCGATGCCCTTCATCGATGTGAACACGGATTTCCCGTCAATCTCATGTCTTGGCGCACAGAAAGCCGGCTGGACGGTCAAGGTAGGGAACTACTTTGCGATGGGCAGCGGCCCGGCCCGGGCGCTTTCCCTCAAGCCGAAGCACACCTACGAAGTGATCGATTACGAGGATGACTATGACTGTGCGGTCATCTGTCTTGAGAGCGACCACCTCCCCAATGGCGAAGTGATGGAGAAGATCGCCCAGGAATGCCATATCGATGTTGCCAATGTCTGTGCGGTTGTCGCGCCGACGTCCTCAATGGTGGGCTCGATCCAGGTTTCCGGACGATGTGTTGAAACCGCGATCTACAAGTTAAACGAACTGGGCTTTGACACCCGCAAGATCAATGCGGCGATGGGTTCGGCACCAATCCCGCCGGTACGGGGGCCGAAGATGGCAATGGGTGTGACAAATGACGCCACGATCTATTACGGGCGCATCACCCTGACGATGAACGCTCCCGAGATCAAGGACTACCTCGACAGGATCCCGAGCAACAAGTCCAAGGGATACGGCAAGCCGTTCAATGACATATTCAAGGAAGCCGGCTACGATTTCTACAAGATCGATACGTCGCTCTTCTCACCGGCAGAAGTGATCATCAACGAAACCTCTGAAGGTGTTGTGTATCACGTTGGTGCAGTTAACGCTGATGTGGTTCTGAAGTCGTTTGGCCTGATGAAGTAATTTTAAAATATTTTTTTAATTGTTTTCTTATCCGGTTGTCGCAGTTTTCTCCTGGATGTGGATTTTTCCTGTATCCAGAATACAATAATGAAAAATATTTTTTTTCTCTCATCGTGCACGGGGAAATTATTCACAGAGCGTTAACGATAAATCCCGGCGATCTGTCCCTTGTGTGCGGACGCTCAACCGCTCCGGCATTCACCATGAATTTTTGTGGTGGGCTGGCCCCTTGTCCACAACCCGTTCGTTCACTTTCGCACCGCAAACCGTTCGCAGTATATTACTGGAGCGATCATATCTGATCAGGAGCGCCTGCACACATGATTGTTATCGGGATCGATCCCGGCCTTGCCCGGCTGGGATACGGGGTTATTGAGGTAACCCGGGGAGAACTCCGGCCGGTGTGTTATGGCTGTATTGAAACGTCCGGCAAGGATATGCGGGCTTCCGAGCGGCTGGTCCGGATATATACTGAAATCGAAGCCATGTTTGAAAAATACCAGCCAGCCCAGATCTCGGTTGAAAAATTATTCTTCTCAAAGAACATTACTTCGGCTATGGGTGTGAGTGAAGTGCGGGGAGTTGTCCTGCTCGCCGCAGAACAGCGGCATATCCCGATTGCGGAGTACACGCCAAACCAGGTAAAACAGGCAATCACGGGTTCGGGCCGGGCGGACAAGCGCCAGGTGCAGGAAATGATCAAGCGCCTCCTCCGGCTTGATGAGATCCCCAAACCCGATGACGCGGCGGATGCACTTTCGATTGCCTTATGTCATATCCATATTATGAGGTAGTAAGCATGATCGCACATCTCCATGGTGAACCGGTTCTCATCGGTGACAAATGGGTGGTTATTGATGTCGGGGGCATCGGGTACCAGGTTCAGGTCACCCAGCCGGCGCTCCTGCTGCTGGCGCACACCAAAGAGAAAGTCAAAGTCTTCACGTATATGGCAGTCCGGGAGGATGCGATCACCCTGTACGGGTTTATGCACCGGAGCGAACTGGAGATGTTCAAATGCCTCATTGGTGTCTCGGGCATTGGCCCGCAGACTGCGATGAACCTGCTCTCCCAGATTGGCCTTGAAGAGTTTGCGATGGCAATCTTAAACGAGGACGAGAAAGCGCTGACCCGGATTTCCGGCATCGGGGCAAAGAGTGCCAAGCGGCTGATCCTTGAACTCCTGGACAAGATGAAGAAGGTCAGCGAGACTATGGTCATGGGCGATGCCAGCCAGGGCGGCCCGGTGGTTCATGACGCAGTCAGCGCGCTTATCTCGCTTGGGTTTGCAGAAAAAGAATCCCGGGATGCGGTTATTGCGTCGGCGTCCGCACGAAAATCGCCGACGGTGCAGGACCTGATCAAGGCAGCGCTTGTACGGCTGAAGGAGCGGTAAGCGCCATGAGCGAACGGATAATTTCACCAGAGTCTTTACCGGCAGAGGATGGGGACGATTTAAGCATCCGGCCGGTGCGGATGGGTGAATTTGTCGGGCAGCAGCAAGTCAAGGAATCGTTAAATATTGCGATTGAGTCGGCACAGAAACGCGGCGAACCCCTTGACCATGTCCTGTTCTCCGGCCCGCCGGGTCTTGGGAAGACGACGCTTGCCCATATCATTGCGCATGAAATGGGAGCGGATATCCGGGCAACAACCGGCCCGGTGCTTGAGAAGCCCGGGGATATAGCAGCGCTGCTCACCCCGTTAAAGAAAGGCGATATCCTGTTCATCGATGAGATCCACCGGATCAACCCGGTGGTTGAGGAGGTGCTCTACCCGGCGATGGAGGATTTTTTCATCGATGTGATGATTGGTGAAGGCCCAAGCGCCCGCTCGATCAAACTGAACCTCGAGCAGTTTACGCTGATCGGAGCGACGACAAAACAGGGATTGCTGGGCGCACCGTTCCGGGACCGGTTCGGCATTATCTCCCGTCTTGACCTGTATGCTCCCCCCGAGCTCGTGCAGATTGTCACGCGAAGCGCATCCATCCTGAAGATCCCGATCACGCCCGAAGGCGCAGAGGAAATCGCAAAACGGAGCCGGGGCACCCCGCGTATTG
Organism: Methanoregula sp.; assembly: GCA_039698055.1. Taxonomy (GTDB): domain Archaea; phylum Halobacteriota; class Methanomicrobia; order Methanomicrobiales; family Methanospirillaceae; genus Methanoregula. The sequence goes on along the minus strand of JBDKTL010000010.1, from coordinate 23,508 downwards.
TGAACCGGCTGCTGCGCCGGGTGCGGGATTTTGCGATTGTGAAAGGCGACGGAACAATCACCCGCGAGATTACCGGAACTGCGCTTGCGATGATGCAGATCGATGAACTTGGCCTTGACGAACTGGACCGGCGCATCCTTTCGGTCATCGCAAAGGACTTTGATGGCGGCCCCGTGGGTGCAAAGACAATTGCGATCTCGGTCGGTGAAGAAGTGCGGACGATTGAGGACGTGTATGAACCCTACCTTATCCAGATCGGTTTTCTCAAGCGAACACCGCAGGGACGCGAAGTTACCCCGGCGGCAAAAAAACACCTGAAGTACCCGCAGAAAACGCTTGAACTGAAGTGAGGGTGTAATCCCTTTAGGCAATCAGCAGAACTGGGATAGTACCTGCCAGATTTTTTTTCCTGTTATTTACTAAATCTCTCCAATAATTACGAGAGTGATCCCCCATTATGTTTGAGAGCATCACCTTTCTGATGATTATTAAGAAACGAGTGGATAACGCTCAAACGGTGGAGGAAAAAAGTACGATGTGCGAAAAAGCCTCTGGTATTACCACTCCACCCAGAACCCCTTGAACTCCTCGCTTGCCTTGCCCGGGGTCACCATCAGTTCCTCAACCCGGATCATGGAGTCCCCCGTCGCCCGGATCAACCGCACAAACTCATCAAGGGATGCCAGGGAACTCTCGGCAACAATATGTACCGTGCCATCCGGCAGGTTCCGCACAAACCCGTGGACACCTGTGCGGTGAGCGCATCCGGTGACGAAATGGCGGTACCCCACACCTTGTACCCGCCCTTTTGCAATCGCCGTGATCCGCTCCATATTCCGGAAAAGGGTAATCCACTCGGTTATACTTTGCCATTTGGAGCGGAAGGCTGACAGTAATTGGGGTACATCCCCCCTTTTGTTATTTCAAAGATAGTTCCCCGTGCTGGCATGGGTTTGCCATTCCGGTAGCGTGATCAAAAAACAGGGACAATTTTTTTAAAAAAAGGGAACATGCCTTACTGCCGCTTTTGTATCATCAGGAACGGGATCAGCAGCACAACTGCGATGATGAGCCAGAACTCTCCGAACATAAAGAGCAGGGACTCCCGGTTATGGTCGTAAAACCGGAGATCAAATGAAGCAGTCTTGTTCCATACAAGATACGTGGTATTGTCGGACCGATGAGTGACATTTGCACCTAAACTCATGCTGGCAAGCAGCGGGTTTCGGACATCAAACTCTGCAGGCAACCGCACGCTCACGTTGTAGGGCTTGTCAAAGGCGCCCTGCAGGTGATTGTCCCGGAGCGGCGCGATGTACGTCACGGTATAATTGCCCTTGTCAAACGTGATGGTGGAGGGGCTGCTCCAGCTCGTGGTCCGGTTGAACGGGATCTCCGAACCGTTACGGGCAAACAACCGGACGCCGTCTACGGCTAACGGCACGTTTTCTCCCAGCATACCGACATCTGAAAATTCATACCGGGACACATCGGTAATATCCAGGGATGCGGTGTACGCGGTACCATTCGGGAAAACCTGGTAATCCGCTGATAATGCCCCGGCCAGAGGCACGATCAGCACAATTACAAGTGCAGCGCAGAGAGCAGCGATGGCAGATCTGCATCGATCTCTGTCGGAGGTTCGCATTGTTTAATCACCGTATCCGGATCTTTTAAGAGGTGCCCGGTCACCACGCAGACAATCCGTTCATCCCGGTCAATCAGGCCCATTTCCACCAGTTTGCGTATACCGGCAACCGATGCTGCCGATGCCGGTTCGACACCAATACCTTCCTTGCGTGCCAGATCCCGCTGCATCTGCAGGATCTCATCGTCGGTGACGGTCTCCGCTAATCCGCCTGTCTTCCGGATCGCGACCAGTGCTTTTTCTGCATTCACGGGCGCACCGATGCGGATCGCCGTTGCGACCGTCTCCGGGTTCTCTTCGGGGATAACGACCGGCAGGTTGTCATGGATTGCCCTGACAATCGGTGCCGACCCCGCGGCCTGGATGCCGGTCATCATCGGCAGCCGGTCGATAAACCCAAGGGCTTCGAGTTCAAGAAGTCCCTTGTAGACCGCCGAGATATTCCCTGCATTTCCGACCGGCAGGACGATTCGTTCGGGCACATCCCCGAGCTGGTCGATCGCCTCAAACCCGATCGTCTTCTGGCCTTCCAGCCGGTAAGGGTTGATGGAGTTTAACAGGTACAGGCCGTGGGTGAGACAGAGTTCGTGGACCATCTCAAGAGCCCGGTCGAAATTTCCCCGGATGGAGATAACTTTTGCGCCATGTATCAATGCCTGTGCAACTTTTCCGACCGCGACTTTTCCTGCGGGCAGCAGCACGACAGCAGGAATCCCTGCTTTTGCCGCATAGACCGCAAGACTCGCAGAGGTATTGCCGGTGCTCGCGCAGGCAACGCTCTTTTTCCCGAGCTGCATCGCCATGGAAACCCCGACGGTCATACCCCGGTCCTTGAACGAACCGGACGGGTTCATGCCCTCGTGTTTTGCGTAGAGATTTTTAAGCCCCATCCCCTCACCGAGGCGTTTTAAGTGATACAGGGGGGTACCGCCTTCCTGGAGCGTAACCGGGTCAATGGTCACGGGCAAGAGTTCCCGGTACCTCCAGACGGACAGCGGGCGCTTGTTCCATGTCTCGCGGGAGACCTTGATCTCATCGAACGGGTATTGTACCGCAAGAAGGTGACCACATTTTTTACAATTATAGATAATCTCGTCAGCCGGATACGTTGTTCCGCAATGGACGCACACGAGATGGTACATGCAGAAGTGTTGGTTTTCCGTCTACATATAGGCAAGCGTGCTAAAAAACCCATCATCAGAGGTGCGCCGCGTTTGCCTGCACAGGAAAGCACGACCGGGACGGGACGATTATCTGTTCCGGTTGAGAAGCGACTGGTACAGCGCGTCCTTCTGGTCGTGCCCGACCGGGAATTCCCTGCGGACGGTGTCGACAAGAACCGGGTCGATCTCCGAGTATAGCAGTTCTTCCCCGTTTCCTGCCCGGGCGACAATTGTCCCGTGCGGATCGGCTGTCATGGACGCACCGCAATACTCGTCAACAGGATTGGTGCCGGTGGTGGTGCACCCCAGCACATACATCTGGTTCTCTGCTGCCCGCGCCGCGATGAACAGTTCCCAGTGCCGGATACGGCTTGCCGGCCATGCCGACGGGACAAACACCGCTTGCACGCCCTCTTTTGCATAAATGCGGAAGAGCGACGGGAACCGGAGATCGTAACAGATTGCCAGTCCGCATTTCACCCCGTCAACAGAGAACGTAGCGATCATGTCTCCTGCGGTAAAGGCCTGCTCTTCATGAGCAGGGGTGAAAAGGTGCATTTTTGCGTACAGCGCATGGATTTCGCCATCAGCCCCGATGGCAACTGCCGTGTTGCGGGGAGACGGCACATACTCCTCCCTGAACGAGCCGATAATAGCAATGGAATATTCCCGGGCAAACTTCTGGAGCGTTGTTATGGTGGTGCCCGTCAATGATTCGATATTGGTGTGGGACAACGGGTCCCATCCCGCCGTGAACTGCTCGGGAAAACAGATGATTGACGCACCGGCAGAGGACGCAGTCCGGATACATGACTGTGCTTTTACCAGGGTTTTTTCCGGTTGATCCCACACACTGGAAATCTGGGCACTGCCGCATTTCATTCATGAACCCCAAAACCGGTACAATCAGGCCTGCTATTGTTCGCGATTACGGCCAAACAGGATTAATATTGCGCTGAGCACCACCAGCACCGCCGTGGTAAGCAGGAGGAACGGCGCAATGGTGATGGAGATCCCAAGAATCATTGCCGCAATGATAGTTCCTGCAGCGGTGATGCTGCTCCCGATAAGCACCAGACCAATTGACGTAAGATCCCAGTCAGACATTTTGATTCTCCACCCGTGGTAACACTGCTTTGATACCCGTGATAACAACCTGCGCAGCAATCGCGATGAGCAGCCTGCCCAGAAAGGGGTTTTATCGCCGGGTAATCCTGCTGACCGATTGTGCTTGTACTATAATCTGCGTTCCGCATCATGAAATAGGTGATCACCATCGCGATGATGGTGAAAAGAACGATTGCGGGGCTGTCAAAGCGTGTCATTGCTGCGGCTTCATCCACCAGAAACGGTTGTTGCGCTGGTTTTTTCACCCGGTAAAAAGTCGTTGGGATTACTGGCCAAAGACACCGCAGGGAAAATCTAAAAAATGTCGCATCCCACGAAGCAGGCTGTCGCTGTCTGGTTTAAAAAGTGTTGAGGAATTCCTGCATAAACAATAAACCGGTTTGTTACCTGGTGCGGTACCGGGATTTCCCGACCCCTGACTGGCAGGGCGTTGTTAAAAAAAAAAGATTAGTATTCGTATAAGACGGATTCATCAATCCGGGTATATGCGAACAGTTCTTCTGGTTTGAAATGAATGGCGATCTCGCGGGATGCGCTCTCGGGCGAATCGGATGCATGGATTACATTCCTGCCGATATCAATCCCGAAATCGCCACGGATCGTTCCCGGCGTTGCTTCCTGCGGGTTTGTCGCGCCAATGACCTTGCGGACGATCGCGACAACGTTTCTTCCTTCCCAGACCATCAGGAAACAGGGGCCTCCCATGATATACTTCTTGAGTGAGGGGAAGAATGGTTTTGAGAGATGTTCCTGGTACTGCTCGATTACCCGGGCTTCGGGAAGTTTCTCGAACCGTGCTGCAACCAGTTTTAGGCCTTTTGATTCAAGCCGGGAAACAATCTCCCCGACAAGACCGCGCTGGACGCCATCGGGCTTGACCATCACAAAGGTGCGGTCCATGGCTGCTTCACTCCTTCTTTGCTGCAGACTTCTGGCCAGCGGCGGTCCACTCAACTTTGCGGGGAACCCTGCCGAGTTTGTAATTGTTCTGGCACTTTGAGCTGCAGAAGTAGTAGATGGCACCGTCTTTGCGGATGTACATCTTGCCGGTACCCGGCTCTAACATGGAACCACAAAAGTTGCAGACATGCTGTTCAACCATGGGGTTCACCGCCTCGACATTTTCTTTGCTTCGCGTTCGGTCTCAAGGAGCATTACGATGTCTCCTTCACGGATAGGGCCGACCGTGTTGCGGGTTATAATGCGCCCCTTGTTGTTGCCATCGAGGATACGGCATTTGACCTGCATCGCTTCCCCGTGCATTCCGGTGGAACCGACTACCTCGATAACTTCAGCGGGCGTTGCGTCGTCTGCCATATTTTCAGATCCTTACGCCTTTAAGGCGACCAGCTGCTTTGCAAGATCGTCGATAACTTCCTTTGCCTTGCCGGGCTTGACAATGGCTGCCGCCGCAGATCCAACATCAAGGCCGCTTGCCGCACCGATATCATTCTGCTTGTTGATGAAGATGTAGGGAATCTTCTTCTCATCGCAGAGCGGTGCAAGGTGCATGACGATTTCCTGCGGTTCGACATCAGCACCGATTAAAACAAGAAGTGCCGCACTGCGTTCAATGGCTTTGGTGGCCTCGTTTGAACCTTTCTTGATCTTACCCGTATCTCTAGCAACTTCAAGGGCTTCAAGCGCCTTGTTCTGGAGCTCCTCGGGAGCCTCGGTTTTTACGTATCCTTTTGCCATAATTCACCTCATTCAGGAGTTTGATGCTCCTTCATTACTCATCAGTTGGCAGTGATGTAGCCATATCATTTCATCAGGAGCAGAAATAAAGGTTTGTGATTATTGCCATGACACTGGCGAATTAAAAAAAGTGGATGGACGGGTATATACGCAGGTACCTGTTCACGCTTCGAGGCGATAAATGGTAGTTCCCTGTCCGGAGTAAACCGGCACAAGGCCGGTCGCTGGAATGTTAATGTTGTAACGTTCACGCTCCGCATCCCCGACATAGAGCAGTGTTGCATTGTATTTCTGCATCAGTGCGATCGTCTGGGCCGGCTCTTCATAGATTGTTTTGATATCTGCCATACGGGTGCTGTACCAGCCCGTGTCGTCCCCGCGCCACATGAACTCGTGGAACGGCATCCCGATGATGGCGGGAATACCTGTAAATGACGATATCCGCGAGTAATAGGTATAATCCCCGCCTTCCGCCTCAACGATGCGTTCATTGCCGGCCAGTGTCCGCAGGTACGCAACTGCCCCGGCATCGGCCGGGTGTGCAGTGTCGAGGTACGCCAGGCCGTCAAGGGACCTGCTTCCGTAGTTGAGATCGAGCGGAACGACAAATGGTGTGGCAAACAGCAGGGCGATAACTAGTACCGCGATGACCGTACTCTTTTGTCTGGGGAGTACCGGCAAGCGTCCGGGCTGTGCAAGCCACGCGCCGGCCATCGCAAATGCGCTCGTGCCAAGAAGGATCCATGCGGGAAGATAGCACTTGAAGACCGTGTTCATCCGGAAATAGGTGTCCCCCATATTGTCCTTTAAGTAGAACAATTCGGTGCACAGCAGAATCAGGAGGCCGGAAATGGCAAGAATGCCGGGAAGATCCCATTTTTTTCTTGCGATGAAATAGACCAGGGGTATCACCGCTATTGCTGCTGCCATATAGCCTGCCGCAACAAAGGGCACGGCAACCAGAAGGAGGTATGGCCGCTCACGCATATCTTTGAACAGGAGTGCAAAGAAGATCGCGATAAACCACCCGTTCACGAGCAGGAACTGGACCGGATCGGAAGGTGCGTGGACAATGGCAACTCCCCCGGTGTGGGTCCGGAGTGCGATATAAAAGGGCATATACGAAAGGACTGCAAGGGGAGGAATCGTAACAAGGGGCCACCAGGAAAAATTATTCCGGTTACCTTTCCAGTTCCTCCAGACAATCATGGCAGCAAACCCGAGGGTGATGGGGGCATAGATGAGCACATCCCACGTGTTGATCAGGGGCATGGAGCCGAGGCTGAGGGCGGCAAGAATACAGACCAGCCATTTACCCTTGGTTTCAAGTGATTCCCAGTATTTGTACGCGTACAGGAGCACGAAAATCAGGAAAATCTGGTTGAATATCGAGATGACATGGGCATGGACATCCCCCCAGATAAACGAAAATAGCGGGTATTCGTTGATGGTGTTGGTGATGGTGCGGGTGCTGTCCCAGAGAACCGCGTTGAGGCCTTTTCCAAAAATAATCTGGTAAAAGAATGACGGGTTCGGGAGGAAAAAAATTAACAGCGGAAGCCACCGGAACCGGTCGAGGAGAATGGTCCCGATCGCGTACAGGGTTACTGCGGAAATGCCGAGCACCGTTGGCAATGCGAGGTTAAAGACCACGGAGGACGATACCCCGCTCACGATTCCGAGGCAGCCAAATACCCAGTAACCAAGATAGTAATACACGTTCATGGTACCACCGGCAAACCAGGGATCGAGAGGCGGCACAACCGGTGTCCTCATCACCGAAGTGAGGAATGCATGATCCATGAACTTTTCAGCATAGGAGATTGTCGGGTTGACAAACCGGACGTCCAGCATCAAAAAGAAAAACAGCAGGAACACCAGTTCCCAGCGCCATTCTTTTTTCAGATCCACCCAGGTATATTCCCGCCGCCAGAGATGATAGCAGAAAAGGAGGATGAACGGCACGAGCGCGAGCTGGATGGGAAGCACAAACAATCCGCAATACCAGGAAACAAACGTAAATACCAGCACGGATGCCGCAAATGAGGCAGGAAATGCATACGTCCTGAAAGTCTTTTTAAGCGCAGGGTAAAGCGACAACTGCAGGAACGTAAGAACAAGAAGCCAGCCTGCAACCGACAGGATTTGCTGTTCGGGGCTCAAGTATTCTTTCCTCCATCGAATTTTTCAGCCACCGCAGATTTGATGGTGGGAATCACCCAGTCCCCAAGATAGTAGATGGAGACAATACCCCCCGCAAGGGTGACCAGGTTCTTGATCAGATGGTCGATTACTGCGATCAGGAACGCGATTGCCGGTGCTACGCCGGCGATCTCAAAGACCCCCGCAACTACAAGTTCATATGTGCCGATACCTCCGGGAGTGATGGGAACCGCTTTTACAAGGTTGCCGATAACAATTGCGAGAACAACGACAGCTAACGGTATCTGCTGCTCAAACATCGTGACGACCGCTACGCAGACCAGCACGTCAAGAAGCCAGATCACGACCGATGAAGCTCCCAGTACGACGATCGAGCGCAGGGAAAGCGATGCCCGCCGGATCTCGTCAAGCATCGTCAGGATCAGCGAGATATATTTGTTCTGCGTGGTCAGTTTTCCGACAAAGACCAGAAATGCAAAAAAAATGAAACAGGCGATCAGCGGAATCACAATCGCGGTATAGAACCATGACGGCACATTCACTACAAACGGGAGGGATAATGCGCCAAGCAGGGCGACGGTAAAAATATCAAAGACCCTTTCTACAACAAGTGAGGAAATCCCCTCTGAATAGGTCGTATTGTAATCGTGCTTGAGGATAAAAATCCTGACTATGTCCCCAAGCCGTGCAGGGACGACAAGGTTTACCGTCTGGCTGACAAAGACGCACGCAGTGGCAACGACAATTTTCACCTGATAGTTCAGGCTTTTGAGGATGTAGTGATACCGCCACCCGCGCAGCCACCATGCAGACAGGCAGATCAGGATGGCAACCAGGAGATATTCAGGGATAATATGCTCGAGTGCGATCAGCAGATCGCCCCAGACACGGTACAGCATATACCCTATAATCCCGATGGCAATCAGGGTTGGGATAAGGATTGCGCTAATTTTTCGATACATGGATCTGCCACCAGAGACGAAGGATCGAGGATCCCATCTCAAAAATATCCTTTACCCGGACCGTTGTTCCTTTGCCTGCACGCCAGCGCACGGGGAATTCCGTGACGGTATATCCTGCCCGTTGTGCCCGCACCAGCAGTTCCGTATCCCAGAACCAGTGGTTTGAGTGAATAAGGGGAAGCACGGCAAGAATGCGCTCTTTGTTAAATCCCTTGAACCCGCACTGGTGATCGTAAAGCCGGCTGCCAAGGAACAACCGGACAAGGAAATTATAGGTCCGGCTTGCGATCTCGCGGCCTTCCGTACGCACGATGTCACTATCCGGAAGAAGCCGTGAACCGGTCGAAATATCCGCGCCGTTCCGAATGGCGAGAATCAAGGTGGACAGGTGCTGCATATCGGTTGCAAGATCGACGTCATAATAACAGACGATCGATCCGCGTGCTTCATGAAACGCCCGGTTGAGCGCCCTGCCACGCCCAAGACGGTCATCGCTGTGTAACAGGCGCACTCGCGGATCGCGTTTCTCATAATCTTTTACAAAAAATGCGCTTCCGTCAGTACTCCCGTCCTCAGCGACAATCAGTTCGAACGAGCCCGTAATCGCGCTCAATGTATCGATGGATACCGGAATTGCCCGTTCAAGTGCCTGGCGATCATTAAAGACCGGGATGATGGCAGTAACTTCAGGTTCGATCATGAGGGGTCCTGTTTTTGATGCATTCTGCTACCGCAAACCCGGCCTTGATTGACCCTTCCATGCTGCGCTCCGGGTAATTCTCGGAAGAGAACATCCCCGCGAGGTAAATTCCCTGTTTTTCGAACGGGGGGATAATTGATCGGTAGCCGGTAGTGTATACCGGTCCAGCCCACGGATCTATTGCCATACGGTGCCAGTGGATATCTTTTTCCAGAATGCCAAACCGGGAACAGAAATCCGCAATCATCTTCCGGTCGAGCCGGGCCGGGACACTGCCGCTGAAGTACGACGCAAGGTAAACGATCACCTCACCGTACCGTTCACGCGGGACAAAATTTGTGTGCGTAACCACGGCCCCGTACGGGCACTCATCTTTCATGTTAAGCCAGTAAACGCCTTCACAGACATCCCGCGCAATGCCCAGTGTCATGCACGCAGCTCCCTGGTAGGGAATCTCCGGCATCGGGATTCCAGCAATGGCTCCGAGTTCCTGCGGGGGGATGGTTGAGATAATTGCATCAACCGCGTCCCCGTTCATCACCCACTGTCCGTTTGTACGGGCGAGGCTGGTCACCGGTGACTGGATGGAGATAATGCCCCCGTGTGCCTGAACAGACTTCTCAAGCTGGTCAATAATCTGGTGAAAACCGCCGTTCATGTACCCGAGACGCTCTCCGGCCATGCCCCGGTTCGACCGGATCGCAATCCGGCTGATCAACCACGCTGCCGACACCTCGTTTCTCCGTTTCCCGAATTTACTCCGGAGCAGCGGTTCGAAAAATGAAGAATAAATGTTCTGTCCCAGTTCTTCGTGAATATACGTCTCGGCAGTAATATCGTCAAGCGGAGCGAGATCGATTTTTTTTGCCCGCAGGGTCAGCCATGCCAGTTTTGCCTTATCGATAATGGATAGTTCGGGCCATCGCAGGATCTGCACCGGGGTGTTGAGCGGGTATATTGTATCCCGGCTGTAATTGCCGGTCGTACTGGCAAGCCACTCAAGCCGGTCTGACAAACCGAGATCTTTGAGGAGAGAAAACAAGTGCCGGTCATCGGAAAAGCAATGGTGATAATACCGCTCGATCCAGTAATCATCGATATGGTATGATGACAGGCACCCGCCGAGAAATGGCATCTTCTCTGAGAGGTGCACCTCATGTTCCTGTGCGAGGACATGAGCAGCAACAAGACCGGTGAGACCTCCCCCGATTATTCCAATCTTCATGATCTGGTACCTGTATTATTATCAAGATTGAAATGAAAAAGGCTCCGGATGTCTCCTGTTAAAAAAATAAGATGAGATTACGGAGTAATTTATAAGAAAGTTTTTGTACTGTAGGAATTAAACCTCTTAAAAGCAGAAGGACTTAAAAGAATTAAAAGAAAATAGTTATCTGTTAGCCCATTGGATGGTGTCACCAGATGCGGGTATTTTTTATTGGATTTGGTCAGGCGGGCGGCAAAATCGTGGATATGTTTATCGAGCAGGACAAAAAGCTCGGGACGCATAGCTTCCGCGGAATTGCAGTAAATACGGCACGCACTGACCTTATGGGTCTCAAAAATATCGAGATGAAAGATCGCATTCTGATCGGCCAGACACTGGTCAAAGGCCATGGGGTTGGAACTGACAACGTCACCGGTGCCCGGGTTACGGCAGATGAAATTGACAGTATCATCAATGCAGTGGACAGCCGGGGAACCCATGATGTGGATGCATTTGTGATTGTCGCAGGACTGGGTGGAGGAACCGGCTCCGGTGGTTCACCGGTTCTGGCACGTCATCTCAAACGTATCTATCGTGAACCAGTCTACGCTCTTGGCATTATCCCGGCTCCCGAAGAAGGGCGTTTGTATTCTTATAATGCCGCCCGCAGCCTGACAACACTTGTAAACGAAGCGGACAATACGTTCATTTTTGATAACAGTGCCTGGAAAAACGAGGGCGAAAGTGTTAAAAGTGCGTTCGCACGCTTGAACAATGAAGTGGTCAGACGATTTGCCATTCTCTTCCGTGCGGGTGAAGTAGGCCGGATGGGTGTCGGTGAGATGGTGGTTGATTCCAGTGAAATTATCAACACGCTCCGTGGCGGCGGGATCACCTCTGTCGGGTACGCGGTCAGTGAAGTGTTAAGCGAGCGTTCCAAACAGAAACGAGGCATTATTGGTGGAATCAAGGATCGTTTTGGTGCCAAACGGGAAGCCAATGAAGAAGTCCTCATGGGAGAAGACAAGTCAGCAAAGATTGTTGCACTGGTGCGACGGGCGATGCTGGGCCGGCTGACGCTTCCCTGTGATTATTCCACCGCGGAACGTGCGCTTGTCCTCATTGCAGGACCCCCCGATGAAATGGACCGCAAAGGTGTGGAGAAGGCAAAAAGCTGGGTGGAAGAGAATATTGCCGGGGTAGAGGTTCGTGGGGGAGATTACCCGGTCAACAGTGAGTATGTCGCTGCTGTGGTCATGCTTGCGACGGTCGGAAATGCGCCAAGAATCAAGGAGCTCCTCGATATTGCAAAAGAAACAAAGGAAGATGTTATTAAGTCAAAGGAGAAAAAATCGAATATGTTTGAGGAAGGTATTGAGCCTTTGTTCGAATGAGGTTTACCATGAAGAAATTAACAAAAGTAATCGGACTTGCTGTTTTATTATTGCTGGTTGTTCAGGGCGTATCCGCGGCATTTACAATAAATTCATTGCAGGTTAATCCAAGCGGAACGCTCCTTCCCGGTACACCGGTGAATGTAGCATTTAAAATCCAGCTTGAAAGCACTGCCATCAATGATATGAGACTGTATACCTCACTTGATCAACCCAAGTGGTCGTATGTTATTTTTGTAAACGATATTCAGACCGCTCCGGGGCAGGAAACAACTAAAACGCTTGATATCAGCAGCTTTTTGCTCACCTATAAATCCACCGATGTGGTGGCAATCGGCGTAACCCTTGATGGAAATGCACCCTCGGTTACACAGACAACCAACCAGACATTGCTTCAGGTCTCAGAACTCGGTACGACCGGCAGTGTAATCTCATCGTCCCAATATGTAATAACAGCACTTGTCATCAACACTGCAGATGTGTCAAATGCGATAGCGACTGCCAACTCGCAGCTGACAGAGTTCAGGACCCAAATCGATGAGAAAGCGGCAATGGATGTTGATACTTCATCTGCTGAAGCAAATTACAATGACGCAAAATCAAAAATTGATGCTGCCCAGGCACTTCCGACAAGCCAGTACACGACCACGCTGAGTTACATCACCGCAGCCCAGACCAGTATCACCGATGGTGAGACACTGTTAGACAAGGCATGGGCAGAAAAAGAAGTGACTGATGCACAGGTGCCGATCAATAATGTGGATAGCCTGATCAATTACTTCCAGGGAAACAAGAGTACGGCCGAAGATTCAAAGTTATCTCCCATTATCTCAAAGCGTGAAGTTGCTGCAAGCTACATATCCGCCGCGAACGATGCAATCTCAACCGGGAACTATGTATTGGCCCGATCAAAAGCTACTGATGCCTATACCAAAGGAAATGAATCCTACAATGATGCATTGACCTTTAAAAAACAGGTTACATCGGGATTCAATCCATTTGGATGGATCGGGGGCTTGTTCAGTTCGAGCGTGCTGGTGATTGTTGTCGGTGTGGTTGCTGTTGCACTGATCGTTGTTGGTGTCATCATTTACCGCAAACGCTCCCGCTGGGATGAATTGGGTTAACCGGTAAGAAAACATTTTTTCCTATTTTTGTTTTTTTTTATTTTTGGATATGACCTGCAGGTTGGTTACCAACCGGTTTTTCCTTTGGACACATACGCGACCGGGCTTCTTTACGCATGTTGTATTGTCTCATATCCTGATTGTCGATACAATTTTTTTGGGATGTGTGCTGCATGGTGATGCGATATGTAAAGAAAAGAAAAGGAACATTCGTGCAGGTTAACATTATTTTGGACACGGTTGCGGACTCAATGAACCCAATGGTATCTGAATTTTCAGGCAAGCCCTGTGCAATTCCGTTAATGCAATCTTATTTCATTTCATTTTTCCCGGATAAATCGGGCACCTTCCAGACAAAACAGATAGACTGAAATGCCCCTAAAACTTTCCGATACCCGGAGTGCGTAACTGCATCAGAAAAAATTCACCCCCCATAATGTTTTTACCGTCTGCAAGGGTGTTTGGGATCATGTGACCCGTTCCCTGTCAAAAAAATCAACGAGGTAGCACATTAAAAAAAGATGAAAGAATTATGTGTGTGGGGTAAAGACATCAATATTGATACTGCCCATCTTCCCATCCCGGTGCATATAATAATCTATCAACCGGTTCTCATTGTCATAGAACGAGAACCAGTAAGCCAGCTTATATGTCGTTTTATCATACCCGGCCAGTGAGGGGTAGCTCTCGGCATCGTGAAGGATGATAACACCCGGGTGATCTTTTGTCAGGGTCGTCTCGTCTTCCTTCTCTCCATAGAACGTAATCTTGTTCCAGCGATCGCCCCGGTAGTACCAGGGAAGCGGCCAGTAAGAATTTGAAGCAATAACGACACGGTCGGATGCATCCATAAGCTGCATCACTTCCCGCATATCTTCGGAATTCTGTACCTGGATGATTGGTTCGTTGATATCTGCCGGAATAAATGCTACATGCCATGTCATGAAAATGAGGAATGCGCAGCCGATGAGTGCAAACAACATTTTCTGCCAGTTCAGCTTGTATACCGCGACAAAACACATCGGCAGCAGCTGGTGGATGAGCAGCCATGGCACTTTTTCCCCGACATAAGCGTAAAATGCCATGGACAGGATCATCCAGTAAATGCAGAACCGGAAAAACTCATCTGATTTTGATAACCCTTGGGCTGTCGTTTTTAACTGCTGAAGACTTTCCGTAGCAAGGTCACTGGTTGAGAGCACAAAACGCCGGGTTATTAACCAGCTTTTTACCCGTTTGAAGAACAGCAGAATTGTGTTATCTTTCAGGATGAACTGGATCGTGCCGACAATGGCAAGGATGAATATCGGCAGTTCATAGAGAAGGTAAAGTGGGATATAGAAGTACCATGGGCCGCCCAACCGCTGCTGTTCGTGCATTGCAACCCAATGGTTTACCGCTTGGTACCATCCGGTTGTTGCAATTTGGAAATTTTCACCTATCAGTGTTTCGGGATGCATGCCAAACGCTGAATACATCACACTGAGTATCCCGATTACGATAAGTACGCACAATACCAGATCTTTTTTCCATTGAGGGGGCAGGACCAGTTTTCTTTTCCAGAGGCAAAACAGCAAAAATGAGGCAAAAATGAGAATAATTACCGGCATCTCTTCTTTACAGCAGAGGGCACCAGCCATAGCGATTGCACCAATAATGGCAAACCGTGTCTGCTGCCGTTCGAGATAATAGAGTGCGGCAACAAGAAGAAGCAGGGTAAAAAAGAGCATGAAAATATCATGCCGGAGGAACCGGGAGAAATACACCATATCCGGTGATATCGCAATAAACAGTGAGGCAACCAGCGTTTGTATCTTGTTGATGTAGCCAAGCCGGTAGATGCAATAGACCAGGGGTATCAGGAGCAGGCCGAACAATGCCGGCAGTAATCGCGCAACCAGATCCGATGCTCCAAAGATTGAGAACATGCCAGCAGTGACATAATACAAAAACGGTCCGTGATAACTTGGATCGTACATCCATGTCCCTTTTGTCAGGAGATCAAAGGAAAACCATGAATGGATCGCTTCATCGTGATGAAGCAGCTTTAGATCCAACTGCCAGAACCGTACAATACATGCTATGGCAAGAATTAATAGAAAAACTCGTTCAAAAGAAAAAAATTGTTTGGCTTTCCCCATTAAGCCTGCGGCCTGCTGCACGCCGCACCTTCAACTCTCTAATACAATTTCAATGCCGATATCTTTTGGCACCTGAATACGCATCAACTGGCGCAGTGCACGTTCGTCTGCGTCAATATCGATGAGCCGTTTGTGGATACGCATCTGCCAGCGATCCCATGTTGCAGTTCCCTCCCCATCAGGGCTCTTGCGAATCGGCACAACAAGCCTCTTTGTCGGGAGCGGTATCGGACCAGCCAGATTCACTCCTGTGCGCTCAGCAATCTCTTTAATTCTGTCACAGACCATCTCAACCTTATCAAAGTCGGTTCCGGACAGGCGAATTCTGGCTTTTTGCATGTTTGTCACCCAAAAAAAATTATTTTATCATCTGTTTTGCTTGAATAGCGATACACATACCGGCGGCAATTGTCTGGCCCATATCACGGACTGCAAACCTGCCAAGCTGCGGGAGCTCCTTGACATTCTCGATAACCATCGGCTTTGTGGGTTTGACGACCACAATTGCTGCATCGCCGGTCTTTAAGAATGTCGGGTTCTCCTCTTTGGTCTGGCCTGAGCGCGGGTCGAGTTTCTTTTTGAGCTCGACGAATGTGCAGGCAGTCTGGGTGGTGTGGCAGTGGAAGACCGGTGTATATCCAACAGTGATTGCACTTGGGTGCTGGAGAACGACGATCTGTGCAGTGAATTCATCTGCAACGGTTGGCGGTGCTTCTGCAGGTCCCATAACGTCGCCACGGCGGATATCGCCTTTGCCGATACCACGCACGTTAAAGCCTACGTTGTCCCCGGGGACTGCCTGGGGGATTTCTTCATGATGCATCTCAATGGATTTGATTTCTCCATCCTTGTTTGCGGGCATGAACGATACTTTCATTCCCTTCTTCATGACACCGGTTTCAACACGTCCAACGGGTACGGTTCCGATACCGCTAATGCTGTATACGTCCTGAATCGGGAGACGAAGGGGCTTGTCCGTCGGTTTTGCCGGTTCCTTAAATGTGTCGAGTGCTGCAATAAGGGGAAGTCCTTTGTACCATGGGGTCTCGGGGCTGTTTACCTTGATGTTAACTCCCTGGAGTGAGCTGATCGGGATAAAAAGAGTCTCTTCTGGTTTGTATCCGACCATTTTAATGAGATCCGACATGTCTTTCTTGACTTCGTTGAAACGTTTCTCATCATATTTTACTGCGTCCATCTTGTTGATGGCGATGATGATCTGGGTAATCCCGAGAGTTCTTGCAAGGAAAACATGTTCCTTTGTCTGCTCCATGACACCATCGGGTGCTGCAACAACGAGGATTGCAGCGTCGGCCTGGGATGCACCGGTGATCATGTTCTTGACGAAGTCTCTGTGTCCTGGACAATCTACGACCGTGAAGTAGAATTTCGCCGTGTCGAACCGCTTGTGAGCGATATCGATTGTGATACCTCTTTCACGCTCTTCCTTTAAGTTGTCCATAACCCATGCAAATTCAAAGGTTGCCTTACCCTTGGATTCAGCCTCCTTGCGGTAGCCTTCGATAATGTGTGCAGGTACTGCACCTGTTTCGAACATCATTCTACCAACGGTAGTTGACTTTCCGTGGTCGATGTGTCCAATAACAGCCAGATTCATATGGGGCTTGTCAGATGCCATTAAAGTTCCTCCAAATATGGGGACTGTCCGCTTACAGTCAGTGTATGCGAGTATACCATATATGAGAGCCATCTATATAAATTATTTTGATTGGCAGGACCGTTTTTACAGGTGAAAAAAACGCATCGATATTCTCTTATCTGATGTTTGAATATCTTCTCATCATGAAGACACTGCAGTTTCAGCGGGATGAAAAGAAAAACCGGGTCATGGTGGATTGTGCAGATGGGAGTGTTTCGGTATACAGCCAATGCGCCTATTGCAAACATTGTATTGGAATCCGTGTCGGGAAACGGCTGGCTCCTGCACCACAGGTCCAGGCACTTGCTGATGTAAGGCGGGGCAGCGCAGGGGATGATGTGCTGATGAACGCTGCAATGATGTTTAATTCCCTTGTAAGGGATGGCAGCGCGGTTGAATGCGATGACGATGCAAACGAAGGGTACCGGAAACTTTTTTTAAAATATATTTGATTCTTTACTTTTTTGCTGCAATCTGCTGTTTAATTTCGTCCCGGAACGTTTCAAATTTCAGGTCATCCATCTGTTCGGACAACATCCTGCCGCTCCATGCGCGCCGGTATACCCAGTTCACGATCTTTTCTACAACAAAAACGACCGTATCTTCATCATCAATGGTGACAAGTTCCCGCGCGATGTGCGGATGTCGCCCGCGCCGGCCTCCTACGAGGATCTGGTAATGGAGGTGTTCAGCTTTGAGCAAATCGAATGGGCATGATTGAACGCACACGCCGCACTGGACACAGGTATCTTCATTCAGCTCGGAGATCCCGTTCCGGATGATGATAGCATTTTCTTTACAGTATTTGACGCAGGTCCCGCATCCCGTGCACTGACCGGTAATCCGGAGTGGGCGTATCCTTCCGATGATACCGATCTCGTTGAGCATAGGGCTGGTACAGGCATTCGGGCAACCGGATACCGCAATACGGACCTTCACCGGCATTTCCTTGCCAAAGAGTTTCTGATCGATTTTTTGCGCGAGACTTGCAGTATTGATATTGGCAAATTTGCACCGTTCAATGCCCGGGCATGCGATCACATTGACAATTTCATCGCGTTCAGATCCAATGGGTGTCCCGTTTTTTGCAAGCGCTTTGTCCAGTATCTTGAGCTTGGCAGGATTCACGTGGGGAATTTCTATTGTCTGGCGGGAGGTGCAGTGAACAAATCCCTTTCCGTATTTTTTTGCGATCCGGCTGATTCCCCGCATCTGTTCCACGGTGGCAATGCCCGCGGGAAGGCGTATGCGGACAGTACAGAAATTCGCATCCCTCTCTGTGATGACGCCACCTCTCATGTGTACGCCAAAATCAATCTTCATCGAATAGTAGTGCGAGGAGACCGATTATAAAATATGGTATATGGTACTAAAAAAGCGAAAATGAACCGATGCCGGTGACGGAGTTTTCTCACACGCGGCAAAAGGAAATGCCCCTTGCGGATTTTTTTGTATTACACAAGCGCCATCGCAATAATGACACACGCACGGGTAATCTCGTTTGCTGCCCCTGCGACATCTCCATTGACGCCGCCAAACAATTTTTGTGAAATCTTCAGCAGGATCAACGGGCAGACGATCATGACAATCCCTGCAGTTGCCAGCGCGAATGGTTTAACGGGCAGGAATATGAGGGGGATGCACGGGATCAAGGCATAGAAGGGGAATATAGGGCGGGAAAACCCGTAGAGATAACTGTGGATCCCATCCCTGAATGGTGTTCCGTACGCGGTTAAAAAAACCATGGAAAATTTCGCACAGACTTCTCCGATGATAATCGCAGCCACGATGGATGGAGATCCATGGAGTCCGGCAAAGAGAAGTAGCGTGACCACGAGTCCGGTAGCAACTCCCCCCGCGCCAATTTGTCGATCTGTGAGTGCATTGATCCGTTTTTCACGACTGCCGTGGGCCATCAATCCGTCGCCGAAATCAAGTAGCCCGTCAAAATGATGCGCGCCGGAGACCAGGATCACTCCTGCGATGGCAACTGCGGCGGCGATAGTACGGTCGGCGATAAAAAAAACCGGTATGGCTACAATGAGACCAATCACGTATCCTGCAAGGGGATAAATGTATGAATGGCGCGCGAACGTTTCAAAATCCTGCAGTTTTCCCAGCGGCAATATCGTTGTAAACTGCAGGAGCGACAGGATTGGTTTCATATGCATTCGCTATACAACCGGGACGTGCACCCGGCGATGAGTCCGGCCACCGCATCGTCGAGGAACGGGCCGAGCGTTGAGAGGATCCCGGGCTTCTTCTGGTCATATCTCGTAAATTCAAACCGGGCATAGGTCCCGCCAATACATTCCGCAATCGCCATACCGATGATCTCATCGCTCAGCAAAAAGACCGGATCATCAGCAATCTCGGAATTTTTTCGTCTGACATAGAGTTCATCTTCAAGAAGGATTGCCCCAAGAAGCAGGGACGATACATTGGGATCCGTGAGGTATTTACGGATCTTATTTTTTATTTCAAGGGCTGCCTGGGCTTCTGGCATGCCATGGGACACATAAAGACCCATTGCAGCATCCACAATGGCATCGATGGTAATTCCATGCTCCTCGAGCCGGGTTTCAATTTCAAACATCTGAAAATGTATTGTGGTTATTCCTCTATTAGTTCGTTGTGAAGTAAAGCACCGATATGTTCAAACGACAATGATAAGAGACTAACATTACAGGATTGATTATGGCATTTATATCCGAACCCCCCGCCATTCATTTTACAAAACCGCTTTTTTGTGGCATACTGGGTAATACCCTGATATCCACCGTTCCGGGAATCTCCGGTGCGGGGCCGACCCCGGAAAAAACTCTCCTTACGCCAATACTTGATGCAGAATTTATTACCTGCGGTGAGATCACCAGCCTGCCCTTTAAACCCAACACGCCAACTGGCTGCCCGACTCCGGCAACAATCACCCGTTCGATGATGGAACTCACGGGCATTACACCATTGTTCATTAATGCCGGGCTCAGGCATCCACCGACAGTTCCCTGCCTCGACGTTCTTGGGCAGGTCGGGGGCGATCCGCGATATGGCGATGCGGTACCGGCAGTCGATGGCCTGTATATGCGCGGCAGGATTGTGGGGAAATTTCTGTCATCTGTGAGTGATCTGCTTGTCCTTGGTGAATGCGTTCCCGGGGGTACGACAACTGCGCTCTGTGTTCTTCGTGCTCTAGGATGTCATGCGGCGGTCAGCAGCAGTTTTGCGAATAATCCGGTAAATCTGAAAGAAGAAATTTGTGACCAGGTACTTTCACGGATTAAAAATGAACACGTAACCAAACCTCTCGATATTTTAAGGGTGACTGGCGATCCCATGATGCCGGTTGCGGTGGGTATTGCAGATTCCTATGCCGGCACACTCGTGCTTGCCGGGGGAACCCAGATGCTTGCCGTCTGCGGAGTGATTAAAGCGATGAAGGCACGTATGCCGATAATTGCGACTACCGCGTATGTCCGGGACGATCCGACGGCAAATGTTCAGGAAATTGTCCATCAGGTCGGGGTGACCGTATATTATGTTGATCCGGCATTCGGTGATCTCGGGCATGCAGGTCTTGCACGGTACTGTATCGGGGAAGTCAAGGAAGGAATGGGTGCCGGCGGTTCGATGTTCCTTGCCTACCTGATGGGACATAGTCCCGATAAGATACGGGGAAAAATTCTTGAAACGGTGAACCAGTATAGTTGATCAGCCTTATAGTCATCAGATACAAACCTGAGAATAATGCTTCCTATCTACGTGGTCAATAATTTTGGGCAGTTCAATCATCTCATCCACCGGGCATTGCGGGATCTGGATATCGATGTTGCGATGATCCCAAACACCACTTCACCGGAACAGGTTTTAGAAGGATGCCGCGGTATTATTCTCGGGGGTGGACCAACAATCGAGCGGGCAGGAAATGCGGCTGACTACCTGGATCTTGGTCTGCCGGTGCTTGGCATCTGCCTGGGGCTCCATATCATCGCACAGAAATTCGGCGGCGAAGTTTGCCCGGGGAAAAGCGGGGGGTATGGGTTTGTTGAAGTGGAAATATCCGATCATGACGAGATCCTGAAAGGATATCCGCATACCATTCCTGTCTGGGCATCGCATGCAGATGAAGTATCTGTCATGCCGGCACGGTTTCGTGTCCTTGCTCATTCCTCCATCTGTAACCATGAAGCAATTGCGCATGAGCAAAAGCACATCTATGGGCTTCAGTGGCACCCGGAAGTAAGTCATACGTTTGAGGGTAAACGTGTCTTTGAAAATTTTAATGCTATTACACTGGACTCGGATTAAAAGCAGATTGTTTTCATTGGCCAATACCCACAAATCAGAGAAACAGTGAGGATCTGGAGAGGTCAGAGTCAATCATTTCTTTTGGATGTGACCACTCCTCCTGGCACAGGGGGAGCGGATCGGGTAGTATTCCACGAAGGGACCGGGGTCCCCCGACACGTCCCCCGTTATTGATATGACTTCATATTTCCTCGTAAAGTAACATTTAATAGCTAAATTCGCGCTGATTCGGAAAAAAATCATTGCAATTTATATCACCAAGCCTTCAGTTTTTATACAACTTACGCAGAAAAGATGATTATATTGGGTGAAACGACTAAAATGAGCCTGATCCTTCTGGCAGTATTTTTTTTATCCGTGCTTCCGGTTACCGCGGGCATTACCACAATCTCACAGGGCGACACAGTTTTTCTGGGAGAGGATGGTTTGGATGTCAGCGGATTTATTCCAAGTGGTACGACCATTGGATGGTGGGCATCCGGGGCTGCAATCGCCACGACCTCTCCTGATGATACCTATGTGATGTCTAATGCAGGGCAGTTCTCGGTTTCTCCTTCCCAGTTTGGTCCCTCTATCGGTGCATGGTATATCCTTCCTGCAAAGACGCCCGCGTTTACTGTTGCAGACCCGTATCTTGATCTCAGGGTCGAAGATACTACTGTCGGCGTGGATGTGACCCAGAACAAATGGGTGTACCGCGGGGACACCGTTGGATTCCGGATTGAGACAAATCTGAACGCAATCGCCCGGCGGGCTGGTGCGTCATCGGTCCCGATCACAATAAAAGTGCAATCCCCCGACGGTGGTGTGTACTCCACCCTTGTAAATGGTGGGTTTGCCACTCTTATTGATCCCTATCCGGTTTCGACAAGTCCCCAGAACACCGGGCCGATATGGGATACCGGAAATAGTGCCTACTCTGCTGGAACCTATACGATTTGGGCAGAATGCAATGCGAACCGGATGAAGGATAATTATCCGGTA
This sequence comes from Methanoregula sp., assembly GCA_039698055.1. Taxonomy (GTDB): domain Archaea; phylum Halobacteriota; class Methanomicrobia; order Methanomicrobiales; family Methanospirillaceae; genus Methanoregula. Next base: position 1,228 of record JBDKTL010000010.1, on the reverse strand, counting down.
ACCGGAAAGACCATCAGCACGCAAACAAGCATGCGCAACCAGGAACAGAATCCCCTGATCAGCGTAAGTGTCCCGACGACATCCATAACGCTGGTCACTACGACTAAAACAGCTGTATCGACACCAACACCGACGCAAACACAGATCCCAAAAACAAGTGAGATCACCACTTCTCCCATTCCATCGGGAACAACCGTAGTTGAATCATCAGCGACAACTCCAACAAAAACCCCGGGATTTGGCAGCCTCGCCGCCATTATCTCGCTTTCCATCGGTGCTGTGGTGCTTGTAAGAAAGCGATTATAATCCGGCGATCCCATTTTTATTAAGCCATAACTTATTTATCAAGCGGTTTTCTATATCCGGTGCATGAATGTTATAACAGCCGTCATTAAAGGACGCCATAGTATCCGGAAGTTCAAACCTTTACCGGTTGACGATGCGGCAATACACGAGGCCATCGAATGCGCCGTACATGCACCAACCGCAATGAACCTCCAGCCATGGCTGATTGGTACAATTCGGGATAAAACGCTGATGCTAAAAATTGCCGGAATGACCGATCATGCACAATTTATTGCAGATGCGAATGTGTGTTTTGCAATCTTCGGTGAGCGGACGGCGAAATACTATCTTGAGGATTGCTGTGCGGCCACAGAGAACCTGATCCTCGGGCTTCATGCACATGGGGTGGGCTCCTGCTGGGTTGCTGGTGATAAGAAGGACTATGCAGAGGATGTACGAAAACTCCTCCATGTGCCGGAAAAATATACTCTCGTATCGCTTGTTCCTGCCGGCTTGCCTGCGGATATTTCCATTGCCCCAAAAAAAGAAATCAAAAAGATCCTGTTTTCTGATACCTACAAAACCGACTAATCTTTTTTTATATTTGCGGATTTATGGGTTTTTTCTTCCCGGCGGGTCAAAGGCAGATTCTGTACAATAATTCTGGTTTGGCAGGGGCACTCGTTTTCACCATGCCTTAATGGCATGTGAACGGCCTGATAAAAATCTGGGTTAGGACTTACGCAAAAGCGGGATCAAACCGGCAGATCAAAATAATTTAACGACAGAAGAAAAGACCGTGGACAAGTCACGGAAGATAACCGACTTGGATTACATCAATTTCCTTGTAGTTGCGCAATGCGATGTGTCGTGCGTCAAAGCCGCAGAATGCTATTCCGCGAACGGGATAGTGGTAGCGCATGACAAGATCAACCGGTTTCTG
>JBDKTL010000009.1:0-34776 GCA_039698055.1 Methanoregula sp. | reverse complement strand
CACGACACATCGCATTGCGCAGCTACAAGGAAATTGATGTAATCCAAGTCGGTTATCTTCCGTGACTTGTCCACGGTCTTTTCTTCTGTCGTTAAATTATTTTGATCTGCCGGTTTGATCCCGCTTTTGCGTAAGTCCTATTTCACAAAAAATCTGGAAACCAGGATCAACAACAGAAGAATTGCATAATGAAAGAAAAGATCTGACAAGCAATGAAAACTTTTCGAAATTATGTGATAGATGGAAATTATTCGAGTATCGGATTCATCTCGATCCTAAAGTCCAAAAGGAAAAAACATTGAATGAAATCAAAGGTACGTTAACTGAGGCAATTTTCGGTGTCATTTTTTTTGAGAAAGGGATTAAGGGAGTGGAGGCAGCTTTACATTTGATTGATCCCTCAAAAAATCTTCTTTAATTAAATTTCAGATTTCAACAGGTTTCTTTCAATTATTTTTGCTCTCATTTTCAATAATCACTCCTTTTAGACCTTAATGTAATCAGCAGGCAATCCGTTTAGGAATATAATGTAAAGGCAAACATGGGGAAGCCCACGCGGCGAGGGGCGAAGCCCCGTTGAGCGTCAAACCACCAAATAATTCCTAACGCCGGTTTTATACGTTCCAAAATGTCGAAACGGGTAAATAGAGTCCCCGTTGATTATTTTTCCGTGAGATAATGCCGGAACTTTCCAGAATTTTTAAAGGCCACCAGGACTCTTTGGATAGTTCACCTGGCAGGGATCGGGAATCCTGCAATCTTACTCCAGAAAAAGGTAGGAAGGCAGTACTTATCCTCTCCGGCGGCATTGACAGCACAACCTTACTCTACGATCTAATCGATCAAGGATACGAAGTCCACGCAGTAACGTTTGATTACCGCCAGAAACACCGCAGGGAAATTGCCTGTGCACAAAAGATCTGCCGGAAATTACACATTCCCCACAAAATTATCGATATCGGCATCCTCAATGAGATCGCACCGTCTTCACTGACCCGCGAAGACCGGGAAGTTCCCGAGGGTGACTATACCGGTGACAACATGAAGCAAACGGTCGTCCCGAACAGGAACATGATCTTACTCAGTATTGCCGCCTCCTATGCGATCGGGATCCCTGCGCAGCATCTGTTTTACGGGGCTCATGCGGGCGATCACACGATCTATCCGGATTGCCGCCCGGCGTTTGTGAGTGCGATGGCGACGGCGTTTTATCTGTGCGACTGGAACGACGTAATCCTGGAAGTGCCCTACCTGTATCTGTCCAAGAGTGATATCGTAAAACGCGGGGTAGCTCTGGGAGTTGACTATTCGATGACCTGGTCCTGTTATAAGGGTGGAGAGAAGGCATGCGGGAAATGCGGGTCATGCGATGAACGGTTGGCTGCGTTTCGTGAAGCGGGCGTGAAGGACCCAATAGAGTATCAATAATTTACCCGGATGATCGACAAATGGTATGCCCTCCGGCGATGCAGGTGCTGTTCATAGCATATTTTAAAAAAGGGGGGCATTATGGAAAAGAAAACAGAAATGGGCGAGTTACCTGGATGAGATAGGTTATCCCGTAGAACGATATCTTCTTGGGTTTGCAGCCCGGGATAAAGAACGTCTGGTCAGTGCGATCATCAGCACTGCATTCACGAACGAGAAGATTAAATTTGAACAGCTCAGGGCAATCCCTGCGGACAAGAGTTTAGAGACAATCGGCGATTTTGTTTTTTGGATTTTGCGATCATTAAAAAATTTTCCCGGGGGAAATGCACCCTAGTCCGGAGGGGGTTTGTTGATGGAGATAGTAAAATTTGGATCCAAATCCGATCCACCGGCGAGGAGCGTTTGCTCAATAATGTATTTAAAAATTTTTTTCTGCTACATCGATCGGTGGCACAAAAATCCCTGCAAATAGTCCTAGAGGGTCAACAGGTTGAAAAAGACGATAACGGTTTCAGAATATTTTGTCGGATATAGAAAAAAAGGTTATAATTTTTTTACCGGAGTTTTTGTCCCTGCAGCGATTTTTCCGGAAGGGGGCGTAAAGAACTCCATCTCGCCCCGCTCGTATGAGCCTTCAAGTACCCCGGTGAGCGTTGCGGCGAGCTGCTGGGCGGCAGAGTGCGACATGTACACTCGTGTAGCAGGGATCATCATCTTCCCATCTTTTTTTATCCCGGGCATTTCAAGGAAATCGATAAAGACATCCCGGTTTGTGCAGGTCAGGTATGAAACGTTGGAATACGTGGATGTCTTGATGTCGGGCATCATCTCTTCCGGCTTGAACTGGTACATCCTGCCAACGTCAATGAGGAACTGCTGCCGGGGGTCCTGCTCTTTTGGTGTTGTCTGTTTTTGAGAGTTCATACGAATCAGTCCTGCGTCGCGACTCCATTCAGATAGTGATACGCATTTCCTGTTCCAACCGTGATGACTGGTGAGAGAATGCCACTTCCGCTGGAAATACGGTAGGGTGTGGTTGAGGCAACAGCTTGTCCCCCAAGACAACAGGGAAGAACGGTTTCACAGTAATGCTGTAGAGCGGTATTCATGCAGTCGGATCCTTGACGGTCATCAAGTGTTGCGTAGGCTAACAGGGTCAATGCAACGAATGTCTTTTTTGATTTGTCTACTGTATAAGTCGGGTGTTTTCCTCCGGCAGATTTCAGCAAACCGAACTTTGTGAGTGTCACAAGAGCGTCACGCACACGGGGAGACGATGCTTCGGTCAACTCTTCGAGATCGCGGGGCCGGTAGGTAGAGTGCGGATCGGCAATGATCTCTTCTACTACCCGTGCAATCACGGTATCGCCAAAGAGGCCGGCATACGGGATATCAGAGAATTCCAAATCAGCCCCGGGGGCCGGCACAGGGGTACCTCCAGTCATAAGTTTCACATGTATACGTAGACTATGAACAGTAAATAAAGTTTCTATATCCATATATTTATTTACAGTTCCGTCCACTGGCTGTGATGCGGGACTTCTTCCCCGAATTCGATCATGAGGTTATCGGCCCATACCAGATCATCAAGGACGACCCACTTTTCTCCGGTTGACGGATCGTTCTGGACATGCATCATTCCCCGGGCCGGGCCACGGCAGATCTCTTTTATCCTGATCCCTTTTTGCTCCCATTTTTTATTGCAGTAGATCAGCCGTTGCGATGCTCCCCGTTTCTTGAGCCAGGCAAGGAAGCGGACAACTTCGAGCGTGGGTTCATCGGGATGCGGGGAGGCTGTCATCAGGTATCTTTTATTTATCCGGATAATTAATAAGGCGAGGAATGTGGGGTGAAAGTGATAAATCTCCTAAAAAAACGAAATGATTTGTGAGCCTCTCACAAATGACGCAGGATCCCGGTCTGCACGCCATGGCAGACTTCACCGGTACCGGGTTCTCCTTGTTCACGTGGCAGAACCCCCCTGGTCACCAAATGTCCCCTTTACCGCAGGCAAACAAGAATTCCATGAAATCCCGCACGAGCCCGGCCTTTACCGGATCCGCCCGACAGGAAAAGAGTCTCTCATGTACATCAGCGAGACCCAAAAGATGCTCCACCAGCGGCGGCGCAATCTCCGCGGGGAGCTCAAAAACAAAGACCTGATGCCGTGGAGCCATCCCCACAAGGGAGCCGGAGCCCTCTGGGTATGGCAGGATGCAGAACAATTCGTAACGATGAGGACCTGTCGCTTCCTCCGGACAATCAAAAAGGTATTGCACAGCCTGCCCACTCTCTATTCAACAAAGAATGCAAAAGAGACGGTCAGGTATGCACAATTTCCGTTTTTTGTAGTAATAAAAAAAGATGAAGATGGCGATACCGCATTCTGTCCGGAACTTCAGGGTTGTTATGTACAGGGAGAAACCGATGAAGAAGTCCTTGACAATATCCGGGATACCCTGCGTCTCCCTCTCGATGATCGTATCGAATCCAAAGAGAAGATCCCCCGGGCCCAGCTCATCAACGTAACCACCGTGGATGTCCCGGTATGAGTGAAAAACTCCCGCGGGTCCCGGCACAAAAAATCATCACGCTGCTCAAGAGAAAAGGATTCACCTGTGTACGCCAGAGCGGGAGTCATAAAATTTAAAAAAAACGATGCGGGTATACGAGTAACCGTCCCGGATCATGCCGGGAAAATTCTGCACCCGAAGATCACAAAACAGATCTGCAAAGACGCCGGTATCAATCCTGATGAATTAATGTGACTGATGGGAAAACATCCCCCATGTTCCCCCTACATTTTTACCAATCTTTGAGCGGGTAAAAATTTTTGATCTTCTCCACTGCCTAAAAAAATATCCTACAAAAGAAGGGAAGAAGATCGTTTTTCAGACATACACGACCTCGTGCATGACCTGATCGCGGATCAGGGGGTGAAGCCCGTCAGGAGTAACGAGATCAACCTTAATATTCAAACGGTCGGAGATCAGGTCTTTTAAGTGTACGAATGCCATCATTCCCGTCGGCTGATCAAATTCCACAACCAGGTCGAGGTCGCTCTGTTCGGTCTGGTGTTTTCTGGAGTACGAGCCAAAGATACCAATGCTCCTGACATGATACTGTTCCCTGAGTTCAGGTAGTAAATCCCGCAGCTGGTCCAGTATCTTGGATGTATCTCTCATATTTCTGATGGAATATTGGTACTTCATATATATGAGTGATACGGAGAAAAAACCAAAAAAAAACCCGGGAATACTATTGCAGGATGGTCAGGCTTCCCGTTGAGCGGGGAACATTTCCCCGGTTACCCGGTCAAGGATTATATCGGGCCGACCCCCTCACCCCCCAAGGGGGATCCCTCCCTTCGTACGACAGGTACCCCAGGCAGGGTACCTCCCCCCCATGACAGACCCCCCCTGGGGTACCCCTCTGCCCCGGCACCGCACCCGGCACCTCCCACCGTCGTGAGTTCCACACGAAGCAGCAGGGTCTCTGGTGCATTTGAAGCGGTGCCCCACCAGTACTTCTGCCGGACCTGACCCACCCCCCGGCAGGGTACCTCCCCCATCATGACAGGTACCCCATGGGGTACCCCTCCCTCAGTACGACCCACCCCCCATGGGGGGTACCTCATGGTGGGCGAGGGGTGGGTGCGTACCGGGCCGTGAGGGCACCTTGCGTTCAGGTGAACACTGCGGCACCTGTGCAGGAAAGATACCAAATTCCCGCAAAAAACCGGTCTTTTCTCGCAACCTTTGCCGCGTCAAAAGAGCGGTGCGGTCCGGTGCGGCAATCCGGGGCAGTATTGCGCCCGGTTTTCCCCGGGGACGCATTGAGCTAACCTCGCGGTTCCGTGTATCTTATATGCTGCCGCCTGCTTGTTGTAGTTACACAATGCTTGGCAATTTCTGCACAAAAACAGCACGGAAGATAAAAAAACTCGGGTACGCACGGACGGTTGCCGTATTTTACGCCGGGTTTTTCTATTCGATGATGCTGCTGGTCTGTGCAGTCATGGGCATCCTTTCTGCCCTCGTTGAACAGCACAACAAAGCTACCGGTTCCGGGAAATGCACAGCGGGTGCCCGGGCCGGGAGAGTATCACCCGTCTTTTCTGGTATACGTTGACCGCCGGTCCGGCGTTTGAGGGTCCCGGTTTAATTTAGGTAAACGGCAAGCCTCCCGTTTCACCTGTCACCAGGACCACCAGTCTCCTGCCCGTGAGCAGCAGCTCCCCCCGGACCGGCATGAAACAAGACGCTAATGACGAACGTATCCGCACCAACAGCGTCCGCTCATCCCCGTGAACCGCCGTAAAAATACCCAACAAAACAAACAAACCCGCATCATGTCAGCATCAAAAGTCATCCCCTCGTCCGGTCAGTCAACCATGATCATGACCAGAGAGCCAGAAGCACCAGCAGCAGAAGAACAAGGACCCGGAGACTACGAACTTGTCTCTCCGGACCTGAATACCGCCCCCGCCATGGGCACATCCGGTACCGCAACCCTTACCCCGGCCAGTCCCGGCGCCCTCCCACGTCCCGGCACCCTGGCTAGTATCAGTACACTGGTTGGTCCCGGTACCTTCCCAAGCCCTCGTATCCCGGTCAGTTCCGGCACCCCGGCTAGTATCAGCACTCTGGTTGGTCCCGGTACCCTCATAAGTCCCGGTACACCGGCGAATCCCGGCAAACCACGCAGTCATGACGACCCACCGGAATGCGATGCAGGGTCCAGCAGGTCACCGGGCAAAACAGCGGTCATCACCCATGAACAACAGGAAGGGGACCTCCCCCTCAGGCCCCCGGAGGATATCCCGGGGAGCAGCACCGCCCCGGAGGTATCCATCGTCCCTCTCCACGAGGAACCGGAAACCACGTGTCCGGTGGGAGCACCGGAATACACGAGAAGCAACGGCTGCGTGTACCGGGCGATGCGGATGCTCGCGGAATGGAATTACCTGCCCGCCCGGATCAGCGCCTCGCCCATTCCCGTTGATATCATCGCACTGAAAAAATCCGAAGTGCTGCTCGTCCAGGTCATCTTCACCCGTATCCCCATCCCTGATGCAAAGACCCTCCTGCACCATTATGCCAAAAAGGTCGCCAGCCTGCGCACGATGGGGACCCCTGCGCAGTTTAAAAAATACATCATGGTCTTTTCCCCCCGGTGCGGGTGGAAATACTATGAAGTCCTCCCCGGTGGCCTGATCCCGGCATGGAACCTTGCGAAGGGGACCGGGAACTAATTTTTTTAAATCGCACTATTGACGGTCATTAAAAAAAGGGAGGCGTTCCAGCAGGGGAGTAAAATCCTTTCCATCAAGGCCTCTTCCAAACACCTTAGTGCACTTTATTGGCATCCTTATTATCCACCAGATTTTTATACAAGGGTCTGACAGGATCATTTATGGCGGACAAAAGAAGGCTTACCTGGCCGGTGAAACGCGAGGATGATTTCCTCCGTATTGTCGCATATATCACTATTGCAACGGTACTCATATTCGTCATCGATATCAGTACACCCCTCGGAGTGATGATCTGGATTCTGTATCTTATCCCGCTGTTCCTGACCGTGTACCTCAGCTGGAAATATGCACCGCTGGTGATGACCGGCGTATTTGCACTCCTGATAGTCATAAGTTTTTTCCTGTCCCCCCGTGATATGTCGGTAGAATATGTCATTATCGACCGGGTCTTCTTCGTGCTGGTGTTAGTCGTCGCCTCATTTTTCATTAAGGATTATATATCGAATGTCGAAGACCTTGTCTCAAGTGAAGAGCGGTACCGGTCTCTTATTGAGTGGCTGCCGGAAGGGATTGTGGTATACCGTGAAGGTGCGATCGCGTACGTAAATCCTGCCGGCACCCGTTTACTTGGAGCGGATCTGGGTGAGGACCTGACAGGCCGCGATATCATCAGTATGATCGATCCGGAATTTCAGGCACTCTTCCGGCAGCGGGTTGCCCAAGCCGCACTCGGTGCACGGATGAACATTGACAACGTACGGATTCTCAGGCAGGACAAAAGGGAAGTAACTGTCGATATCTATCTTGGAGCGGTATTCTGGGGAAATGGGGCTGCAGTACAGATTGTAATGAGAAATTCCTGATGTGACAGAAGTGATAGGGATGAGAGGTTCTGTTGCGCCGGCAATTGATTTAATAAAAATCATTGCAGTGAACTATTAGCCAAAACGAGGGATTACCTGTCGAAGTACTCGTGAAACTCCCACGGGATTATCTCGCGTAACGTCTATAAAGTGGTTTAACAATAGCAAAGATTCAGGCACGGGAGAAAACCTCTTTCCTGCCACGCGGCCCACCTCTTTCCTGCCACCTGTCCCCCAAGGAGGGTGGGGCTCAAGGGCGATAATGCCAGAACTAACCTGTCGCAACCGGGGGATGCCACAGCGGGGGGGCATTAGCCCCCGAAGAGCGTTATGGCAATTAAAATTTTGAGGATTTCTCCAGAGCCAGGATTTAATCATTTTTTTTAAATGCCACACCCTGTCGGGTGCATGTTTTCGTGACGATCCGTAATCAAAATTGGTTGCGGTCAAAGGGTGAAGACCAGCTTTGATATTTTTCATAACCCCACGTTCCGTTTGAGATACCCGTGCCGGGGTAAGACCGTTTTTTTCCCCATTAAAATACCCTAATCACAATTCCGCAGGTGAAATGATTCACAATCCCAAAACCCGCGCAGAACTGACTCCCGTTTCCTACCCCCCGGTCAGGGGTAATATCCACTACATCCTATACTGTATGTCCAAAGGCGCCCGAGGATAAAAACCAAAAAAGAAGGAAACAAAAATGGCAGATTTCGTACAGAACGGCATAGTAAAAAGTGCAGTCCGGGTACTCCCGGACCCGATTGCAGACGTGGAATCGTTTGATGCGATTGTCCAGTCCGTGATCACCACCAACCCATTCGGGTGTGTATCGTATATGAGCTCGGGCGTCAACCACCCGCCCGTAGAAAAGACCCGCGAGACCTACACGGCAAAATTCGTGTATGAAGACGCGGACGCAAAGCGTGTCGGTACCGGATCAGAGTCCTACAACACGCTGGACGGCTATGTCGCCGGCATCTCCGCGGTGCTTGCAAACGCCACCAACAACACCGCTCACGGCGGCACGGCAGTCCACATGGACCAGACCGACACCTACGCGGCAACCCTGAAGTGCCATGACCCCAACGGCGAGCTGTTCAACGTGAACCTCTCCCGCTCACAGGTCACCCTCACCTCCTACAGCGATGACTCCATCCGCACCCGGGTCGAAACCTGGGCAGACGGTGTGGCAGTCCTTGCCTGAGGTGAGGAGAATGGTTGACAACGAGATCCTCATCATCGCGGCATTCCTCGGGTCAGGACTGCTCGCCTACGTAATTGTCCCCGGTCTCCTCGTCATGTGGGACCGGGTCCTCGATCACATGGAGGACAGTACAGGACAGGCCCCAAAATAACAGGATCCGGTTTCATAGTGTCATAGTACCTGCACACAAGCGGTTCATCTCCAAAAAAAAGCCCTCGCCTGTGTGTCCGGGGGACGGGAAACCTCTCCTCCCGTCCCTGATTTTTTTTACTCGCGTTCGTTTGCCCGGTTTCGGCAGAAACTGGCCCCTGTATTGTACGCTAATAGCGCGATTTGGACGGGCGGTCGCGTGCCGGATGGACTGGAGGAAGGGTAAAAGGAAAAGAAGGCCTGTTTTGGGGCAAAGTTTCACTTTTGTTCTCGCCGGATACTGTCGTGAAAAGCATCGTTCTTTGTGAAGATGTTCCGCTTCAATATCAGGTCAGATGTTCAAAGAATAAAAAATTGTTACGGGTGTAAGCTGCCTGAACGGTCCCGGTTATGCAGAGCAGGTAAGGAATTTTATGAGATCTTCCGTTTTTTCGAGGCTTTCGTTTCCGGAATATTTCCGTTCTTTGAATCAGAAAGAATTGCGTTGATTCCCTGTTTGAGAACCGGAAGATCAACTCTGATAGTCTCATACACCGCTTCGTAATCGACCCCAAAATAATGGTGCATGATCTTGTCCCGCATTCCCGCTGTTGCCTTCCAGGGAATATCCGGGGATTCCTTTTGCAGCTGCGGGGACACATTCTTTGCTGCTTCACCGATAATGGTGAGCATCCGCTCGATGCCGGCACGTTCAAGCGGATGATCCTTAAGATCCTGGGCAGAGGTAATGGCTTGTGAAAAATTTTCGATATGAACAATAGCATCGAGGATATGATGGAGATATGCCGGATCTTCCGGTTTCATCCAAAGATCACCAGTTCATCATGGTGAATTGATCCTGCGAGATACGGGCTGACAGCATTCTCGGTTACGAGATCAACCTTCATGTGGATGGAATTCCTGATCTCGTCTTCGATCTGCACTATCCGGATCAGGCTTTTTGGCCGGGCAAACCTGACAAGAATATCAACATCGCTGTGTTCTCCCGCATCTCCACGGGCATAGGAACCAAAGATGGCGATACGTTCGGCATCATACCGGGTCAGGATTGCAACAATAGTGTCCCGAATCCTCTTCTTCAGTGTATGTCCTGCCATCTCACCCAATCTCCTGTACTGTCTCCCATCACTATATTCTTCCCACAACATCATCTTTTTGTTGACCTGGACACGGAACCTTTCCCCGGCCAATTGTTCCGGTGAACGACTGCCTCTTCCCCTCCCCGCTGTCGAACCCGCACCACCATCACCGTTCGCTGCCATCCGGGGCCGGGGTATCAAAAAAAGATCCGGGATCTCAGGCAGGCATTCACCCCCACACCCCAGTAGCATCCCTCCTCCACACCACACTCTTATTCTGGTTAAACAGACTTAACCATGACAAACGCAGGTAACTCTGGCTGGCGAGAATTACAAGCACAATCAGTGCGGATATTTTTGGAGAAGAAGAATAATGATTGAAAGCCGGATGAAAATCACGGTACGCCAGAGCGGGATACCAGGCATATATTCCCAAACCCCTGCCCCCGAACCCACATGCAACGCAGGGCAAAATTCCTGATGTGAAGTAATCCCCCCATAACAATTTTTATACATTAGTAATGTAAATAAAAGGCATAAAGTATTTATTGGTAATGTATATGATCACCACATCGCAGCTCGAAGAACTCGTACTCAGCCAGAAAGAGGCGTTCCTCTCCCGGGACCCGGGCATCCCGCGCGAGATCGCGACAGAACGGTTCCGGGAAACAGACCAGATCGTGGTAATCACGGGTATACGGCGCTGCGGCAAGTCCACGCTCCTGCGCCAGCTGTCAGCACAGTACAATGATTTTTTGTACATCAACTTTGACGATGACCGGCTCATGGACTTTTCCGTGTCGGACTTTCCTGCCCTTATGCTCGTTTTCGAAAAGACCTCCCCGGGCACAAAAGTCCTCTTCGTAGACGAGATCCAGAATGTCGGTGGATGGGAGCGGTTCATCCGCCGGATCCATGACGAGGGATACAAAGTTTTTCTCACCGGCTCCAATGCAAATCTCCTTTCAGCCGAACTCGGGACGCATCTCACGGGACGCTCCACAACGATCACCCTGTACCCGTTCTCGTTTAGGGAAGTCCTGCAGTTCCGTTCGATTGGCTCCACCCGGATCACGGAGAAGAAAAAAGCCGCGATCCTCGCAGAGTTCGACCGGTATCTCACCGGAGGAGGATTTCCGGAGTACCTGAAATACGGCGACCCCGAGTACCTCAAGCGGACCTATGACGACATCCTGTTCCGGGACATCATCAGCCGGTTCGGTATACGGGAAGTCAAAGGGTTCCGGCAACTCGCCCACTACCTTTTCACCAACGCGGCAAAAACCGCGACGTACAACGCGCTCAAAAATACGCTCGGGTTCAAAAGCGTCGTATCGGTCCGGGATTATGTCGGGTTCCTTGAAGAGGCGTACCTCATCTTTGAGATCTTCCGGTACGATTTCTCATTAAAAAAACAGTATGTCCACGAAAAAAAACTTTATTGCATCGATACCGGCATGCGCAACGCGGTCGCATTCCGGTTTTCGGATGACAAGGGCAGGTTGCTTGAGAATCTCGTGTTCATCGAGCTCCAGCGCCGGGGAAATGCGGTATATTTCTTCCATAACCCAAAAGAGTGCGATTTTATCACCGAAGACCGGGGAACGATCACCAGCGCGATCCAGGTCTGTTACGAACTCTCGCGGGAGAACCGGGACCTGGAACTCGACGGGCTTATCGGTGCCATGACCACGCATTACCTCAACGAAGGCATCATCCTCACCTACAACCAGGAGGAGACCATTACGATCGGGGACGCTTCCATCCGGGTGCTGCCGGCCTGGAAATGGCTTATCGAATATACTCACGATCAACCGGGACTAAAAGATCAGGCAGCCTGAAAGACCGGGAGAGCCACAAACCCTCACGGAATCATCACATCCCCCACGATCATATTCTGGTTACCCAAGACTTAACGAGAATAACCGCAGGTAACTCTACCTCCCCAGAATTACCAGCAAAAATAACACAGGTCCCGTCGTCACCTCCCTAAAACCTCCTCTCCGTCATAAATCCCGCCCCATCCCGTGCCCCATTCTCAAATCCAGCCCCGCAAAATTTTTATTCACCCCGTCGGTAAAAGCCCCGTATTCGCATTCCTACAGCCACAAAAAACCACTCTCGCCACTCACAAAGGCCCCCCGGCGATCCCCCATTTCCCGCCCCATAGCATCGATCTAAAAAATTGCCCGTTTGGAAAAATACGGCTTTTTTTAGGGACTTTTAAATCCAGGCACGTTGCGAGCCCCGTTTGAGGGTGCCGGGCAGCAATCCGGGGGCGTAGCGGGCCCGGATGAGATCACCGGTCAGGACCAGGTTCCGGTACAGGGATCATGAGTCGGATCAATACTAAGGGATGTTCTGATCTGGTATGAGATGGTGGGGAGGGTGATCTCCCGTACTTTCATACCTGCACATTCTCCGACGGTAACTCCCGGTTCTCAACCACAAATTGATCCACGTTTTCACCAATTTTGTGCAAAAAATGGCGAATTCCGGCACACGTTTTTGAAATTCCCGGTTTAATCGCCCCGTTTGCCCTGAATCGGCACAAAATAACCTCCGAATTGTACCCTAATATCGCTGTTTGGAGGGCCGATCGCGTGCCGGATGGACTGGAGGCGGGGTAAAATGAAAAGAAGGCCTGTTTTGGGGCAAAGTTTAGCTCATGTTCTCGCCGGACACCGTCGTGAAAATTACCGGTACCCGTGAAGCCGTGGATAATCCTGCACCTGGGTGCAACCATTCTACAAAACCTCTGGAGTCAACACGTTACTCCCTGTGCTCATAATTTTAGAAATACTCCGGCAGGGATCTCGTCCGCACGAGAACCGACAAAAAGACGATTGAAGAAAAAATCCCGTGAAGGTATACGTATGCACCATGCCGATCCCGTGCAACCAGAAAAAGTCCGGACGGGGAACAGCCCGACAATCTTCCGCTTCTCACCGCTGATTGCCATTACTGAGACGGGCAGCAGGTAAATTCCCCTCATAGCCACAGGATCAAAACCCGGGAAAATTCCTGCGTACCACCATCACGATTATGTGAGACGTACAGACACGTTGTGTAACACCGGTGATACACACTATGCTGTTGTGTACCATTTTTTGATTTTTTGATTTTTTGTTGCATAAGAATGATAGCAGTCGATTGTATCGACAGGCTGGATCACGGCTACCCCGTCGCGTTCGAATCTGGCAGGATGCAGAAGGATTCGCGTACGAATGTTCTGCCGCTCCGCCCGATGCTACGATAAACGGGAGAATGGGAATGGAGAGTTCTTTGTTATACCGGTATCGGCAGGAATGCGGGACTTCCCCGCTCTGCAATTTCGGGCGGTTTCACCCACGGTACCGGAAATCTACAACCCGCAAAGAAAATTTACGGGGCGGGAACTTAGGCGAAGGCCAGAAGGACAACCCGGCCGGTGGTCCGAGTCATCCCCCGCTGGTAGCGACCGGAAACCCCGGGGAACCGGGCTGGATGGGGCTTGCATGGAGTAGTGTTGAGCCGTTCGTGACGGAAAAAATCAGCGACGCCCCGGCAGGTCCGGGTCTGTATATTCTCATGGAGCCCGGTTCGCAGGAGATCCTGTATATCGGCCAGTCCGGGAATTGTGCGAACCGTTTGGTGGATCACTCCCGGAAGTCCTGGGACGGGAAAGAATTAGAGTTCTCTTTTCATTGTGTGGAAAATACCCTCCTCCCGCATCAGCTCAGGGAACTGGAAAACGATCTCATCGCGAATTATTTTGAGCGGTACCGGAAAGCGCCGGCATACCAGTTCAGGAACAGCCGGTAACGTATCATTTTCTGACTATACCAATGGGCACGCCCACGCTGGCTGGGGGCTCGGCCCTCAAGGAGCGTAACTCTCCCCCCTATAGCATAGCCCGATCCATCCACCCCCCGGGGGGATCCATCCAGCCAGTGGCAGACCGGCAGGGTACCACCTGTCGCTTCCGCTGGACAATCAAAAAGTTATTGCACAGTCTGCCCACTCTATATTCAACAAAGAATGCAAAAGAGAAGGTCAGGTATGCACAATTTCCGTTTTTCCGTAGTAATAGAAAAAGATGAAGATGGCTCTACCGCATTCTGTCCGGAACTTCAGGGTTGTTATGTACAGGGAGAAACCTATGAAGAAGTCCTTGACAATATACGGGATGCCATACGTCTCCATCTCGATGATCGTATCGAATCCGGAGAGAAGATCCCCCAAGCCCAGCTCATCAACTTAACCACGGTGGATGTCTCGGTATGAGTGAAAAACTCCCGCGGGTTCAGGCACAAAAAAATCATCACTCTGCTCAAGAGAAAAGGATTCACGTGTGTACTCTAGAGCGGGAGTCATAAGATATTTAAAAACGATGCTGGTATAAGAGTAACCGTCCCGGATCATGCCGGGAAAATTCTGCACCCGAAGATCACAAAACAGCACTGCAAAGACGCCGGTATCAATCCTGATGAATTAATGTGACTAATGGGAAAAATTCCAGCATCTTCCCCCACCCACATTTTTACCAATCTTTGAGCGGATAAAAATTTTCGATCTTCTCCACTGATGGGAAAATATCCTACAAAAGAAGGGAAGAAGATCGTTTTTCAGACATATACGACCTCGTGCATTACCTGATCGCGGATCAGAGGGTGAAGCCCATCAGGAAACGAGATCGATCTTAATATTCAAACGGTCGGAGATCAGGTATTTCAAGTGCACGAATGCCATCATTCCTGTCGGCCGATCAAATTCCACAATCAGGTCGAGGTCGCTGTGGCCGTCCTCGCGTGAGGTGAGGACAATGGTTGACAACGAGATTATCATCACGGCGGCATTCCTTGGTTCAGGTCTGCTCGCCTACGTGGTCATCCCCGGTCTCCACGTCATGTGGGACCGGGTCCTCGATCATATGGAAAACAGCGGGGGACCGGCACCAAAACAGTAACTGCGAGAACCAAGGCTGCAGTCAGCTGCGAAAAAAAAGTGTTTGTGTGCTATCACTACGCCATGTTCTTCCCTTAAACGGGGACGGGGGAACATCCCCCCGCCCCCGGTTTTTTCCCTCACTCTTTAAACAGCAGCCATACCGCGTACAGCATCGAACCGCAGGCCACGAGAAATATCAGCTGGGTCAGGTCGGCACTCAGCGGCAGGCCATAGATCCTGACCAAATCAAAGATAAAAAAGAGCCCAAACGTCAGGGAGATAAACCAGCCATAGAGTTTCTGTTTCTGAACCGCAATCATCGCTGCAAGAATCGTGACGACAAGCTCGATGAGGAGCGCCAGGTACATGAATACATCTGAAATATTCATAGGAGCATCTTACCCCTTCATGGTATAAAAAAATCCGCCCGCAGGAAAAACCGGATCTCCCCTTTTGGATCCCACGAAGCCCGCCCGTGGCAGGGAGCCGGACCCGGCGGCTCCATACCATAACGATCTCCGGTACTGACAGACCGGCCCGGCAGACGCTAAAAACGTGGTACTCCTGTTGCATGAGCGTGAAACCTTCCGGTGCAGGAAAACGATTATTCGGGCAAACTCATCCAGGCTATAGCCGCCATAAAACCTTCCTGTACAGGGAGACAATGCCGGGTGCGGCACGATTACCGGGATGCAATAAAAAAATAAAAAAGAATGCGGGGTTATGCGATATATCCCGCGTAATTGGCAGCAATCTCTGCGGGAGTCAGTCCCCGGTTGTACAGGGAAATTGCGCCCATGTCCCCGCTGTAATAGAAGGCGTTTGAAGGGGATGCCGCATTCTGCATCCCGATCGTGACCGCATTATTGTTATTGATAAGATTGACCGTCTGGGTTCCCACCGGTGAGGTAAACGGCACATTGCTGTTATAGTAACTGACCGGCTGCAAAACACCGTTGTTGTAAATATTCAGCTGGCCGTTGGTGATCGATACCACCGCATAATTCCACCCGGTTGCCTGCACGGTCTGCGTCGTCGTTATTGCCTGGTAGTGCTGGCCGGTGACCGCATCGTTCCATTCAAAGCAGAGCTGGTTGCCCAGCTGGAAGAGCTGGTAATTGTCGTTCTCGTTGCCGCTGCCGCTGCCGGCGCTGTTGGTCACACCCTTCCCGATGAGCTGGTACCAGTTGCTCCCTGATGGGTTGTAGGTCGTATTCGTTGTCGGGTCAAACCACATGGAGATTGCCATGTTGTTCCCGTTAAACGAGAGCGTGGGATCGTTGGGGATCGTGATATTGGATGATGCGCCATTGAAATGAGCGATCGACATATTGCCCGGGCCGGTATTGGTGGTCGTGATGGAAACACTGGACTGGTTGATCGGCGTGCAGTCGGTCCGGTAGAACTCGCTGGTGCTGCCCCCGATAAATCCACCGGCAACCGGTAGCGCTGTCGAACCGTGTGTCACTTTGGTGGTATAGCTGTCTGCAAGGACGTGGACATCCTCATCGACCAGCTGGATCGTCCATGTCCCAAGGACCATGGGCCGCAGCGAGCCGGTGGGTTGTGTCGTGCTTATCGCATAATCGCACTGCGTAGAGGCAGGAGAGCTGTTCGGGTAGAGATAGAGGGTCTGCCCGTACGGGGAACCATTGAGGCTGCTTGCATCCGGGATGAGGATCTTGCCGTCAGGACTGAGTGCCTTGAGCGTGACGTGTGCGCCGCTGATGCCTTGTGTCTGCCCGGTCAGGTAGAAAGGGTCCCCGGCTTTTGCCAGAAAGGTGAGCACGGAATTGGGGGGGGCACCGGTGCCCTGCGGGATGTCGACTGTTGCAGCGGTACCTGCAACATAGACGGATTTTTTTACAAACAGGGAGTTGAGTGTGCCGGAAAAAGCGGCATAGGCAACAATCGCGAGCACAACCACAAGAATAACAATCAGCAACTGTGCTGCGACTTCCGACACTCCCGTCGAATTCGATGATCGCATACTATTGTATTCCAGCTCGAACTATATACTCTTTTTTTTATATGCCGCAGATTCTGCCTCCGTGCCGTTCATGGTACTGCTGGTGATAGTCCTCGGCTTTCCAGAACGTCGCGGCCGGGACAATTGCCGTCACGATCTTTGCGGTGCGATAGCGCCCTGACTGCTGGAGGCGGTCTTTTGAAGCCTGCGCTGCCGCTGCCTGGTCGGGCGTATGGTAGAAAATAACCGACCGGTAGTTGGTCCCGTAATCCGGGCCCTGCCGGTTGAGCTGGGTCGGGTCATGGCTTGACCAGAACACGGCAAGCAGGTCATCGTAGGGTACGACGCCCGGATCGTACGTGACCTGCACAACCTCCGCATGACCGGTCGTTCCCGAACACACATCCTCGTACCGGGGATGCTCAAGGTTCCCGCCCATGTAGCCGACCTCAGTTTTAATTACCCCTTTCACGCGCCGGAATGCCGCTTCAGCACCCCAGAAACAGCCCGCACCAAACGTTGCGGGAACACCCGTCCCGTTACCCCCTGTCATGATCCTCATGCTGTTTACCCGGTGAACTGCCCGGAGGAATAGATGTTTTTGTAAAGGCAATCATATTTAATGATACGGACACCAAAACTGTCGTCATGAAACGATGGTACCGGTCAAAGAAAGAACGGATACTCGGGGGCGTCTGCGGGGGGCTTGGGATCTATCTTGATGCCGACCCGACCGTCATCCGGCTGGCATGGGTGGTGCTTACCTGTTTATCGTTTGGGATCGGGGTCGTCGCGTATATTGTTGCGTGGATCATCGTCCCCGATGAAGGAAACCCGCCGGGGGAAACCGGCATAAACCTGTAAGTGAAAAACCATGCCGGGCCAGGAACTGCCAGCAGGACTTCTGTGGAGAACGGACGAATGCGGATTTTATTTATAGTGTGCGGCGAAGGGCTCGGGCATGCATCCCGGTCCATTCACCTCGGGCATTACCTCCAGCAGCGGGGGCATACCGTGCATTTTGTCGCATATGGCAAATCCTATGACTTCCTCGCAAGTCACGGGTGCACCAACCTCCACCGGGGGCAGCGGGAAGTCTGTCTTGAAGGTGAGAACGGTTTTTTTTCCCTGAAAAAAACCCTCTGGTGCTCGAAATGGATGGTCCTTTATATGATGCGGTCGGTCGTGCTGGCACGCCGCTACATCAGGAATCTTGCTATCGACTGCGTGGTATGCGATACGATGTATGGCGGTGTCGCGGCAGCACGGGCACAGCAGGTACCGGTCTTTTTTATCACCAACCAGAACCATTTCAATGGCCCGCATGGTTCGACAAACCCGGTCTTTGGTGCCTTAAATTTCTTAATACAGCGCTACCTGCGGCTGGCCAAAGGTGTCATTGTCCCGGATTTCCCGGCGCCGGATACGATAAGCGAGTACAATATTGTTGTGCCAGAATCCGAAACCGGGAAATATCATTTCACCGGGCCGTTTCTCGATCTCACCCTTTCCCGGTACACGGTGGCGCAAAAAACCATATTCACCAGTTTTGGCGGCGAGCCCTACAAGCTGCCGCTCTATGAGCTGCTGCGAAAGATTGCAGACCGGAGAAAAGACCTGTGCTTCGATGTGTTTTATACCGGGGCGCATCTCCCGGGATCGTCAGGTAATTTTATCTCCCACGGGTACGTGCCCAACCTCTACGAACATCTTGCCCGGGCGAGGATTGCGATTGTGCATGGCGGCCTTACCACCCTGCACGAAGCGCTGCTGTTTGAAAAACCGGTGCTGATTATCATGGACCCCAACCACCCCGAGCAGCAGAACAATGCAAGAAAGATCGAGGATATGGGTGCCGGTATTGCTCTTGACGGGAGAACGGTCACGGTTGAAGTGCTCGAGGAGAACATTGCCCGGACAATGGCACTTGTCCCCCGGCCGTTTTCCCTTGTCCATGCCGCAATCGATGGCAGGGAGAATGCATCAGTGATTATCGAGTCGGCGGGCACCCTGAACGGACAGGAAAAAAATGAATGAGTCCCGTGGTGACGTATGAAGATTTCAGGTGAGATTGTCCCGGTTAAGGTTGAGGACGAGTTCCACATCTGCCCGCACTGCGGGTATGAGGCCGGGTTCCACACCTCGTTTCTCCGGGTGAATGCCGGTAAGGACAACCCGGTAAAATCGACCCGGGAACTCTACCGGGTGATCCTGATCTGCCCGGAGTGCGGGTCCCGGTACGACCCGGGCTGGCGGATCTCGTTTGTTGAGGGAGAAAACCCGCTCACCCAGACCATTACGCCCCCGCACACGGAAGAAACCCGGCTGGCAAAACGGTAAGGCCGGTCTCTTTGCCGGATTGATGTGACATGCAGTGCGTTCAGTGCAAGGGTAAAGGGATGTGTGGCCTGCCCCGCTGCCCGATTGTCAGCCGGTTCCAGTCCCAGGCAACCCTCAAACCGTCGAGCAGCTACCAGGGGAGCTCGCCGTCTGTTTTTATCGGGAGCTTTGGCTACCCGGACGTGAACGGCGGCCCCCTGCTCATCAATGACAGCGACCATCCCCCGGACTGGCTCGCCCGCAACCTTGGCATCGAGGATATCGTGGGTATCCGTGCCCGGACAATACGCGGGAGTTCGCCCGTCCACCGTTTTTGCGATACCCTGCAGGAGATCGCGCTCTCGTCGCGCCCGCTCGATGTGGACGTCGCGTTTGAAAAGCCGGTCACCTTCTCCATGACCTTTGACGGGACGGTGGCACCCGTTGGCCTGAGTGGGCCGGTCAAAGAGATTGATCTGGTTGGCAGTGCAACGGTCGGCCGGCAGGTGGATAAGATCACCTCGGATCTGGACATACGGGCAACCGATGCCTGTATCGAGCTGGCGCGTGCGGGCAGCGATGTCTACGACATTACAAAACTCATGACTGCTGGCCTCCTTGGGAAGAACCGGCATTTTGTTCCCACCCGGTGGGCGATTACCGCGGTTGACGATACGGTGTCAACTGCGTTAAAAAAAGAGATCGCACGGTTCCCCTCCATCGACGACTACCGGGTCTTCTCCGGTGAAATCTTTGGCAACCATATCGTCTGCATCCTTGCCCCCGGGGACTGGCGGTACGAGATGATCGAGGTATGGGGTAAACAGACGCTCTGGGCTGGAGACGATGAGGTGATCGTGCAGGACCGGGAAGGCATGAAAAAGTCCGGGTACTCCCCCATCTCGGGGGCCTATTACTCGGCCCGGCTTGCCGCCTGCGAATATCTCACCACCATCCGGCGGTCAGCCCGGGTGATCGTGATCCGGCATATCTCCAGCGATTACTGGGCGCCTCTGGGGACATGGGTCATCAGGGAGGCGACCCGGAAAGCGATGGCGTCCCCGCCGGTACCCTGTGCGTCGCTGGAACAGGCAGTTCAGGCGGCATCGGCACTCATCGGCTTTGATCGCTGGCTCCCGCACAGCACCCTTATTGCGGAGATGCGCACCCAGCGGACCTTGTTTCAGGTCTGGTAGGCCTGGGCGGATTTTGACTGGCGCAGGTACCGGTCGCGGATACTTTCGATGGTCTCGATCTCGGGGATATCCTTGTCGTCCCGGATCCGGATGAACCGGGGGAACCGGAGTGCAAATCCTCCTTCGTACGTCTGGCTTGCCTGGAGTTCCGCATACCCCACTTCAAAGACCAGGTCCGGCTCAAACCTCACCTCGTTTTTGGACTTTGAAATGACCTTGTCCTTTAACAGGTCATACACTTCCGCGAGCTGGTCATCGGAAAACCCGGTTGCCACCCACGAAAGGGGAACAAGTTTTCCCTGGTCCTGGCAGGCCATTAAAAATGAGCCAAAGACGTGCGCCCGTTTCCCTTCGCCCCAGGCAGCGCCGATCACGGCAAGGTCGAGCGTGTCCACCTCCGGTTTGATCTTGATCCAGTTCTTTCCCCGCTGGCCCGGTGTGTAGGGCGAATTCGTCACCTTGAGCATGATCCCCTCGTGGCCGGCGCTGAGCGCATCGTTATAGGTCTTCTCGATCACGGCAGGATCGCTGCTGACCACCTGCGGTGCGACATGCTCGCGGACAACGCTCTCGAGCAGTTTTCGCCGCTCGGCAAAGGGCAGGTCAATGAGCATCTCCCCGTCGAGGTAGAGGATATCAAAGACATTGGGCACCATCCCGGTTGCCTCCTGCGCTTCGGCAATATCGTGCCGACGGCGGAACCGCCTCAGCACGGACTGGAACGGCATGGGTTTGCCGTCTTTGATCGCGATCACTTCCCCGTCGAGGATCACATCATGGTCGGTGGACGCAAGCAGCTGCGACAGCACATCGGGCAGGGCGGCAGTGACATCCTCTAACCGGCGCGAGTACATCCGGCACCCGTTGCCTTTTTTATGGAACTGGAACCGCGACCCGTCGTACTTGTATTCCGCCGCCACCGTCCCGTGATCTTCGATCATCCCCGCAATCGTCCCCTGCTGGGCAAGCATCATCCGCACCGGGTGGAACAAAGTGATCTTCACTTCGGCAAGAGCCGCCGGGCCGGTTTTTGCCAGCCGGGCGACTTCTCCTAAATCGTTGATTGCCTGCGCCGCATGCTCGACCAGCGCGGAATCCACGGCAAACGCTTTTGCCACCGCCTCGCGGACACTGCCTTCCCCGACACCGATACGCAGTTCCTCAAGCATGATCCGTGCGAGATACCGGCCTTCGAGCGGGTGGGCGTTCCCGAGCAGTTTTCTCACCGCGAGCAGTTTTTCCCGCTGGGACTTTTTTCCTTCCTGCGCCGAGATGCTGACCAATTCTTGGTAGACATAGACAATATCCAGATCTTCGTGGAAAAACGTGGTCTGGGATTTCATTGACAGGAGCTCTTCAACTGCTGTTCCCACGTCGCCGGTCCGGTTGATCGTATCGATCACCACGTCCTTTTTGACGCCGGCGACATAGCCGACGGCTTCGTAGAGCAGGTTGGGGCCGATACCCAGTTTCTGCGAGCTCCAGTCAGGGAATATCCGGCCCATGATAAACCGGACAAAAACCGGCAGCTCATCCGGTGACAGCCCGGGCAGCACCCGGCTGATGACATCGATCATCTCCAGCCGGCCGGAAATACCTTCTAACTGCTCGCAGCACCGGGAGAACTCCATAAAGAGCATGGCGTTTCTGCTTTTGATTTTGGCGACCGTGGCGGATTAACATTTTCTTTCTCTTTGCGGCCCTGCTTTTGATTACGGCGGCAGACGTTGCCAAAAAAAGTTTAATAATGCAAGTTTAATTAGAGGACACATCAAAACATTGTAATTGTTTTTTGTTGGGATCGGTGAGTATGGGTGAAGAGTGGCAGCCCGAAGCAGTCCTCCGGGTAAAACTGGATCAGTTAAAGCGGGAATTTCTCGATTACATCGATAAAAACATCGATAAAATCGACGTGAATATTCCTGTCTTCTATGGCTACGTCATCTCCGCTATCGAAAAAACGGTTCCTGATATCAGCGACGACCTGTACGACCGGTTTATCGATACGATCACGCTTGCCGTCCTTGAAAAATCAAAAAAGACCGATGATATCACGGTCGTCGAGAAACTCTTTGATTATGCGATCCGCAACAAGCGCCGGCAGAAAGGGCGGGCCGTGTACGACATACGGCTGGGGATGCGCCTTATCAACAACGGGAAATATGCAGAAGCGATCGAACAGTTGAAAAAATACCGGCCGATCGATGCGATCATCTGCCCTGCCATCGCGTACTGCTACTTTGTCCTCTCCACCCAGCAGTCCGGGATCGACCCGGATGATGCGAGGCACCGGCCCAATGATATGTCGCTTGCCGCACGGGAGCAGATGATCGAGCTCATCCGCATCAAGCCGCCCGTTAACCGGCTCAAGGACATGGAGATTGCCGACGATCCCGGTATCAACAAGATCTTCTGGTTTATGATCAACCAGGCCATTGCATGGTTCCCAAGCGAACGGGAGTTTATCCGGATCGGCATTGAAAAAGCGTCGCGCGACCAGGACCGGGCAGTCAAGGAAGACCTCTTAAAAATTGGTATTGAACGGTTCTACAACGACATGGACTTTTTGCGGGAGCTCTACAATCTCAAGCTGGAGAGCCGGGATGCCGGCGGTGTTGCCGGTGTCATCAGGCAGATGACCCAGCAGTATCCCGACGATCTCGAGCCGGTCTATTATGGCATGAAACTCTCCATTGTCACGGCACGGGTGGAGACCTATTACCATTTCCGGAAAATCGCGATCCAGAAAAATATTCCCGCACAGGCAATCCTGCTCCTTGACTTTGCGTTTGAGATCATGGCGGGAAAACTCTTTGAAGCGCATGCCTGCATGGATGAGATCCGGGTAAAATTCGGGCCGCAGCATTATTTTGTCATCCTGCTTGAGTACGTGGCAAACGATTTCTTCTCCGAGGATGAAAAGAGAGTCAGGCGTTCAAAGAAAGCACTGGTCGATGCGGTTGACCAGTATTGTCTCAAGCTGCTGAAGATCGGCAGTTAAACCGCCAGATGTGGGTGGACATGGTGAAAGAAAAAAATGTTCGGGTGGCAGGTTTTTTAAGGCGGATTTTTTATAATTGAGGTGCGGTGATGGACAAACAACGGGTTAAAAGCAAAAAGGCGGGAGCGGAGAAGAAACAAAAATCCCTGACGGGAAAAAAACAGGAACGGGAAAAGGATCCGGAATCATGGGAGGCGTGCCGGCAAAGAGTCCACATCATTGCCCACGATTTCAATAATATGCTCAGTTCCATCCTTGCAAACCTGCAGCTGGCAAAGACCGGATCTGCCGTCGGCACTGCCGGGTTTGAGCGGCTGAACAGCGCTGAAGAAGGTGTCCTCCGCGCCCGGGAACTCACCGGGGAACTGCTGGCGATCAGTTCGGATGCCAAGATGGCAGCACCAAAAGAGCAGGAGAATCCGGTGCCGTCGTGGCAGGAAAGTTCATCCGTCGACACCGATGTCCGTGCAGCCCCCCCGTTCTCCTTTGGGACCGGGCCAAAGAACCAGCGGATCCTCTTAATGGACGATGAGGAAGCAATTCTCCTGGCGACAAGCGAACTGCTCCGGTTCCTGAGCCACGAGGTGAGTACGGCAAAGGATGGCGCCATTGCCGTGGAGATGTACAAAAAAGCGTCAGAAGCGGGCGTGCCGTTTGATGCGGTGATCCTTGATATCACGGTTCCTTCCGGTATGGGCGCAAAAGAAACGATGCCGCTCCTTCACGCGATCGATCCGTCGGTCAGGGCAATTATTTCGAGCGGGTACTCCACCGACCCGATGATCCTTGACTTTTCCCGGTTCGGGTTTGCCGCGGCGGTTATCAAACCCTACGGCTTTAAGGAACTCAGTGAAGCGCTGGACCGGGCGTTACGGCCCGTGAGTGTCAGAGATTAATGCGCTGGGGGGATTTGTGGGAAGACCCCTCCTGCGTTGCGATGGTCAGCATTTTTTCTTCATAGAACAGGCCAAGGGCGTCGCGGGCGCTCGCCCGGGCGCGGTCAGGTGTGTTGTTGATCTCGCTTAAATGGGCAAGGATTACCTGCGCCCCTTCTTTACACAGCGTCCGGAGCCCGTCCGATGCTGCCGGGTTGGAAAGGTGGCCGCGACTGGACCGTATCCGGCGTTTCAATGATTCCGGGTACGGGCCGTTTTTGAGCATATCCGGGCAATGGTTGCTTTCCAGCACCACACCCTCGCAGTCCTTGAGCAGGGAGACCATCTGCGGGGAGAGGATGCCGGTATCGGTGCAGTAGCCAAGCCGTGCACCGTTTTCCCTGACGATAAAACCGCAGGGCTCTGCGGCATCGTGGGACGTGGCAAACGGCGTGATGGTGAAATCGCTGATGGTAAAGGACTCATGGTAACGGCAGGTATGGGTCACCAGCGGTTTTGTAGAGGTGCGCCGGTGGCACAGGAAATCGTTCAGCGTGCCTCCGGTCGCATAGATGGGGATGCTGAGTTTTCGTGCCAGCACATCCAGCCCTTTGATGTGATCGCCATGCTCGTGCGTGACGAGGATTGCCCCGATTGAATCGGCTGCACAGGAAGTTTCTGACAGGCGCTCCATGGTCTCTTTGGCGCTCAGGCCGGCATCGATGAGGATTGCCCCGCCCTGTCCTTCAACGATCGTACAGTTGCCTTTACTCCCGCTCGCAAGGATTGTGCAGCGCATCTGCTAATACGTTTTATTTTCTGGTATTAACCTGCTCTCATGCAGCTCAAGAAAAAAGGGGAGGAAACTGCTGGAGTTCATACCAACGTAGTGGCCATTTTTTGACAGATTCATTCAATCTTTGATAAATTCACGCAATTCATAACCAGATCCATTGATGGGGTCTGATGCCCCCATACTCCCGGGTGCGATGACCCCCGCCGCCCCCGAAGGGGCGCCCCCGCGGCGGTTTGTAACGTAAGAGATCTCCAGATAGAATGGACGTCATTCATTCTTTTCAATATCAAAAACCGTCTTGCCCAGCGAGGGGTCGACGAGACACCTCAAGCGACCCCATCAGGGGTGGGAAGAACCGTTAAGATCAAAAATGGATCCGGGTTTATCAGTTAAAAAAAGCCATTTTGCTCCACCGTGTCTTAAGTGCGATCGGGGGTCAAGGGGGCGCTCCCCTTGGGGTGCCTCCCCCTTTGGGGGAGAGAGGGGGTCACCCTCCTGAGGGTTATAGAAATTTAAGTGAATTACAAAAAAAAAAGAGGACTTCACCAGAGAAAAAAAATTATCTGGTTTTGTATTTTTCATATTCAGCAAGAACCGGGGCAATGGTTTTTGTTGATATTGAGCGACGGACAAGCGTGGTCAGTCTCCGGCAGTAACTGATATGGGCCAGCTGGAAACTGACAATCAGCCCAAAACAGAGTGTTGTGATGCTGATCAATGAATAACTGACAACGTCAACCATGTTTTCCCCTCCCGCAGTTTTTAGGTCTCCTTTGCCAGTTCGTCAACCAGCGGGACAACCGAGTCGGCATCGGAACACTGCTGTGCAAGCACCATAAACCGCTTCTGGTAATACATCATCAGCAGCTGGTAGCCGAGGATCATGCCGATCGTGAACATGATCACCCCGATACCTGCATAAATCAGAAAATCCGTAATCATATCCGTCATGGCATTCTCATTTGACTGTTTTAGAAAAGAGAACAGATAAATTTATTGAATCTCCGTTACGTCGCCGCTGCAACAACGTGGATGGCGGTTGCCTTGATCTCGGCGATCACCGGCATCCCGGTGGCGAGATGGAGATCTTCACAGGACAGCCGGGTGACAAGAGCGATGAGCAAAAAACCGCAGTCGACGGTTACCCGGATAAACGGCCCGTGGGGCACCAGTTTTGTTATGGTGCCCGGGATGTGGTTGCGGACACTTTTTCGTTCTTTGTCGGATGAATGGGGAATAGCAATGGTCACTTCTTCCGGTCGCAGGTAGAGTTCGACCCGGGTGTGCGGCGGTAAGGAGGTGATCGCCTCGATGCGGGTACCATGGACATCGATACAGGCATGCCCGCCGGTGTTGGTGCTTACTGTGCCGGTCAGTGCAGAGTCGATGCCGACAAACCGGGCAATCTGCCGGCCCCCCGGCCGGTAGAAAATATCATGGCTGGTCCCCTGCTGGACAAGCCGCCCGTCCATCATGACGCCGATACGGTCGGCAAGCCGCTGGCCCTGCGCCATGTCGTGCGTGGCAAGGATGATGGTGGTTTTGTGGTCGTGGTTGATCCGCTGGATCAGCGACTCGATGGTGTCGGATGAGACCGGGTCAAGGTTTGCGGTTGGCTCGTCCATCAGCAGCACTTCGGGGTCTGTCACCATTGCCCGGGCAATTGCCACGCGCTGCATCTCTCCCCCCGAGAGGGTGACTGCCCGTCGCCTGGAAAGGTTTGAAAGGCCGACAAGGTCAAGAGCGGAAGCAACCCGTGCGGCAAC
This sequence comes from Methanoregula sp., assembly GCA_039698055.1. Lineage (GTDB taxonomy): Archaea > Halobacteriota > Methanomicrobia > Methanomicrobiales > Methanospirillaceae > Methanoregula. The sequence goes on along the minus strand of JBDKTL010000009.1, from coordinate 7,941 downwards.
CAGGGCGCTTTCGGTCTTCCGGAATTTCAGGCCAAATGCAACATTTTCCTCAACCGTCGTGTTCAGGACAGCCGGTTTCTGGAAGACCATTGCCATGCGCCGCCGTATCCCCAGCTCGTCTGCACCCGGAGCCTGCGTGTCCGTGCCATCAAAAAGATACGTGCCGGAGGTGGGCTTTTCGAGAAGATCGAGAATGCGGAGCACGCTTGTCTTGCCGCTGCCGCTTGGGCCAATCAGCGTGAAGATCTCACCTTTTTTAATATCAAGGGTGATACCTTTGAGCACGTCGGCATTCCCGAATCTTTTTGTGACGTTTCTGATCCGGATCATGCGCTATGCCTCCGGGTCACGAAGTTTAAGCTGACAACGACAACGAGCGCGATGGCAAGAAGAATGATGCCAAGCGCGATCGAGAACGGGAAATCGCCCATCCCGGTCTGCAGTGCAATAGCGGTTGTCAGCACCCGGGTTGCACCTGCGATATTGCCCCCGATCATCATGGCGACACCGACTTCGGAGATTGCCCTCCCGAACCCGAGGATAATCGCACTGAGGATTGCAAACCGTGCTTCTTTTATGATCTGGAAAATTCCCTGAAGGTCGGTGGCGCCAAGGGAGAGCAGCGTGTCGCGGATATTGCGGTCGATGCCGCCAAGCGCCGTGACGACAAGCCCGAGCATGATGGGGATGATGAGCACGGTCTGGCCAAGGATCATTCCTTCGGGCGTGAACAGGAGCCCAAAAAAGCCAAGCGGGCCGCTCCGGGAGATCATGAGGTAAATAACGAGACCGACAACAACGGTCGGGACCGAATAGAGCGTCTGGATGATCGTAAGGAGGATTGACTTTCCCCTAAATTCGTGGAAATGGATAAGTCCGCCGAGCGGGATTGCGATGCAGGCAGCAAGAACCGTCGCCGAAAGTGAGATGTACAGGGAGAGGAGTGCGATCTGCATGACATCCGGGTTCAGGGTGATAATCAGGTCAAATGCCTGGGTAATTCCTGAAAGGATGTCACTCACATTCGTTTCCTCAACAAAAAAAAGAAATTAGTTGGTTATACCGACCCCGCTGGTTGGTGCAGTCGCTGTTGCCGGCGTGCTGTAATCGCCAACCCAGCCTGCAGTTGCGGTTGGTACACTGACACTCATCGGGATGAACAGCGATTTCCCGTATTTTTCAACACCATAATTTCCGATGTCTTTCTGCGTCTGCGCGGAGATAAGGAAGTTGACAAAGTTGTTTGCCATCTTGATCTTGTCCGCCGGCTGCTTGGTATTGTATACCGTCATGACACTGTAGATGTTTAAGAGGCTTGGACCCTTTGAAATGAGCGGCACAAGCGTCAGGTTGCTCTTGTAGGCAAGGAAGGTTCCTTCATCGGTCAGGGTATATGCATTCTTCTCATTTGACATCTGGAGGGTTTCGCCCATGCCTTTGCCTGCTTCAAGGTACCAGGAGCCGGACTTCTCGACCTGGGTGGTATAATTGTAATTGGCGTTCTTCCAGATGTTCTTCTCAGCAGTCTGCGTTCCTGAGCCGTCGCCACGGGATACGAAGTAGATATTGGGCGTGTTGTTTGTTCCTTTGAGGTAGAGCGTCGTAAAGGCGTTCTCGGGCGTCATGTTGGCGATGCCTGCCGGGTCGTTCTTCGGGCCGACAATGATAAAGGAGTTCGATGCAAACGACCTGCGGTTCAGACCGTACCCGTCCTTCATGAATGTCAGTTCCTGGGCGGGGGAGTGGACGAGCAGTACATCGGCATCGCCGTTCTTTGCAAGCTCAATTGCCTTCCCTGTTCCCTGCGAGGTGATCAGGAGCTTAACATTGTTCTGCGCCTCGAATTTGGGCTGGAGATAGGCTAAGAGCCCGGTATCGTAAAGGCTGGTAGTCGTCGCAATGACCAGTTTCACCGGTGTGGTGTTCGCTGCCGGCGCCGGCGCTGGGGCCGTCGCTGTTGTACAACCGGCGATACACACAGATACAATTACAAGAATGATTGCAAGGGCAACCAATCCAACATGCACTTTTTTAACCATAGTTTGACCACTCCTAACTACGGGATGAAAACTCTTCAATGTTTCTTTTTTGATTTGTTCATCGTACTCGATTAACCAACTGATAAACAAGTGGTATACCGGTAAAAACCCCTGTTTTGTCACACATGAGAAAAACAACGCGGGGCTACTGTATTCCCAGCCTCTGGGTAAGATGAGAAAATATGGTGGTGCCAAGAATTTCCCGGGTTTCCTTTGGGTAACCTGACTGCATCAGGGCGATGAGTTTCTCGCTTCCTTTTGGCGTGGTAAGAATACCGACACGCTCTGCCCGGGTCACCAGCTCTTCCTGTTCCATCATCGCAAAATAGGGAAGGATATAGTAATGCGGGACTTCAAGAAATTCCGCGAGCCTGCGGGTTGTCGGGAATTTTACGGTGATGCTTTCCGGTGAGAAGGTGATCGTGATCGAACGTTCCTGTACCATAATACGGACAGCGGCATCAAAAAGACAGTCGACAGAGAGCACAGCCATACGGGGTCTTATCTAGTGTAGGGTAAAGGATGGCATAAACATTCGTGTGGCGCTTGAGCGCCTGCACAAAAACAACCACGTGGCAACCTGTGTGCGATCAGGAATGCCGGGTGCTGATGCATAGGGTGGAGATTCCTGCCTCACCGGAATCAGGATCAAAAAAAATTGGTGCGCCGGAACCGGAGTACGACGTGCCCCGCCCGGGTTATTTGGGGATGGGTAAAAAATTAATGACGTTTCTTCTTGTCTTCTTCCGGCACAGGCTTCAGGTACACAATTTCTGCACCTGCCTCTTTTGCGATCTGTTCGATCTCGAATTTCCGGAAATGGGTTGCTTCAATCTGGATCTGGCCGCCAACAACGGCAGCCACGCGATACTTTGGCTGCTCGACACCCTCGCCAACTTTCTGGCGTTCACGTACAAACATTTTCATGGTAACTCCTCACCGGCCGTCTGGACAGGATGATGTTTATTTAGATCGTACAACCGGCCAGTGTCTGGTATACCAATTGGTTTACATGGACTTAATACTACGTTTTGTAGAACTCTTAAGTGTCTGGTGACTATGAGTAAACGATTTGAATTAAAAAGCGGTTTACAGGGAGAAACCCTTGTCCGCAAAGGAATGATCAAACCGGGCAGCCTTCCCCGGCAAATCCGCATCGCACCCGATGTCAGCGTGGTAAAGATTGGCGGTCACGGTGTCATTGATTACGGGCGTGAGGTCATGTTCCCGCTCTGCGAGGAGATAGGTGGGTTGTCCGGAAAACATAAGGAACTCATTGTCACCGGGGGCGGCGGCCGGGTCCGGCATATTATGGACGTCGGCATGGACCTTGGCATGCCAACGGGCGTGCTTGCCGAGCTCTCGGGAAAAATCTCCGAACAGAACGCCATCATGGTCTCTATCCTTCTCTCCAGATACAACGGGACACGGATCCATTCCGGCGATCTCCTTGAACTCCCCATGCTCATCAAGCTCGGGATGCTGCCGGTCATTCACGGCACTCCCCCGTACGGGCTGTATGAGCACCCCTCGCGGTCCGACATGATCCCGCCGCACCGCACCGATACCGGCGCGTTCCTCATCGCTGAAGTGATCGGCGCAAAGAACTGCATCATCGGCAAGAATGTGGACGGGCTCTATACCGAGGACCCGTTTAAAAATCCTGATGCAGAGTTGATTAAGGATATTACCGCCGGGGAACTGATCCGGATGGATCTGGAAGATCTGGTCATTGAACGGATGGTCATTGACCTGCTCGCAAACGCATCAAATATCCGTGAAGTTCGGATCGTCAACTGCCACAAGCCGGGGAATATCGAAAAAGCCATCAATGGCGAGAATGTCGGGACAATTATCCGGGCAGAGTAGACTGCTCCCCACCATTTTTGTGATGCAATGACGTCTGAAACCAAGCGCCCCATTGTATTCTCCCTCTCGGAGTTTGCCGGATCGCTGGGGGATTTTGGGACGATTATCCCGCTGATCCTTGCCGTAGCTCTTGTCTCGGACGTCAACTCACGGTATATTCTCCTCTTCTTTGGCATATGGTTCATCCTGACCGGGCTCTATTACCGGCTGCCGATCCCGCTTGAGCCGATGAAAGCCATCGCGGTGATTGTAATTGCCGGTGGAATCGGGAGCGGGGAGATCGCCGCTGCCGGGCTGATCCTCGGGGTAGTGTTTCTCGTGCTCGGCTACGGCCGCTGTTTTTGCGTTATTGAAAAATGGGTGCCGGAGAGCGTGGTGCGGGGCATCCAGCTCGGTCTCGGGCTCCTCCTCTTCAAGGCATCCGTGGATTTTGTGGTAAAGGATTCATTTTTCTTTGTCATCGGGATTGCGATTATCGTCGCCTTTATTCTTCTCGTCCGCTACCGCAACGTGCCCGATCTCTCATCGCTCTGCGTGATTGCGGCAGGTGTCATCGGGGGGCTTATCCTTCACGGGATCCCGCCGCTCAGCCTGATCCCCCCGCCCCAGCTGGTCATCCCGATCCCCACGGACTTTCCGGCTGCCCTTTCCACGCTGGTGCTCCCTCAGGTCGTCCTCACTATTGCCAATGCGATCCTCGCGACATCCCTCTTGACAAGAGACCTGTTCGGGACGGATGTGCCGCCCAAAAAACTCTCAACCACGATTGGCCTGATGAATGTCATCTCTGTTCCCTTTGGCGGATTCCCGATGTGCCATGGTGCGGGAGGTCTCGCCGGGCAGTACCGGTACGGGGCACGGACCGGGGGGGCAAGCATCTTTGCCGGCATCATCTTCATTGTCCTTGCCCTGTTCTTCACCTCCCCGCAGGTACTCTCCATTGTTGCTATCGGGGTCCTTGGCGCACTGCTCGTCTTTGTCGGTATTGAGATGGCCCGGCACAGTTTCAAAACCGATTCGCTGCTGGTGACCGGGCTTATCGGGATACTGGCTCTTACCATCTCCATTACGGTGGGATTCATCGTCGGGATGATTGCCGTGTACCTGCTGGTGTTTTTCAAGAACCGGGCCGCGAAGAACACGTCCTGATCCGGCGGAACTGCCGGGTATTCCGGCCAGTTTTCGCCCTGTTTTTTGCCCGTGACGAAACCTTAACAACCTTTCCTGCCGAAGCTATTGGCACTATGTGGAAGGCAGTCGAGATCGATGCGTGGGTCGCCGGCAGGAAATCGAGCCTGGAAGATGTGCGTGCCACGGTCACCGATATTATAGAACGGGTGCGAACGGACGGCGATACCGCTTTACGGCAGCTCTCGCGCCACGTCGAACTGACAGATATCGCGGTTTCCGATGACGAGCGTGAAGCGGCATATGACGATGTGGACTCTCAGCTCGTGGAAAGCCTCATCGAAGCACACGCACGCATCGAACGCTTCCACGAATTGCAGCGCCCACGGGACCTCTGGCTTCAGGAGATGGAACCGGGCATCGTTCTTGGCATCAAGACCACGCCGCTGAACCGGGTCGGGCTCTATATCCCCGGCGGCCGGGCAGCCTACCCGTCGTCAGCGCTGATGTGTGCGGTGCCGGCAAAGGTCGCCGGTGTCCGTGAGATCTGCGCCTGCTCCCCTCCCCCGATCAGCCCGATGACGCTCGTTGCCCTCGACATTGCCGGTGTGACCGAGATCTACCGCTCGGGCGGGGCACAGGCTATTGCCGCAATGGCGCTTGGCACGGAATCCATAAAACCCGTCCAGAAGATTGTCGGGCCCGGGAACGTGTACGTGACGCTCGCAAAAATGATGCTCCGGGAAAATGTCGAGATCGATTTCCCGGCAGGCCCCAGCGAAATCGGGATTATTGCCGATGAGACCGCAGACCCTGCATTTGTCGCCGCAGATATCCTTGCGCAGGCAGAGCACGACCCGAACGCCGCCTGCATCCTCATCACGACTGACAAGTCCCTGCCGGAGAAAGTCGGCCGTGAAGTTGCCGCACAGCTCGCACAAGCCCCCAGAAAAGAGATCATCGAGCAGGCAATGAAGAACTCCGGGTATGCGGTTGTTGCCGATCTCGATGCGGCGATTGCGGCATCCGATGTCGTTGCGCCGGAGCACCTCTCGATACAGGTAGCCGATCCCCTCCTTGTTGTCACCCGGGTGAAAAATGCCGGTGCCATTTTTGTCGGCCGGTATGCTGCGGTTGCGTGCGGGGATTACGCAGTAGGAACCAACCACGTGCTGCCAACTGCCGGGTATTCCAAGATGTATTCCGGGCTGGATGTGCAGCACTTCTGCAAGACTGCATCTGTTGAGATGATCGATCGTGACGGGCTTGAAACGATCGGGGATATCGTTGAAACGATTGCCACCGCAGAAGGTCTCCACGCCCATGCAAATTCCGTCAGGATTCGCCGGATGAGCGCGGGTAAAAAGCGATAAGGGTTTTCTTTTTTTTGCTCTGTAGAAATCCTAATCTAAACCGGGTTGTACTGACGACCGAAAGATCTAAGGATCTCCGTTGATACTGATCAACAGGTGATTACCGGATTCGTTGCATCGAACAGCCGAGTCCACGATACCCGGCATGCAGTGAAATTACTCCGAGAATGTCACAAAACCCAAAAGTCTGATTGTTATGTCATGGATAAAGGATACGATTCTGAAGCCATTCATCGATTGATCCGGGAAGACCTTCATGCCAATTCTGTTATTCCTATCCGCTCCTGGAAGAATGAAATCATTGGGGGTAAATACCGTCGGGAAATGGCTCAACAGTTCAATGACATTATTTATCCAAGACGACAACTTGTGGAAAATAAATTCTCTGTCCTGAAAAGAAAGTTTGACGGGGATCTTAAAGCAAGAATCTTCAGGATTCAGATGAAAGAAATCGCTAACAAAATGATTGTCTGTAACATTCACAGGTTCTTACAATTTCTCATCATTGAGGTTTTCTACAGAGCAAAAAGTTTCATTTGTTTTTACCTCCATTTTTTCGATACGCTCCGCTCGGCAAATGAGAAGTCGAAGTATGAACGAGATTGTTCTCACGCCACCGGGCGTTTTTTCGGGGTCTCACTGGATGTGACTGGGAATAGGTGGGACCCCCGGAATACCACTACGGTACCCACACACCGTATTCAGTGAACAGTTGATATATGATTTCTGTCCACATTCTCGAACTGCCAGTTCGATAATTGGGACAGAAAAAATAAGCAATGTTTCCCGAAAACCCACTCTTTATGTCCAAAAGACTGGGAGTTGTTGCAGTGATGCTTCTATTGATTGCATCGTTCGCAGTAGTGTCGGCACAAGAGCAAAATCCGGCTGCAAGTATAGGGAGCTACACAGTTGTACCAGTGCATGATACAGGAATGCACCCGCTGATTGTGAGCGGGTCGATAACCCAGGGAATAACAAACTGGCACACGAAAGTGGTCTCGTCAACGGTCACATCGCTGAACGTGAACCTGTACTGGGGCAACCCTTCAAACTCGCTCCGGCTGAGAGTCTATTCCCCGGATGGGTACACGTTCGGTCCCTACTACGACAGTTTTGACGGGTACACTGACGGGCGTATAAACTTTTATATCAACAATCCAAACGGCGTCGCGAAGGGAATTTGGACTTATGAGGTTTATGGCGACCGCGTCACGGGAACACAAACTTATTCCCTCTGAATTGTGATGTACGATCGATGAAACATTCATTAATTGTCCTCTTTTTTTTGCTATTTCTTGCAGTTCATGCCACTGCAGCCCAGGGAGGCTATTCTGTAGATTCCCATCCACTCCAGAATGGGACTACTGACTATTCCGGGGCAGAGAATACGATCTCTTTCTTCGAACTCCCGCTCTGGATCCAGATCACATGGAGCATATGTTTTCTCATTGCAATCTTCGGTGCGATCAAATTCAGCCCTCTTGTTTTTGGGAAAGTCAAGACCATCCTCCAAAACAAAAACCGTACTC
>JBDKTL010000008.1:0-50884 GCA_039698055.1 Methanoregula sp. | reverse complement strand
TATACCGGTTTGTCGACACTATTTTGCCTCCTTTTTCGTTAGTAGCATAACAAAGTAAGGAGGCACTGTACCTTAGATCTTTCGGTCACTGTTTTACTTCTGTGAACTCAGCATTTCTACAAAGCCGTTAATCTAATTCTTTTTAAACGACTAACTAGTTTATTTGAGCGCTTCCTGAATTCCCTGATGATAAGATTCGCCCAAATCGAAAATACTACGTATTTTTTCCAGTTGGGTACTCCCCATCGGTCATACCCACCTTCCGAAAAACCTCCTTTTTTCCCCAGCACCCCTCCTGCCCCCCCAACCCCCTTGACTTTTACCTCCCATTAGCGTACATTAGCGTTTTACAGCGCCACGTAAATTGCCCCGTTTGACCTGAATCCTTAAAAACCGGGCATATCCAGAAAGAGTGAGTAAAAGTGTACCGTTTTTTGCAGAAGTTGATCGAAAAAAGGGTAAACCTAGCCCGTAAAGGGCCGGGATTGTCCCGACACTGCCGCATGCGGTAGTGATGGTCCAGAAACCACAAAGGAAGTATATCAGTCTGAATAATAGGGAAAACAGTGAAAAAGGGGGTGAACAGATGCCAAGCAATCAGCGTGCAGATTCAAAAAATTCAAACAATCCATCTCAAAAAGCTGCGGTGGACAATCGTTCTAATCAAATGAATCCAAATCATGCACCATCAAAATCCGGTGGAAAGAAAAAATAAAAATCCATTTTACTTTTTTTAGTGCCCTCGGTTCCGGAGAAGCACGATGGTCTCAGTACCACTCCGGTCTGGGTCCGTCAATCGAACGATAGGACAGATCCGCACATTTAAGAAGCAAATCAGAAAGGAGGATAGGTAGTGAATTATTCTAAATTAACTTTCATCCCTTTTGAAAAAGGATCTGATTTGATTTATGGTGATTTGTGATCCATTTATGATCATATAAATAGCAGAAATGAACATTCCAATTATTAATCCGAATAAAATTCCAACAAAAAATCCGTTTGACATTTGACTCAATAAGATTGGTTTCTTTTCATATGGCAGAGGGTATTGACTAATATCATTGACGAAATTTATAATAGAGTGACTAAAAATCATAAATAAAACGAAAAGGCAGAGAGAAATACCTATAATAATTAATAAATTTCGGGTTTTGGTCGTCTCTCGCCCTTCACTCATTACAAAGATATCTAATATATGCACATAGATGATGAAAATAAAAAAAGTCAGTATTACAGTAATAATCAGCTGTAGCCAAGACAAGCCAACTAATATGAATAAAAAACAAACAAAGATAAGAAGAGCGACTAATAAAAGCATTAAAAATTTTATTGAAAAATCTCTTTTTTTGATGCTTCCAAGTTCAATCTCTAGCAAGACAAGCAATAAAATAAAAAAACAAAAACAAATGAATAATCCAAATTGAAGAGTATTGGTTAGTGATATCCCTAAAAATTCTTGATTCAAAGTTACGGAATTATTTGGATTGATTAAGAAATTTGAGATGTAGAAAATAATCGCACCAATTATTCCTAACAATGCAAAACTATGGAAGTAATATTTTAGAAATAACAAAAGTGTCATTTTCTTTTCGGGAAGCAATATCTCCCCACACCAATCACAGTAGACCTCCATTTCGGAATTATTGCCACCGCAATAAGTACATTTTTTCATGAGTGATAGTGATTACTCTATCTTCGTAATAAAATAGTTTATTCGACCATAGAAACCAAAAAGAAGACACATAAATTTCAAAAAGGATCTTGATGACAATATCTATTTGACAACTCTCACCACCAGCGCTCTCTTCAGTGCCCATGGTCCCGGCAATTCATGACGGCCCCCTCCCGCTCCGGTCCAAGGATCCGCCCACACACTACAAGCCCGGCCCCGCCCCGCCACAGAAAATTCGCCAAAAGTATTCATATTTACAATGCTTACAATGTGATCATGTCAGCGGTCAAGCGGATACCCGTCACTGAACCGGTGTGGAAGGATCTTGCGGAGATGCGATCGGCAGGCCAGACCTATACGGATCTCCTGGCAGAGATGATCGAGGACCGGAAGAAGCGCCGGCTGGAAGAGGACGCCAGGAAATGGAGCGGCCGGAAAAAAGAAGGATACGTTTCACTTTCGGAGATTAAGGATTGACATTTTCCCTTGTGCTCTGGCACGAGCTGGCCGATGAGATCAACCGCCTGCCGGTGAAGACACGGAGGATCATCAAAACCGCTCTGAAACGGCTTGAAGAAGATCCGTTCCCGGGAAGCCAGGGCGATAAAGAAAAACTGGTTTTACGAGGCGGGGTCATCATATACCGGCTTCACATCTCCCGCAGATATACCGTATTTTACGAAATAGACACCAAGGAAAAACTGGTGATTGTCCAGGAGATCCTGCCCATTGAGCAGGCCCATAAAAAATACGGGTATTATTGATTTTTTCTTACGATATTTTCCTGGCATCTCATTTTTTTTTGATGAAGCCCGGCCCCGCCCCCTCTCTCCGGCTAAGGGGGTCACCCCATTCAACAATAAAGGGGGTACCCCCTCAGCAAATGAGCGGCCCGGCCCGCTCCACAACCTCGGGCTTTTGAAACATCCGGATCCAAAAGTGCACCACATTCCGGAAAGCCTGAGCCAACTCTGGTGCAGGGACCCGCCCGGATTATTGGAAATTTCGGCCCCCCATAAGCCCCGGATTTTCCCGGTCGGCCAACCGGGCCCTGCGGTCAAAAAATAATACGGAGGGGGTAGGGGGGGTCCCGAAAATATTTTTGGGAGGGGGTGGGGGGGTGCCGGAAATATTTTTGGACTGAGGGGAGGGGGTGGCTGGTGGAGTTTGGCCTTATCCGAACCGGAAATAATGTGGTGCAGTTGGGATAGTGGATCTTGCACCAAATGCTATACTCTTCAGTGCCCCCGGTTCCCGAGAAGCACGACGGCCTCAGTACCAACACGGTTCCGGGTCCGTCATTCAAAGAGAGCCCGTTCCCGCCCCGCCCTGCCGCACGCGGCCGACAGGGATGGAGCCCGGATCGAACCGTTGATCCCAGAGGGAAAAATTGTATACTCTTTCGTGAATAATGTGTACCTATGAAATATACGGTGGTGCTCGAACCCCAGGAAGAAGGCGGTTTCACCGTCCAATGCGTGGAAATCCCCGGCGCGATCAGTCAGGGTGAGACCCGGGAAGAAGCGCTCGCCAATATCAAAGAGGCAATAGAACTCGTTCTCGAAGTCCAGCGGGAAGAACTTCACCGGAAATCCCCGACACACCACTGCGAGATCTCTCAGATCGAAGTGGCGGATGTCGCATAAGCTCCCGGTTATCTCCGGGGAAGATCTGGTTAAGTACCTCACGAAGCATGGGTTCGAGGCCAGACGGCAGACATCGAGCCATGTTGTCGTGCAGAAAGAATGGCGTGTCTTCTCCGTCCCTCTTCACCGCGAACTTAAAGAAAGGAACGTTGATCGGAATTCTTAAACAGGCCGGGATCGATGTTGAGGATTTCAAACGGGGATTCCGTTGAGATGCACCAAAATCCCCCTTCCTTTCACCGCACCCATGCTACTCCCCCACCCCCCTTGACTTTTGCCTCCCAATAGCGTACATTAGCGTTTTACAGCGCCACGCAACATGCCCCGTTTAGCCTGAATCCCTTAAAATCGGACATATCCGGAAAAAGTGAGCAAAAGTGTACCTGTTTTTGCAGAAGTTGCTCAAAAAAAGGGGAAACTGCGCCCGAAACGGGCCCGGATCGCCCCACCACCCGCAGCCGGCATGGCGGAGATGACCCGGGGTCACCGGGAATATTCCCGGAGGATCTCGGCAATCTTACCTTTGGTCGCCGGGATATTTTTCGTGACAATCTGCCAGATGACTTCCTGATCTACGGCAAAATAGTGATGAATAACTTTGTTTCTCAGGCCCACGATGGTTTTCCAGGGCACTTCGGGATGCCGGTCCCTGACCTCGTCCGGGATTGCTGCGGCTGCTTCACCGATCTTCTCCACATTCCGTTCAACTGCATCGATAAGCTGCTCGCGGCGGATGAACTCCTCGTAGGAGATTCCGGCAACGTAACGCTCGATCTTTTCCATTGAGGCAAGGATCTCTGAAAGGTACAAAGCGGGAGACCGGGCGGTCATGCGTACTGAACCTCGGAGAGGATGGTATCCCGGATGAGAGGGTGGAGGGATCTTCGTATAACGAGATCGACGTTATGGTGAAGGCAGGATTCAAGGTAATCTGCGAGATCGACCAGTTCCCACCCGATGGGACGATCGAATTCCACAATGATATCGATGTCACTGGCAGGAGCTGCCTCTCCGCGTGCATAGGAGCCGAAGATGCCGATGGATGTCACGCCATATTTTTCCCGGATCTCCGGCAGGCATTTCCGCAGGACTTCCCGTATTTCCCCAGCCGATGTCATGGTTCCGATAAAAGATGATGGCTTTCCACGGTAAAAAATGCATGGTATTCCCCTGCTCCTGCACGACATGCCCCGTGCAACCCCTTGATAGTATATCGGTTCCGGCAATTGACGACGCCCCCCTTCCGGCCCAAGGATCCGCCCGATTCACCACAAGCCCCACCGCCCGCAGAAAATTCGCTAAAAGGTATTCATATTTACAATGCTTACAATGTGATCATGTCAGCGGTCAAGCGGATACCCGTCACCGAACCGGTATGGAAAGATCTTGCGGAGATGCGGGCGGCCGGCCAGACCTATACGGATCTCCTGGCAGAGATGATCGAAGATCGCAAGAGGCGCAGGCTTGAGGAAGATGCCAGGAAATGGAGCGGCCGTAAAAAAGAAGGATACGTTTCACTTTCGAAGATTAAGGATTGACATTTTCCCGTATGCCCTGGCACGAGCTGGCCAATGAGATCAACCGCCTCCCGGTGAAGACACGGAGGATAATTAAAACCGCCCTGAAACGACTTGAGGAAGATCCGTTCCCGGGAAGCCAGGGCAATAAAGAAAAACTGGTTTTACGAGGCGGGATTATCCTCTACAGGCTTCACATCTCCCGCAGCTATACGGTATTTTACGAAATAGACAACAAGAAAAAACAGGTGATTGTCCAGGAAATCCTGCCCATTGGGCAGGCCCATAAAAAATACGGGTATTATTGATTTTTTCTTACGATATTTTTCTGGCATCTCATTTTTTTTAATGAAGCCCGGCCCCGCCCCGCTGTATTCCCGGTGCCGTCAATACAAACGTTTGACGACGGCTCCATCCCAATCCGGTCTCGGGTCCGCCCCACATGCATACTCATGAATCCCTACTGGTGCTGCAGGGATTCCATCAGGGCATGGAAATATTCGGGCTGCCGGGTGGCAAAAAGCCCGTGCCAGGCTTCGAGCGTTGCAGGTGCCATGACATTTAGTCCCCGGAATACATGGTACGCGAACTCTACCGGTGCAAGTCCGCTTGCAGTGATGAGATTGCCGTCAGTTACTGCCGGTTCGTTCACATAATGATCCTCGCCCCGGTAGTTCGGGCAGAACATTTTCAGGGCTGCAGGATCGTTGCTGGTGTGCGGGCGTTTGTCCAGAAGGCCGGCGTTCGCAAGGCCAAGCGTCGCGCCGCAGATAGCGGTGACAAGTATTCCTTCATTGAGCAACCGGTCTGCCACTTGGAGGGCGGGCACTTGTGCAGGATCAAGCCAGGTATCTGCTCCCGGCAGCACGAGCACATCGCCAGTGACGGGGTGGATATCCTTAATGAGGACTTCCGGCGTCAGATGCAGCCCGCCCATAGTGGTGACGGGGGCCAGGGTGCTGCCGCAAAGTACAACGGAATACCGGAGTGCCGGATCTTTCAGGTACCGTCCGGAACGGAGCTCGGCCAAGACATGGCCCGGCTCCCAGTCGGCCATGGTATCAAGAACATAGAGATAGAGTGTGCGCATGATTCACCGTTATAGATAATAGGGCGGGATTGAGATATCTCTACTCTTTTTGTTTCATTCTCCACGCGCTGCTCAGTGCCTTTTGTTCCGGCACTTGATGACGGGTCCATTCCAATCCGGTCCAAATGTCTGTGAAATCAGTGCAAGCCCGGCATAATCAAAACATATTCTTTTTTTATTATTAACGAAAAGAGGGACTAAATACAACAGGTATCAAAAAAATGACATTCCGATGCAAGGATTCCCGGCAGAACACATTTGTCCTGTTCGTGAGTATCCTTTTAATGTCGCTATTTCTCATCGCAACCGCCGGCGCGACATCCCCTCCGCCGGAATACCGGGTCAGTTACATGCTTACCGCCTCGCATGATGCCGCGGACTATTATTCCGAAAACCAGGCTGTAGTACCCAACGATGCATACAATACAACAATAAATGCCTGGGACATCCTGGTCTCACCAAACCGATCTTCCGATGAACGCTTTCTGGAGACCGATTACCTGGATCCTACGGAATCCCCGCATCCCGAATCCCCGTTCCTGTATTTCCCGGTGTTGTCGGGATACTGGAGATCGCACCAGTACATGGATTTTACGAACAGCACATCGTTGCTCGCCCTCGACTGGTATTGCGATAACAGGTCGGTATTCGAAAATAAGCAAACAGAATTATTGGGTTACCTGGATCGCCATGGGTTTGCAAAGAATACAACGGTCGACCTTACCGCTGCTATCGAGAAAACAAAAATTCCCTACCAGGCTCGTTTTGGAGGAACACAAATCCCGGTAATACAATACGAAAGCGATTCGACGTCGGGATATTTCACGTTCCATTCCTCTCCCGCATTTCCCGGGGATAAGTACAGGATTTCGTATTTCGGCACGACAGGAAATCTTTCCTTTGCCGGGCAGGATATATTCCCGTACGGCACACCGGGAACTGCCAGCCTCGATCTTGCGGGTCCCGGGATTCAGGAAATAATGGTAAAACACATCTACCGGCTTGTTGATGCAGACACCCATCCTGTCGCCAACTGGGGAGTCAATGTATCGCAGGATACCGCCATGCCGTATTTCCCGGACCTGTCACCTTACCGGGGATACAAGAAACTGGTTTTTCCAAAGACCGGGAGATTTTATATCTCAGAAGTCTGGTATATCGATGACGGGAATTTTGCATCAAAGAAACAGGAACTGCTCAGGTATCTCAAAGAACACGGCTCTGTTTCTTCCACGCCCCTGAATTTTTCAGAGGAACAGGAAAATGCGACAAGCCAGTGGAATGTGACGCAGTTTGAAGGCCGGGATACATCCGGCTATTTTGTGGCAAAAAATCCATATATCGTCTATTATGGAGTTGTCGGGACATCCGGCATTCTGGACAATGGACATCCCTTGAAACTCCTGATCCTGAATAGTTTTTCACTCTCTGATAGTGTCAACACGTTAGATTCCCCTGAGCCGGAATATCGTCCAGCATCTGTTCCCTTCGGTTTTTCCGGCTTGCTTCCAGCGGTCATTGTCCTTGTGGCACTGGGAGGTATCGCACTCTATGTGAGATACCGGCGCACGTGATCACCGGTAACAAAGAGCACCCGGGTATTTGATGGCGATGGAAACGGGTCCGGCAATCCGTGAGATCCCGGCCCCGCCCCGCACACAACAAAAGGGGAACGTGAATGGTAGCGTGATACAAAAAAGCGTTGGAGTATTCCCGTGTTAATTCAATTCCCCTGAAATTTAAATTACCAGGAGAATAAAAGAAACGATGAGAACATGGAAACGAAAGGAAATGAGATCGAAGAACCGCTGCCCGTGAAATCTCTCGTGGTTGTGTTTTCCTACCATCACAACAATACGGAGAAGATCGCCAATGCCTGTGCAAACGTGCTTGGTGTTAAGATAAAAACGCCGCAGCAGGTTACGCCCGAAGAGATCGCGGAGTATGACCTGGTAGGCTTTGGCTCGGGGATCTATGGCGCGACATTTGGTGCATCCATCCTTGACCTTGCCGACCGGCTGTCATACGCTCAGGGGAAAAAAGCCTTCATCTTCTCAACCTATGGAGCCCCGGCCTTTGTGGCCAGCAGGGAATTTATTGAGAAGAACCACTCGCAGATCCGGGAAAAACTCACAGCGAAAGGGTACACGGTCATCGGTGAATTCGGGTGTGCGGGGTGGAATACGAACAGTTTCTTAAAATATTTCGGGGGTCTTAACAAGGGAAAGCCCGATGCCAAAGACCTCATGAATGCAGAAGAGTTTGCCCGGGACATGCTGGAGAAAGCCCGGGGATAACGGGCAGAAGCAGGGATGCCCCGGGAACCATCACAATTACGGCCCTCCTGCACCAGCCCGTAGTAGTGCCCCCGGGTCCCGGCAATTGATGACGTCCCCCTTTACAATCCGGTCCCGGTTCCCTCAATAAAAGAGAGAACGGGTCCGCACACCATGCTTTATGCTGCATCACGATGGCATGGGATTATATCCACCTCCGGACGCGTTTTTTATACACCCAGTACGGTTCTCCAAATATTTTTTCCATCTTCCGCTCTTCACCCGGAATAATAAAAAATTCGATCAACATAACGAAAATGACGGGAAATGCAAAGGCAACAAGAGTTCCCAGCACTACTGCGACACCGAAGAGGATTGATGCCATTCCCAGGTATATCGGGTTACGGCTTATACGAAACGGGCCTGAGGTCACGAGTGCCGTTGGTTCTTCAGACGGCTGAAGGGTTGTTGAATTTCTGAGAAATAATGAACGGCTCCAGAGAGCCAGGACAAAACCAAAGCCGATGATGAGAATCCCGAAATACGTGAAGGGAGGGGAAAGGAACGCCGGAACAGGGAATAAGAAATTCAGCAGCACCGACAGGATGAGAAGGATTAAAAAATAATCTTGTCCGTCTGCCATAGATCCCACCGGTAATTTTTGTAGTGAAGATATATTGTGGTTACATCTCATGAAGGTAGTCTCTTCAGTTCGTTTTCCTGAAATATCAGTCTCGCTGCCAGTACCGGAGATTACCGACCGCCCCACCGCAACCATGCTACCCCCCCACCCCCCTTGACTTTTGCCTTCCAATAGCGTACATTAGCGTTTTACAGCGCCACGCAACATGCCCCGTTTGGCCTGAATCCCCAAAAAACGGGCATATCCGGAAAAAGTGAGCAAAAGTGTACCGTTTTTTGCAGAAGTTGGTCAAAAAATGGGGAAACGGAGGCCGATAAGGCCTTGGATCGACCATTTCGGGATACCCTCCCAAGGGGATGCCGAAAAAAGTGAGTTACTCCCCCTCATCAGGTGTGCCGGACAGGTCTGCCGCATTCACCGGAATGGATTCACGGGGGATATACGTGCCATCGGCCCGGATCTCCAGAATGGAATCGTGCCGGACCAGGAAGAACTGCCATTCCCCGGCCGGGGCCCGGGCCCAGAACTCCCGGGCCGTCACGGAGGTTAAGGCCATGCGGTGAAGGCTCGCGATCTCCCGCCGGTATTTGCACAAAACTTCCAAGGGGTACGTAAACGAGGTCTGCGAACGCTTCACCTTCACGAATACGACCCGGAACGGTTCGATGATGAGGAAATCGAATGCCCGGTAGCGTTTGCCGGTTACGTCCTCAACGCTCCCGCGCCGGCCGGCGATCTCCACGGCTTCATCAAGGGCACTGAGCGGGCGCCGGCCCCGGGTCACTTCCCGCCTCCTTTCCCCTTCCGGGCCTCTTCGAGTGCATCAAGCCGGTAGCCAAGGTCGTTGATCCTGAGAAAGATCTCCTCGTTCATCCGGTCCTGCCGCTCCATGAGGGAACAGACAAGGTCGCGGGCCGCGGCCTCGAACTTCACGTACGGGATCTCGGGACCCTTTTCGTAGATGTCGTCGTGCGTCCGGCGCCGGCGTACGCTTTTTGGTTCCGGCGGCCGCCCGATGTGCTGCCCCCTCAGGGCAGTCGCCCGTTCAACAAGCCGTGGTGTGGGACTTTTACGGGGCGCCATCCGTTGTTCCTGAACTTCCGGGGATTCCGGGCCGGTTCCCGGTTCACCGGACCCGACAGGGGCCGGCTGGTTCTCGTTGGTGGTTGAATTTTTTTCTGTCGTTGTGATACCTCCATTTTCCTTATGGTTCACCAGAACCGGGAAGGATGAGAGGAACTCATCAGAGTTCTCCGAACGTTCTTGTCATCGGGGCCCCTTTGACATCCGGGACTTTGGTTCGGATAGATAATGGGCTTTTATTATGAACCGGCCGGAAAGGAAAACGGAGAGTTTTGCAGGATTTTTATAACAATCCGGGTGCACTGTTCCATTTTTTTGGAGTACCAAAAATGTACCCTCAGGTCGTTTTTGTTTTTGTTACTCTGTTCTCCTTTTCCCGTTTGCCCAATGGTTCACCAGAACCGGAAACTACGGAGGGGCTCTCATGGGCTCCTCCGGTGTCAGAAGGGGTTACGCTGACATACCAGCATGGAATGCAGAAGGTGATGGGTCTGGCTGAATAAATTCCAAAAATGAGAAACCGGCGAATTTAAATGCCCCGTAAGACTGTCGGGACACGGAACGGGCAGAACCGGGTGGGGAAAAAACGGGGTACCCGGGTCCTGACAACCGGTCCAAACCCCGCGTCTAAATACTTCGCCGCGAAAATATTGGTATACAAAAAGGAGGACATCACATGCCCGTTGTAATCATAAAAATGAAAAAAGGATCTACCACCGAACAGAAACGCAGGATTGTCAAAGAGTTCACCAATACCCTTGTTTCGACACTCAATGTCGATCCGGAAATTGTCACGATCATGATCGATGAACATGATCTTGAAAATATCGGAAAAGCCGGGAAGCTCCGGTGCGACTGAAACGCGGCTATCACCTTTTTTTTTATCGGGGCTGCATCGGATACCAGGGCTTTCCAGGAATGTCTGGAGCGAAAAAAATTATTTCCTTTTTAAAAATTGTTCATCTATGAGGAGGAGATCTTTACCTTTCCCCACAAGCACCCGGGGGCCTACGGCAGCCTTCTCCCGGTCTTACGCTCCTCGTACGAAATGCGGGTACTTCTCCCCGGTGTAAGTTCTTCCTTATCCTGCTCTGCACTCTGGAAACGTTCTTCGAGCGGGATCCGGGCGCTCCTCCCTTCAGAAAGAGTCCGGTCTTCGTCGCGGGAGCTCTGGAAGCGCTCATCCAGCGAGATCCGGCTGCTCCCGCCCTGGTTAAGTTTTTCGCCATCCGGCTGTGCACTCTGCCAGCGCTCCTCGAACGGGATCCCACCGCTCCGGTCGCGTGCCGCAGGGTTGCCGGACGGTATGCGCCGGGGGGCCAGATCCCCTTCAGGAATGAAATCGATACCGGCATCCAATGAATCGCCGGCCTGCATCGAAGGGCGCCGGGCCGGGGATTCGGCAGGACGAGCGCCGGATCGCAGGTCAGGCCGGGCCGGAGAACGCGACCCGGCAATCCCGTCTGCTCGTCCGGCATCGTCAGACGCATGTCGTGGACCAGTATATGCAAACCTGCTCCGGCCCGGTGCGGCCGGTGCTTCGCCACGTATCTTTGCCACCTGCTCCTGCACGTCCGCCTCCTGCTCATCGTGGCTCTGCTCGGTGAACATCAGGAACTGGAGAAATGCCTCGGGCTCGCGGAACAGCGACGTTGCAATGCCTTCAAACACCAGCGTCCGATCGACATCGCCGTACCAGCCGCCCCTGCGGATAAGTATCGTATCATTGCCGGGCGCAAACACAAAGACCCGCTCGATCTCGCCGTTGCGTCCATACGCAGTTTCGGAAATCCCGTTATCTTCAAACGTGTAGGTCTTCCCGACTGCCCCATAGTCCCCGCCTTCCCGCATGACAATCTGCCGGCCGCCGTTCTCGTACCGGAAAGTCCGGGGCGGCAGCCCGAACGAAAATGACTCTTCAAGCATCCCGTAATCGTCAAACACGAACCGCCGGAGAACTTTGTCCTGCCGGCTGGTATCGCGCTCCATCATCATGTTTGAAGATGGATCAAACAGGTACAGCCGTTTGAGAACCCGCCTGCCATTGAGAACCCGGATGCCCTCACGGGTGTACTGGTAGATCCGGGTAGCCGATCCCCCACGCATTCCTGCAAATTCGGTAATGACCGCGTCTGTCATGTCAGTCTTTCCCTCATGCCTGTGTTATTTTTTTTATGTTACTGACTGCGAGATAAAATACTTTGTTCTGCCAAAATTACTGCGGAAAATTAAAAAAACTCTGTGCAGGCAATCCGGATTTAAAAAAAAAAGACTTGTGTATTTAACCGGACAGCGTTGCACAAGAGGAAGCAATCATTCCTGAAACGGATACACACATACCGCACCGCTCCTTTTTCAGGAATATAAAAAAATATTTCACGCTTGATCTACCGGGAATAATGACCGGATTTTCATAAGCCCATTAATATACTGCACCTGCGTGAAGAGTTAACTTCATTCAGTACCACTGCACATGATATTTCTGAAATGGAAAATGATAGTACCGGAACCGAACCTGTTCCACAACCTGAACCCGAACCTGTGTGTATTCGGCAGGACACCGGAAAAACCCTCCACCTCGCAAAGTGGCTGACCCGTTTATGGGCATGGCTTATTGACGTCATCCTGGTGATTCTCTTTTTAAATATCGTGCGTGGCATTCTCGAACCCATATGGACAATCCACTTCCTCTGGGACTATCAGCACTGGGGACTCTTTGAGATCGGTTTCCAGAGCATCTTTTTCTTCCTCTACTGGACCGTTACCGAGAGTTACAAGGGCCAGTCCATCGGCAAGATGGTGATGAATATCCGGGTTGTGAACCGTGACGGGACAAAGATCCATTACGGTGCTGCCGCGTTGGAAAGTTTTGGCAAGGCATTCCTCCTGCCGTTTGACTGCCTGATTGGATGGCTGGGAATGTCGGGAACAAAACTCCGGGTATTTAACCGGATATCAAATACCATTGTCATTAAAACCGATTACAAGGAGCCCGAGGGCATCCTCTACATAAAAGACCGGGAGTAACCCGGGCACACAATAAAATCGAATCATTTTTATCGTTTTATATCACTCCCATTTTCTTATGAGAGTATTTTTCATTCTCGTTGTTTTCCTGCTTATGGGGATTCTCGTTGCCGGATGTACTGTACAATCTTCGCCTGCGCAAACCACCGGTTCAGCTTCGCCGGCATCCGGACAGGTCAATGGTGCGGGCAGTTCCGGCACCGGCACGGCAGCCGGCAATGGTGGAACGGTATACGTGAGGATCCGGGACAACCATTTCGATCCTGAACTTTTGAATATAAAAACCGGAACAACCGTCATCTGGAAAAACGAAGATCCGGTCACCCATACCGTCACCCATCTCGCCCCGAACTATGAAAAACAGCTGTTCGATTCAGGCACGCTCCAGACCAACCAGACCTTTTCCTATACCTTCACGGCCCCGGGCAAGTATAATTACGGCGACGCGAGCCATGGCGGCGCCACGTACGTGATCACGGTCACATGACGACCGACGAAACCGATGAATCCGGAGAGCCGGATGGAGAAGCGCGGCTGGCATTTTATCTTTCCAGGCTCACTGACGATAATCCGGGCAACCGGTGGAATGCGGCACTCTCCCTTGGCCGGCTCCGGGATGCACGGGGCATAGAACCGCTGATTCTTGCTCTTGCCGATGAAGATGTTCGGGTACGGCTCAAGGCAGTCTGGGCACTGGGTGCAA
This sequence comes from Methanoregula sp., assembly GCA_039698055.1. Taxonomy (GTDB): domain Archaea; phylum Halobacteriota; class Methanomicrobia; order Methanomicrobiales; family Methanospirillaceae; genus Methanoregula. Next base: position 37,227 of record JBDKTL010000008.1, on the reverse strand, counting down.
TTGGCGACCCAAGGGCAATTGCCCCCCTTCGCTTGCTGTACCGCACAGCAGACGATGAGACGCAGGACATTATCCAGGAGGCGCTCGAAGCAATCCGGCAGAACACCAGCGGGCAATAAATGAGAAAAACCGCGCCGGTTCATCTTTGGCCAGTTCCCTACCCGGATAAAAACAGTTTTATGGGTCATGCCGTTGCATATGAGGTAGAGGAACCACAGATGCAGGATATAGAATCGTCATATAAAAAGGTGGAGGGAAAGATCCTCATCGAGATCAAGCTCTCGTCAATTGTCCAGCTCTTCAACTCTTTTGATCCTGCACCGTTTCGTGAAAAAGAACTCGATGCTGAAGCGGAGAAATATATTATCGACACGGTTGAGGATTTTCCCTCAAAGACACAATTCAGGATGGCAATCTACCTGCCGCCGGACCTCGCTTCGACCGAACAGGCAAAAAAGATAGTCCCCGCAGTACATAATCACTTCCAGTACCGGATGCTTGTTACCGAGCGCAGGCTCCGCAACCGGATAAAATACGGCAGGTTCGCCCTGATCATCGGGCTTTCGTTTCTCTTCTTAAGCCTTATTGGCGGCCAGTATCTCCTGAGCATCAGTAATTCGGTAATCCTCCTCGTGATCGCAGATGCTCTCATGATCACCGGTTGGGCCGCTATGTGGGAACCGGTCACGGTGCTCCTCTATGAACTCTGGCCGATCGTCAGAAAAAAGAAACTTTACGAGAAGATCAGCAAAATGGAAGTCGATATCCTGCCATTACCTGCTTTAAGTCCGGGGGAAACCGGGGCATCCCGGCACGGTTCTTAAAAGGGTAAACGATTATCCTGCGTCCTGCCCGAGTTTCTGTTCCAGCAGATCCCGGCAGGTATCGCAGAGCATTTTTTTCTTGCCGTCAAGCTCGTCGAGGGTATCGGGGCGGAACATGATACATTCCCGGTTTTTGCAGTGGCCAAGACCCAGCAGGTGTCCAACCTCATGTGCACCTTCTTTTGTCGTCCGGTCAATCAGGTCGTCGTCGTTTTCCATAAGACCATAGTATTCATTGGAGAGCCGGGCGGTGGAGACCACGGCAACCCCCACCGATTCCCGGGCAAGGCCGAAAACAAAACTGTGGCCGGGATTGAACATATCCTGGTTAAGAACGAGCAGGATGGGATCCTTAAGATCGTGCCGGTGCTTGTATGCGGCAAGGTGGTCCAGTTGTGCCTGTGCATCAATCTGTTTTCGCACATCCACATATCCCATAATACGTACCGGGTTTTCTTCAACACGCGCCGGGACACCGATGATCGCCGCGATATTTCGGGCAACCGGCACCTGCAGGCCCGCAGGGGACAGCCGATCCCAAAAAATATGGATATGCATCGCTTTATTCTATTGGATGGGCGGCTATAAACATATTGAGAAAAGTATCGGCGCATATATTGCCGCACAGTACCACGATGTTGTCGAAGTCGGAATAGGGCAGAACACCGATGCCGCGCGGGTACTTTTTGAGGCCGGCGCCAAAATCCGGGCAACCGATGTTAAAAATTTCCCACAACCGGACTGGCTGTCTTTTTTCGTTGACGATATTTTTGATCCGGAATTTTTTCGGTACAGCGGTGCAGATGCGATCTATGCAATCCGCCCGGCCGAGGAGATGATCCCACCCCTCATTGCACTGGCGCAGCGGCTGGACTGCGATCTGGTGGTCTACCATCTGGGCTTTGAATTGTTCGGGAACGGGGGGGAGCGCATCGACTGTGGTGTTATCCTGCACCGGTATTACCGTTGTCAGAACCCGTCAAAGAGCGTGGACTGATTATGGGACGACGGTTTCTTCTCAACCATCTTCTCCGGTAACGGTTGCGCCACCGGCGCCGGGACAGGTTCCGGTTGTTTTTGCCCTTCTGTAACGGCAACGGGTTTTTTTGCTTTTGACTTTTTCTGCTGTTCCTTCTCCCGCTCCCGCTCTTCCTGCGCAATCGTTTTGACGATGGCGCTGGACCGCTCTTTATCGTTGAGGAAAAAGTTGAGCTGGTCGGCATCGAACTGCAGCTCGCGGGTGTAGGTTTCAGGATCATATTCAACAAGGAGCGAGATGATGCCAAGGTATTTCTCACGCAGGGTGTTCTGCGGGAGGTGCATGGTGCCGGCAAGCTTGGCAAGCACCATCGCCCGGATCGCTTTTTGTTTCTTTGCCGTCGACATCTTCTGCCAGCGTTCAGGAGGCATAATCCGGGTATGGATGCCGCGCCCGTCGGCCGCATCGGCAACGCCAAGCAGCATGATTGCCGTGGCATACCGCCAGAGCATGTGGTACTGGCGCCTGTAGGTGTAACCAAGGTACTCGTCTGCCCGCGAGAGGTGACGGTATGCCCGGTCCAGAGAATCCGGATCGGGAATGAGGTGAACGCTTCCTTCCACCCACTGCTCGACGTCATCGGGCGTATCGTCCACGTCCCGCGAGAGCCGCATGATATCCTCATCCGACGCCTTGCCAAACAGCGCGGAGACGAGCGAGAAGATCGACACGCGTTCATCCTTCTGCGACGTGTGCACCTGCTCGTCACTGAGCTTATCCCGCCCTATCGCCGCCGCAAAGAGCATGTTCACGGCCGAGCGCACGTCGCCGTCTGCACTTTCTGCGATCCCGTGGATTGCCGCCTCGGAACAGGTGATTTTCTCCGCCGAGCAGATGAATTTCAGGCGCGGCGCGATGGAACGTGCGGGAAGCGCCCGGAACTGGACCGGTTCACAGCGGAGCCGGATCTCGGGGGAAAGGCCATAGAGGTCGTTTGCGATCAGGATGATGGGCTGCCGGGAATTTTTTATGCATTCAATAATCGCTTTTGCACCGCCGCGATCGGCGGTTCCCTGAAGGTTGTCAGCCTCATCCATGATGATGAGTTTTCGTGACGACCCGGTCAGGCTCGCGGTCTGGCTGCCGGCGCCGGCAATCCGCTCAATGACTGCTGCCGTCCGCTGATCGCTTGCGTTGAGTTCGATGACGTCCCATGCCATATCGGAGGCAAGCGCATAGGCGCTCGACGTCTTGCCGATACCGGGCTTGCCGTACAGCAGGAGCGGTTTTGACCTGCTCGTCCAGTTTTTTGCCCAATCCGCCATCTGGCGGACTGCCGTCGCATTGCCGACGATGTCCTGCAGGCGTACGGGACGATATTTTTCTGCCCAGTCCATACCAACACGTTGACCGTATATCAAATAAATTATCTCTGATGACACTAAAATACCCTAACGACATATTGTCACTATACAATCCAAGGTGAAATAGCGTGGTTCACAGCTGCTCCACAGAGGCGATTGCAAAAGTCGTCCGGGAATACGAAGGCGTAAAGCGAAAACATGCCATCGGCGAGATGGTAAAAGGCTTACGGATAGAGGCCCCACACGTCGTCGCTTCATTTGGTGAAGATGCAGCGGTGATCGAGCATAACGGCGAAGCGCTTCTTCTTGCGGCGGACGGGATCTGGAGTAAACTCATGGAGGCGGATCCCTATTGGGCAGGATACTGCTCGGTGCTTGTCAATATTCACGATATCGCTGCAATGGGCGGGAAGCCGATTGCGATGGTCGACGTGTTCTCCATGTCAAAAAACACGAAGATTCTCGAACTGGTGGTCAAAGGAATGCACGATGCGTCCGCCCAGTTCGGGGTCCCGATTGTCGGCGGGCACCTGCACCCTGATGCCCCGTACAGCGTGATCGATGTATCCATCCTTGGTTCGGCCCGGCTTGACTCGGTCATCTACAGCAACCGGGCACAGACGGGCGATCGTGTGGTTGCCGCAATCGATATCACCGGCAGGGTTCACCCATCCTGTGCCCTTAACTGGGATTCGGTGACGATGAAATCCCCGGATGTTGTAAGGGCACAGATCGCAGTTTTGGAAGAGATCGGAAAGGATCACCTTGTCACGTCCGGTAAGGATATCAGCAACCCGGGCATCATCGGCACTATCGGAATGCTTCTCGAAGTCAGCGGGAAGGGTGCAGATATCGATCTCGGGCTCATCCCAAAACCCGACCTTGCATCAAACAACATGACCTTTGAGCAGTGGATAAAAATGTACCCCGGCATGGGATTTGTCCTGACGGTCAAGGAACAGCATGTTGCGGATGTGATCGGCCGGTTTGAGCGCGTCGGGATGCGTGCAAAGGCGATAGGAACCGTAAACGATTCCCACAAACTTAACGTCTGTTACGAGGGAAACGAAGCGGAAGTCTTTGATTTTATCGATAACGGGATTATGCACCTGCGCGCCGGGGATATCCAATGCCCGCAGCAGTAAAACGCATTGGCATTGGCATTGGCGACGATGGAGAGAAAGTTATCGCAAGCGCCGGCCCGGTGAAAGGGGCGTTTGAGGTTATTGGCTATTGCAGGCCCGGTACGGTAAAACCGGGGTCTGCAAAAAACGGTGTTGTCCTGCACGAAAACGCCGAACCGGAACGGGCGCTTGTCACCGATCTGATGACCGGGAAAATCGATGCGGCAGTCCGGGGCACACTTCCCTCCAACGCCACGTTAACTGCATTAAAAACCGCAGCAGGTGTCGATCACCTTGAACGAATCGCACTTCTTGAAACAGCACACGGGAAAAAATTCCTGCTTTCCCCGGTCGGGATCGACGAGGGATGGACCGTGCAGGACAAACTGGAACTGGTCAGGAAGGGCCGGGTCATTGCACGGAAATTCGGCCTGTCCGAACGAGTCGGCATCCTTTCGGGGGGCAGGTTCGGGGATGTCGGCAGGCATGAGATGGTTGACCGGAGTCTTGCCGATGCCGAACTTGTGGCCCGGCTGGGCGGTGCAACGCACTGTGAGATCCTCATTGAGAACGCCGTTGAAAACTGCGGACTTATCATCGCTCCCGATGGTATTTCCGGCAACTTAATCTTCCGTACGCTCACCTTTTTGGGAGCCGGGCACGCACATGGCGCGCCCGTAGTAAATATCCCCAGAATTTTCGTGGATACCTCGCGCGCCTCACCGGATTACACCAATGCATTAATGCTCGCTGCATCATTGTTGGAATAATTTTAAAACCGTTAAAGTGCCTTGTTTTTTTAAATAATCGTTTTGAAAGATTTAAAAATTATTCTGCGACATTTTGAAGCGCGATTTGCCTGAACGTTGCGGCAATCCTTCCGATACCGTAATAAAGGGTAAAATGACGGTTTTTGCCAAAAAGTATTTATATATTTCAATATACTTTCTCTTTGAGGTAAGAAACATGGCAGATTTACCAATCGCAGCAGTTGTAAGGATTGCAAAGAAGAACGGGGCTGAAAGAGTGGGAAGCGATGCAGCAGAAGCACTTGTCGTCAAGGCAGAGAAATACATCGCCCAGCTGACCAAGGAAGCGAACAAGCTTGCAGAGCACGCAGGCAGAAAGACCATCAAGAAAGAAGACGTTGACCTGGCAGCAAAGCCCTGAGTTCAACTCTTTTTTTCTCTTCGGTTCAAATTATTAAAAAAGCTCTTTAAAAAAGTGCGTTTACGCCAAAGATAATTGACACGATAACCTGTCGGTAAGCGTTGACAGACTTTTTTTGGTTTTGTCGCTTGTTCAATTGAGAGAGTTCAACAATTACTTCAGATCTTTTTTCCAATTTCCCGCAGGTTAATAAAAAAACCGTGCATGAACCAACAGGTTTCATATCAAAGCAATGAAAAAGTTCCGTACATCCATAAATTTTTAGTTTGTACAATCTGTTGTCAGCACCCTTCAATTGTTAATAACGAGGGTTCCCCGCCTCAGGGCCCCTCCGGGGCACGGCGGGGCAACGTTGTGATAATTATTTGTCATTGATCCGCCTCGGGGGCGTCGCTTTTTGGTACGGCGGCATACATCACAATTTTTTTGAGAATAGACCGTTTACATTTTCATCAATTTTCCCGATTGTCTAATCAATCGCCAGTAAATTTCAAATTTTTATGAAAAATAAAACTCTGGATTTTCATTGGGGAAGATACGAATAGTTCCCGTTAAAATGAACGTGAAATAGCGCTCCACGGACGGATCCAGAAATAATTGCGGATATTGTAAAAAAAATTATTCCGACAAAAAAAGGGAGGGTTATTCCCCCGGTCAAATGACCGGGCAGGGAATCTAGAACATTCCCTTCGTGCTGGGGACCCCTTTGTTTTTGCCGCCCAAAGACATCGCTTTACCAAGGGCAATCCCGAATGCCTTGAACGCCGCTTCGCACTTGTGGTGGTCGTTTTTCCCGGAGAAGGTGATGTGGGCGGTAATACCGGCATGCGAACAGAGGGAGAAGAAGAAATGCTCGAAGAGGTCCACGGGAATCGTGCCAAGCGTCTTGTTGCCAAATGTTCCCGTATAGACAAGGTATCCCCGTCCTCCGCAGTCAAGGGCAACCTGCGCAATGGATTCATCCATCGGGATAATGGCATGGGCAAACCGCCGGATTCCTTTTCCTTCGCCAAGCGACTGTTTTATCGCGTCGCCAAGGACGATGCCCAAATCCTCTATCGTATGGTGGCAGTCCACGCCAAGATCGCCTTTGGCGATACACGCAACATCAAAACCCCCGTGTTTTGTCATTGCGGCGAGCATGTGATCAAAAAATGGTATGCCGCTCTCTACCGATACGTTCCCTGTCCCGTCGGGATCGAGAGTGAGAGTGATGCTGGTCTCTTTTGTTGTACGAACAAGCTTGACTTTTCTCATCGAGATTCCTCCCGTGCTTCTTTGAGCGATATCTTACCGCTGTAGAGTGCTGATCCAAGCACAGCGGCAGATGCCCCTGCTGCCCGGAGCCCGGCAACATCCGATCGGCTGGAAACTCCCCCGGCAACAACGACAGGCACGTGCACGTTAGCGATAAGTTTCTTCACCGGTTCAAATTTCACGCCCTCCTGCAGGCCCTCCACATCGACATTGGTGTAGAGCAGGGAACCGGCACCGAGTTCCTCGAATTTCTGCGCCCAGAGAAGATAATCGCCGGCAGTCTCCTGCCAGCCGTGAATGGCAACCTTCCCGTTTTTTGCATCGACTCCTGCCATCACCCGGTCGCTGCCGTACTCATCGGAAAGAACCTGTACAGACTCCGGATGTTCTATGGCAAGCGTGGAGATGATAATCCGGGAAACCCCGGTGTTAAGCCAGAGGATGCCATCATCAACCGAGCGGATTCCTCCGCCAAGCTCTATCTCAATACCGGTCAGCTTAATCAGCGACCGGATAAGGTCGGCGTTGTGCGCCGATTCCCCAAATGCGCCATCGAGATTCACGACATGCAGCGCATCGGCGCCAAGATCGATCCAGCGGGTGGCGCAGGAAAACGGGTCGCCATAGGACGTGGCACTCTCCCGTTTTCCCTGCACCAGCTGGACACACCGGCCGCCGAGGATATCAACCGCAGGAAAAATTCTCATAATAAAATCAGCGTATCATCCGTTGGATGGACATCACCAGAATATCCCGGGCGCCCGCACGCTTGAGGGAATTGATCAGTGCATAGACCCGCTCTTCATTGACAACCGCATGGACAGCGACAAGATCCTCTGTCGATGCCACTTCCATGACAGTCGGCCCTGAAAGCCCCGGGAGCACGCTCTTTACGGAATCCAGCGATGCCCGTTTTACGTTCATCATCAGGTAGCACTGCCCGCGGGCCCGTACGACACTTTCAAGGGCAAGCCGGATCTCACCGATCTTCTCCTTTTTTGTTGCAAGCGAGTCCCTGTTTACAATCAGGACGGTGGATGTCACGAGCACGTCGTCAATCACCCGGAGCCGGTTTGTTTTGAGCGTGTTGCCGGAACTGGACAGGTCAACAATCGCATCTGCGATGCCAAGATGGGGCGTTGCTTCGCAGGCGCCGCCCACAAGGACAATATTTACCGGGACATGTTTGCTGGCAAAATACCGCTTGGCAATCACCGGAAATTCCGTGGCGATCTTTGCCCCTTTGAGCTGGTGGACGGACGTGATATCTGAATCGTCGAGGACCGCAAGCACGAGCGTTGCTTTCCCGAACTGGAGATCGAGGAGTTCCTCAACATCAGATTCCCGCTCGGTCACCATGTCGTGCCCGGTAATACCCAGATCGGCGGCACCGGTTGCTACGTATTCGGGAATATCGACCGGGCGGGCAAACAGGATCTCCACGTGCGGATCGAGCGTGCGGGTGATCAGCCGGCGTTCAGTCAGATCCGGGAGATGGAGCCCGCTTTTTTCCATGAGATCCATGATCGGTGCTGCAATCCGCCCTTTGTTGGGGATCGCAAGCCTGACCATGCCTGAAAAAGAGGAGGTATCACTAGGTTTTTTACGCAGTGCCGTTTTTTTTGTGGCTTTCGTATCAGAAGGTCTTGAGCTCACCGCGGATGACCTTCTCTGTGATGCTGGTGACATTGGCAAGATTTTCATTCACAATTCCATCGATTTCGGCATTGATGTCTTTCAGGTTGACCCCGCACTTGGGCAGGACCTGGACGCTTGCGACCAGCGGGAGGTCAATGGGCTTTCCAATCTGGGAGAGCAGGCGGACGTACATCTCTTCGATGCCGTCAACCTTGGTGACGCATTCCTGTGCAATCTGGGTCGAGAGCAGGTTGTAGATCTTGCCGATATGGTTGATCGGGTTTTTCCCGCTCGTCGCTTCCATGCTCATCGGGCGGTTGGGAGTGATAAGTCCGTTGCACCGGTTGCCACGGCCGACGGAGCCGTCGTCGCCCATCTCGGCGGACGTGCCGGTGACGGTCAAAAAGACACTCTTCTTTTTAATGTCATCGGCAGTATTGACATGGACGGCAACTTTGCGCTTTGAACATTTCTTTGCAACCGCCGTAATCTGCTCCTGAAGGAGGGCCATGTATTCCTGGTATTCTTTGATATCTGCACAGTATTTATCGACAATGGCACAGGCAACCGTGAGGGTGATGGTATCCTTGTCCCGCAGGCCCATGATCTTGATGTCCTGGCCGATTGCCGGATACTTCCTGCGGAGTTTTACATCGATAAAGTCTGCCGTGGTTCTGATGATCGTTTCGACATCGGAGAATGGCGCATGACCGACACCAAAGGACGTGTCGTTTGACCGTGGCACCTTACCCTGGCAGGGTTTGAAAACATCCCGTAAATCCGTGGATCCGGTTCCAAGCCGGGAGTCGATGGTTACATCCCGGCTCAGGTTGAGTTCGGGCAGGATTTTATGGAGATACGCGTGTGCAGCGTCAACGGCAATCGCATCCGTTGCGATGGTAACGCCATCGAACTGTTTTGTCGCCCGCCCGTCCAGCAGGACATAAATCGGGCGGATCATCTTGCCGCCGCCAAACTTCGGGCATGATTCCCCGGCAACAACTTCGCCCTGGTCGGTGTTGTGGTGCAGCACGACGCCGAATTCTTCAAGATAGGCTTTGCAGAGTGCCTGGCTGATCGACTCCGCAATACCGTCGGCAAGGCTGTCGGGATGCCCCAGGCACTTGCGTTCGACAAGTTCAATCCGCTGTTTTTCAAGGGGTATTTGATCGAGAGCTTCAATCTGGATATTTCTCTTCATTGTATTCCTCGGTATTCTCCGTTATCGTACTAATAAAAGCGACGGGGTTTCATATAACAATTTCTTTCTTATGTAAAAAAGAAGTATCGGTGCGAAAAAAAAAGTTTATCCTGCCTGAGCCGGGCTGGTGCATGGTTTTTTTGCATTCGGGTATACGGTTACTGCGCCGGACTCCTGGTAAAGCCATATGCCCCTTCAGGAACATGCATCTCGAAGCATGCTCCTGTGCCAGATGTCCCGGTCTCACGGATGGTAATACCGGTGATCGAAAGGATCTCTTTAATTAAAAACAACCCAAGGCCGGTATTTTTCCCGAATCCCCGGTCAAAGATCTTTTCCTTGATCTCCGGTTCGATGCCTGCACCATTGTCCTGCCAGATCAGAACAAGCCCGGATGCTGTTTCCTGTGCCGATACCCGGATGTCCGTCACGTGCATGCCGTGGCGCAGGGCATTGTCCAGCAGGTTCTGGAATACCATTTCCAGAAGCGGATCGGCAAAGACCAGCAGACCAGGTACATCGCTCTGAATCGCGATCCCGTCCGCGTGCAGTTTACCGATGAGGTAGGTGACATCCTGCCATTGCGGTGACGATAGCCCGATGTTCTGGTACGCCCGGGTAAACGCGATCTGTTCCCTGATATCGTCAAGGATCGGATATATTTTTTTATCGATCATGGCAAGGTTGTCCGGGTCTTGCGTCTGGTCTTTTAAAAGTTCCAGGTACCCCATCAGCGCACAGATCTTGTTATTGGTGTCGTGCTGGGTGATGGAGTTGAGCAGGGTAAGCTTTTTGTTGATCTGCTCAAGGACGAACTGTGCACGTTTCTGGTCGGTGATATCGTGAGCGATAGCAAGTGTTCCGATAATTTTGTCGTGATCGTCGTGGAGCGGTTCAACGTACGCGATGTATAACCGGTTGTTGCGCTCGATCTCGTAGGATACGTTTTCACCCAGCAAAGCACGCCGGTGTGCCTGGACTGCGTCTTCCCTGCCAGGCTGGTCGGAATAAAACTCTTCGACCGATTTCCCGATAAGCTGATCCGGCTTGATTCCAAGATCCTTAATCCCGGTACCTCCGATACTGGTGAAACGCAGCGAGGTATCTGTTGCCCAGATGGACCCGGGAAGTTGTTCAGTCATGAACTGGTAGCGCCGGTAGCAGTCTTTTGCCTGGACTTCCCTGCATTTCTGCCGGGTGATATCGGTCGCGATAAGGATGATATGCGTGCCTGTACCTGCAGCGTCCCGGACCGGGTTGCAGCTGGCAAGATATGTCCGATCCCGTACTTTGATCTCGAATCCGTGATATTCGTTCCCGTTTTTGGCCAGGGCCATATACGGGCATTGTTGTGGGGGCATACCCGGATCGTGGAATAGTTCGTGGCAGGGTTTTCCCACCAGATCGTGCGGGGACATTCCGAGGATTTCCGCTGTTGCCTTGTTTGCAACCAGGATCCGGTATGCAGGATCGATAATCATGGAAAGATAGGAAAGTGCGTCCCACATCTCTTTCCAGTGAAGAGTGGCAAGTGGGTTGTTGTCGTAACGATCCATGTCCGGTCCATTTTCTTTATTCATGGCATCCTCTTTTTAAAAAAACCTGCCGGATTATCAGGTATCCGCGATGAAACATATACCGCTCATCTATTAAGGGTTTAGTGGGAAAAAAGAGTGGAACCCCGCACTAAAAAAAACCCGGGAATGACGGTATGTGCGGGATCAAAAGGCTCCTGTGGGTGCGTTCGCTCATCGTTTCCCTCAATAAACCGTAATCCCCCGTCCCGCTTTTTCCGGCAACTCCTCTTGAGCAGATCCGCAAGAAAAAAAAAGATCGTGCCCGGGCAACTCCCCATGAGCCGGTGATGAACAATTGTTTTTTTTCCCTGATGTCTTGCGAGCCTTGCAGCAGTACCGGGTTCATTGTTCTTTATTGCAGGGATACGAAATCCTTATTAAACACCAAATCAACAACAAGGCGTATTGGAGGTTATGGGATGATATCAAAAACCATGGAAGATGCAATCAATAAGCAGATCAACCGTGAATTCTACTCGGCGTACCTGTATCTTGGTATGTCCGCGTATTTTGAATCGGCCAACCTGAAAGGTTTTGCAAAATGGCTGCGGGTACAGGCAAAGGAAGAGCAGGGCCATGCGCTCAGATTCTATGACTATATTATCGCACGCGGCGGTAAAATTTCCCTTGGCGCCATTGAAGCCCCAAAGACCAGGTGGGCGTCGGCAGGAAAAGTCTTTGAGGAGGTTTATGCCCACGAGCAGAAGGTCACCGGCATGATCAATGCACTTGTTGAGATGGCGGCAAAAGAAAAAGATCACGCCTCCTTTGAGATGCTCCAGTGGTTTGTTAAAGAACAGGTCGAAGAAGAGGAGAATGCAAGCGCGATTCTTGCCCAGATTAACCTTGTCGGCGACGTACCCGGGCATCTCTTCTGCCTGGATCACCAGCTCCACAAGAGGGAATAAACACGCAATCTTTTTCTCTTTTACGGTCATATTCCCGTTAAGTGTCTTTTCATGCTTTCAGTACTGATTCTTGATGACCAGCAGGAAATTCTCGATGTCACCCGGACGTTTCTCGAACGGTTCGGTGATATGAAGGTTGAATCGCTGCGATCGGCAAAAGAGGGCCTGACGGCATTAAACGATCATGCGTTCGACGCGATTATCGTCGATTACGATATGCCCGACATCAATGGCATAGAATTTTTAAAGATTGTCCGCTCGAAAGGCGATACGACGCCAATAATCATCTTTACCGGTGTGGGCCGGGAATATGCGGCAATTGAAGCGCTCAATAACGGGGCGAATTTTTTCCTAAAAAAAGGTGACGATATCAACCCCCAGCTCAGGAACATGGTACACATGATCCGTCTTGCCGTGGAAGGAAAAATTGTCGGAAAGGGTCTTGGTACCGCACAGCGGCTGCTTTCAGATACGATTAACTTCTTTCCCGACCCGGCATTTGTCATCGACCGGGAAGGCAAGGTGATTGCCTGGAATGCGGGCATGGCGGCACTCTCCGGGGTTGAAGCAAATAATATGATCGGCAGGAAAGATCATGAGTACGCGATCCCGTTTTTCGGGCGGCGGGTGCCGATGCTCATTGACCTTGTTTTTGAAAATGAAGAGGCACTCGGACAGTACCAGTATCATTTCATCGCAAAAGAACAAAAAATCCTCACGGCATGGACAAAAGTTACCGGGGAGACCGGAACAGATCGTATCCTGTGGATGAAGTCCGAACCCCTCACGGATAGTAAAGGCACGTTTGTCGGTGCCATAGGTATTGTACGGGATGTCACCGACAGCCTTGGAAAGGAACTTGTTTTACAGGCCGAGGCACAGGCACGGGAACGTGCGGGGCCGGCAAAACCGGAACGTGCTGCCGAACAGGCAGGTATTTTTGACCGGCTTCTCGGGAAGGCCAAAGCCCCCTACCTTGAAGGGCTCCGGATCTATTACCGCGAAGGCCGGTGTGCGGATGCAATACCGTTTTTTACCCGGGCAATTGAGATTGATCCCTCGTATGTTTTTGCCTACCATGACCGGGGCATCTGCTATCGTGAGATCGGCAGGGATGACGAGGCACTCAGGGATATCGAAAAAGCCCTCCAGCTCTCCCCGGGCGAAGAAGAGATTATCTACAGCCGCGCTGAAACATTGCGGAAGATCGGTATCCTGCGACGGGAATCAAAGATCATCACAAAAGCGATCGATGCATATAACCAGGTGCTTGAGAAGAACCCCAACGATGCCGGCGCATGGAATAATCTTGGGATCTGTGCAAAAGAACTGGGCAAAGAGGAACTATCCCGCCAGTACTTTGAGCGGGCTAAAGAGATTGTCCGCAGCAACAAGGCTACCTATAAACGCCGTAACCTGAATTCCCTTGTCTGATCGGGCGGAAATATATAGGAGCGGGTGTCAATCCGATACGTTTGAGGAAGAATTTCTGGAGACCTGTTGGTATGAAAAGTCCTGTCTATTTTGCAAGCCTGCGGGCACGGTCTGACAAGGAGAGCACGGTGGCAAAAGTACAGCGGCTCTTTGCCAAAAGCGGTTGTGCGTCCTGTGTAAAGAAGAATGACCGCACGGCAATCAAACTGCACTTTGGGGAATTGGGCAACGATTCGTATATCAGCCCGGTATTTGTCCGGCAGGTTGTCGATGCGGTCAAGGCCGCCGGGGCCAAACCGTTTGTCACCGATACCAATACGCTGTACATGGGGAGCAGGTCCAATGCAGTCGATCATATCACGACGGCAATCTTGCACGGGTTTGATTATGCCGTTGTTGGTGCGCCGGTGATCATTGCCGATGGCTTGTGCGGGAAAAATGTCGCACGGGTTCCCATCGGGCAGAAGCATTTCGATACGGTTTCCATTGCAGGCGACATTGTCGCAGCAGACAGCATGATCGTGATGAGCCATTTCAAAGGGCACGAAGTCGCCGGGTTTGGCGGCGCGATAAAAAATCTTGCGATGGGTTGTGCGCCCCCTGAAGGAAAACGGGCACAGCACCAGGCACGCCCGTTTGTGATAAAAGACCGGTGTATCGGCTGCGGGAAGTGTATCGCCGTCTGCCCGAAGTCTGCGACAAAACTGGTCAAAAAGAAATCCACGATCAATCATACGCTCTGTATCGGGTGTTTTGAATGCATGACTGTCTGCCCGGAGCATGCAATCGACATTGACTGGGAAACCGAGATCCCCCTCTTTGTCGAACGGTTAGTTGAGTATGCCTATGGGGCGGTGCAGGCAAAGACGGGAAAAGTCGGGTACATCAATTTCCTGACCCGGATTACACCGGACTGCGACTGCGTTCCCTGGAGCGATGCATCGATTGTCCCGGATATCGGCATTGTCGCGTCATTGGACCCGGTTGCAATCGATGCGGCAAGTTACGATCTGGTCAACCAGCAGCCGGGTTTTACCGACTCGCAGCTGACCGCACATCACCACAAAGGCGAGGATAAGTTCACCGGCATGCGTGCGAATACCGATGGGAAACAGCAGATCCGGTACGCGGAATCAATCGGCATGGGAAAGAGTGAGTACGAGCTGATCCCAATCTGAATATTTTTTAATAACACACTATTTTTTAGTGCATATTTTTTTTAATTTTTTATTGCATCCAGCGAAGATACGTCCACGTTGTCCATCGATATATGCAATTAACAGAACTCGTCGCTGTTTTTATCCGGGTAATGGATGAATGAAGTAAAAAATACCAACGATGGTGACTGGTTCCGGTGGGAAGCAAGTGTTTATCAGCGCAGGAAATGAACAAAAATTTGCCTGGGGAAAAAAATCACTGGTGGAATATTTGTTGTACCGAATGCTTTTCATTATTATGAGAGATACGAATCTTCTGGAGTGCCGTTAATGAATCTTCGACAGCCAAATGCAAATGAAGCAACGGGGACCGTAAACCGTTCACGGAGTGTCGTCCCGTGTTCGGGTATCTGCACCCGGTGCATGGACGGATGTAAAGGCAGCTGTGAGATCTGGTTATCGTCGTTTCGGGGCCGGGAAGTCCTGTATCCCGGTCCGTTTGGCGAGATCACGGCAGGAGCCGACAAGAATTACCCGATTGATTATTCGCACCTGAACATCCAGGGATATGCCGTCGGGGCACGCGGGCTTCCCGGGGATACCGATGCCGGTCCGGATACCGCTGTCTTCTCGGCCGTGGATACGGTGACTGAATACGGGTGGGATAAAAAAGTGAAGATGCGCCTCCCGATTTTTACGGGAGCGCTTGGTTCAACAGAAATTGCACGCGCCAACTGGGAACATTTCGCTGTCGGTGCGGCAATCTCCGGCATCACGCTTGTCTGCGGCGAAAATGTCTGCGGTATCGATCCCGGTCTCAAGCTTGACAGCAAGGGAAAAGTCACGGAATCTCCCGAGATGGATCGCCGTATCACGACATACCGGAAATTCAATGATGGTTATGGCGAGATCCTTGTCCAGATGAATGTCGAAGACACCCGGCTTGGAACAGCGGAGTATGTCGCAAGCAGGCACAACCTTGACACGATCGAGCTCAAGTGGGGACAGGGAGCAAAATGTATCGGTGGCGAAATCAAGGTCAGTTCACTTGAAAGTGCAATCGAGCTGAAGAAGCGCGGCTTCATCGTTCTTCCGGATCCGACAATAAAAGAGAACCAGGCGGCATATAAGGCTGGTGCCATCCGGGAGTTCGAGCGCCACTCCCGTCTTGGTTTTATCACAAAAGAAGGATTCATGGACGAGATCGACCGGCTCCGTGACATCGGGTTCAAGCGTGTGACATTAAAGACCGGCGCGTACTCCATGGTCGAACTGGCGATGGCGCTGCGCTACTGTTCAGAAGCAAAGATTGACCTGCTCACGATTGACGGTGCACCCGGTGGAACCGGCATGAGCCCGTGGCCGATGATGAATGAATGGGGTATCCCGACGTTCTATCTCCAGTCACTTGCCCATGAATTCTGCGGGAAACTTGAGAAGAAGGGCTTTCGGGTTCCCGACCTTGCGATGGCCGGCGGGTTCTCCGATGAGCCCGGTGTTTTCAAGGCGCTTGCGATGGGCAGCCCGTACTTCAAGGCTGTCTGCATGGGCCGCGGGCTCATGATCCCCGGTATGGTCGGCAAGAATATCGGGAAGTGGATCAGGGATGGCGAGCTGCCAAAGTCGGTCTCTAAGTTTGGTAACTCGGTTGAGGAAATCTTTGTCAGCTACGAGGAGCTCAGGGAAAAGTTCGGCTCCCGTATGGCCGAAATCCCGATGGGGGCTGTCGGTATCTATACGTACACACAGAAGTTTAAGACCGGTCTTCAGCAGATCATGGCAGGCAGCCGGAATTTCAGGCTTTCCACGATCAGGCGGGACGACCTGATGGCTCTCACACCCGAAGCCGCTGAAGTATCGGGTATTGACTATGTCCTGAGTGCCCGGTACGATGAGGCTATGGGCGCACTCCTCGATTAAACCGTCTGGTGCATGGCGGAAAATCCCTGCATTACGGGAAATTTTCCCGGATTTTTTTTAAATTTTCCGGGCGCAACGGTAATTCAGGATCGATGGACCCTTTGTTATTTTTTCCCCATATCTTTGAGCGAGAACGCGTCAAGGATCTCAAGGGTAATGCCAACACCAAGCGTAGGCTTAATCGATTCAAGCCAGATAAAAAAACCCACTCGCGAGGGTGTCGGCCGCTCGAATTTGAAATGCCCGTCTTTGACCTGGACCATTTTGAGGTACTCGCGTTTCTGGCGGGATCTCAGGTAAATGATGAGTTCATGGCCGGGAAGGTCCATGGCGATAATAGCGCTTGAGAAATATTTGCCAAATTCCGCAAACTCTACTCGCTTACCCCGCACGGAAAGCCCGTAACGTTCACAGACTGCTTTGACCGCCTGCGGGTAACACGATCCATAGAGTATCTTTTTTACGATTCCCGTCATCTCAGTCGGAGGCTCATAATTCTTAACCCCGGTATTTCGCGAAATTTCTGAGAGGATATGCACTTTCATCTCGTCATGGTATCTCTTGTAATCGAACGGTCTTTTGAACGGGATGTCCGTTGCCCGGATCAGTTTTGGGTGGTTATCAGGATCATTGTACAGGATACGTGGCCGGTAGTGCTTGACCAGTTTCTTGATCTGTTCGCAGGAGCTGGTGTGAATGATCGCGTTGTCCTTGTCTTTTGCGAGCCTTTTTACCACGGAATAATTCGAAATATCAAACGATGAAATAAGCAGGAACGGAACGTGCTCCTGGTTGTACAAATACCCAAGCAGCCGTTTTTTAAAACCAATTTCTATTTCAAACTCCTTTAAGTCCGCAGGAGATGTAACGACTTCCCCGAATACGACCCGGTTTGCTGAATCGACGAGCAGCAGGTCAAACTCCGCAAGATCCTGGCCGTTTCCGCGGATCGTGATATCTCCCGATTTTGAATAAAACATCCCGTTCTGGCCGAGTTGTGCCTTCTCCATCGTGTGAGGTGCATCTGCTCCTTTTCGTGCAAGATATTTGATATAGCTGGATTTTTGTGAGATCTCAAGAAACATTTCATAGATAATGGCCTCAAACCACCGGCCTTCTGCGGTTCGCATCGGCTCGATGTCCGGAGAAAAAAGTTTCTTTCTTTCGACCCGGTTCATGTGCCTCGTGGCATTGAGTGCGATTGCCGCGGTTGGTTTAAAATTTTTAAAATTGGAGTTCAGCCACGGGATCATATTTACTGATAAATCTCTGTTGTGCATACTAAATAACAATCTGCTTTTTTCTGAATTGATCTTCAGTATCTCATTCTGCCAAAATTATAGAAAATTATATATAACGAGGAACGATATTGCTTTCGTACTCTTATCCCTTGTGCAACACCAGCACAAAAGGGTATAAGAGCGAGGGGGAACATGAGACATGTCAAAATCAGAATCCTTTTGCGGTGTCGAACCATTGCCCCGGTATATTATGCCGGATGAATCCGAGCCGGAGTACGCGGCGATTCTTGAACAACTCGAACAATACCGGAAATCCCAGGTGGGGATGTCCTACTATTATATCCGGGCTGGCGAAAATTCCAATTCGTTGTGCCGCATTGTCCCGGGGGGAAAAAATGTATTTTTCCACGAAGTTGTCAACCACCGGCAGCACGGGATTTCAGATGAGGATATTGAAGAATCTATTATGCGGGATACCGGTGCATTCACGCTGCCCGGGCATTTTCATATCTCTGAACACATTGAAAAAAAATTGCGAAGCCTTCTTGAATTCGAATAAAAATATTTTTGGCGGGGTGTGTAGCAATTATTTTTTTTTAATCGGTGCTGGATGTTTCATTTGTTCTTTTTAAAGAATCGTGTGTGGAAATAAAAAAAATGGCTGGTGCCGGCCAGCTCTTTTGTCAGTTATTTTCGGATAGTCGCGAGTCTATGATTCCATTTCGCCGGTACGAATACGGATCGATTTTTCCACAGGCAGGATGAAAATCTTGCCATCGCCGATTTTTCCTGTTCTGGCCGACTCGGTGATGAGCGTGATAATATCCTCAAGTGCACTGTCCCGGACAACGATCTCGATCATGATCTTTGGCAGGAGATCGACTATCATCAGGCCACCGCGGTACTCAAGGGAAATTCCTTTCTGTTCCCCACGGCCTTTGACTTCGACAACCGTCATCCCGACAAATCCTTTGTCTTCGAGTGCTTTTTTCACGAACTCGAATCGTTCCGGTTTAATAATTGCTTTTACCATTTTCATGTTAATCACCTGTGTTATGCCCGCTCACCGTGCTGGGAGATGTCAAGGCCAACATATTCTTCCTCTTCTGTGACACGCAGTCCGATGGTTTTGTCGAGAATGTATGCAACGACATAGGTTACGACAAACGCGTAGATAAGCGCTGCGAATGCGCCGGTTGCGTTTGCGATAAACTGGTGAACATTGCCTTCGAGAAGTCCTGATGCGCCATTTACTGCGGCTGCTGCAAAGATACCCGTGGCAAGAGCTCCCCAGAGGCCGCCCATACCGTGGACCGCCCATGCGTCAAGGCTTTCATCAAGACCTTTCCTGATCCGCCAGAGCATGACACAATAACAGACGATACCGGCAATTGCACCGATGAGGATCGATGCCATGGGGGTGACATAACCTGCGCCCGGCGTGATTGCGACCAGTCCCGCGACTGCTCCGCTGACAAACCCGAGCGAGCTTGGTTTACCATGTACCCAGCTGACAAGGAGCCAGGCAATTGCACCTGCCGCTGCCGCTGTATTTGTTGTTACGAATGCGCTTGCAGCCAGGCCGTTTGCGGCAAGAGCACTTCCTGAGTTGAACCCAAACCAGCCAAACCAGAGGAGTGCTGCACCAAGGATGGTCATCGGGATGTTTGCCGGTTCAAGGGCATACTTGCCAAACCCGACCCGTTTACCGATGACAAGCGCGAGTGCAAGAGCTGCAAACCCTGAGCTGATGTGGACAACCGTGCCTCCGGCAAAATCCAGTGATCCGAACTGCGCAGCCCAGCCGCCGCCCCAGACCCAGTGAGCGAGCGGATCGTACACGATCGTTGTCCAGATAAGGGCAAAGATGATGAACGATGAGAATTTGACCCGTTCAGCAATACCGGATGTGACGATTGCCATCGTGACGGTTGCAAATACCAGCTGGAACACCATGAACAGGAGTCCGGGTATAGCCGCACTGTACGGGCCCGGGTCCATGCCTACACCATTAAGGCCCAGGTAGTTGAGGTTCCCGATGAAACCCCCGACGTCAGGACCAAACGCAAGCGAGTACCCGAACAGCACCCACTGGATGCTGACAAGCGCGAATGCGACGAATGACAGGGTAATCATCGAGATGAAATTCTTCTTTCGTACGAGTCCGCCATAGAAAAACCCGACACCGGGTGTCATGATCATGACAAGCGCCGTTGAAGCGAGAATCCAGGCTGTTGCTCCAGAATCCAATACCATTATAATTCACCTGAAATAATTCTGTTTTACATTGAGTGCAGAAAAATATATGAACGTTTGTTCATATCCCTGCAACTGGTTTTTTTAACTGAGCCAGAAATGACAGATACCTGCAATCAATGCCGGAAGGTAAGTCCGGGGAATTGGTCAGTTGCGGATATCTCCTCATCATGTTCATAACTCCTGTAAGGGGGTAAATTTGCAGTTTTGTAAGAAGGAAGTTCAATTCCTACCTTTATAAATATTTTGAAATTTGCGTAAATCCGGACCTGAATTGAACGTATTTTTTCACAATTTCATCGGTATCCGAAAATCTCGCGGGAAATTTGGCAGGATGACCGATGAATTTTATTCCTCGCGCTCACCCTAAAAACAAAAAAAAAGATTTTCGTTTTTTGGGGAATTGTCTAAAAAAAAATTTTTCAGCTCTATGCCCGTTCACCGTGCTGGGAGATATCCAGCCCGACATACTCTTCATCCTCGGTTACCCTCAGCCCTATCGTCCGGTCTAATATGGCCGCGATTACATAGGTGATGACAAATGCGTAGATCATCGCGGCGAATGCACCGATGGCATTAGCGATAAACTGGTGAACATTTCCTTCTAGAAGCCCGGAAAAACCACAGAGGGCAGCTGCTGCGAAGATACCGGTGGCAAGGGTTCCCCAGAGTCCGCCCATGCCATGGATTGCCCACGCGTCAAGCGTTTCGTCCAGTTTCCTGTTTAACCGGATAAGCATCATCGAATAACACAGAACCCCGGCAACAGCTCCGATAAGAATTGCAACAAGCGGGCTGACAAACCCGGCTGCCGGGGTGATGGCAACCATGCCGGCGATCGCCCCGGAAACCATCCCAAGAGAACTCGGCTTGCCATGGTACCAGCTGGCAAACATCCATGCAAGCGCCCCGGACGCAGCAGCAGTGTTTGTCGTAACAAAGGCAATTGCCGCACTGCTGTTCACCGCAAGGGCACTTCCCGCATTGAACCCGAACCAGCCCACCCAGAGCAGTGCAGCGCCAAGAAGGGCAACCGGTATGTTATGCGGTTCAAGGACATGTTCACCAAACCCGGCACGTCTTCCAATGACCAGGGCAAGGGCAAGTGCGGCAAACCCTGAACAGATCTCAACAACCGTTCCACCGGCAAAATCGATAAGGCCGAATTTTGACGCCCACCCGCCTCCCCATGCCCAGTGTGCAATCGGACAATAAACGATCGTGAGCCAGATTAACGTGAACACAATAAATGACGAGAGTTTGATCCTCTCAGCTACTGCCGAGGTCACAATGGTGATCGTCACGGATGCAAAGAACAACTGGAATATCATGAAAATAAGCGGAGGGTAAGAACCCGAACCTGCATCTGCGCTTACCCCGGTGAGTCCCAGATAATCGAGGTTCCCGATAAAACCCCCGACGTCAGGGCCAAACGCGAGCGAGTACCCGAACAGCACCCACTGTATACTCACCAGCGCGAGAATAACAAACGAGAGTGCGATCATCGAAATAAAATTCTTCTTTCGTACGAGTCCGCCATAAAAAAAGCCGACCCCCGGGGTCATCAGCATAACAAGAATTGCCGAGACCATCAGCCAGCACGTAACGCCGGTATCCAAAGCCATGTATTTCACCTGTGGTAGCTTATGTTCCGGCGACCATCCAGCCACGATTTTTACGATGGATGCAGTAAACCCTTTTCGCGTACACCTTTTAGGATGCACTATTGGCCAGCGGGTAATCCTGCCATACGATAGTATCGTTGAAGGATGGCCGACGGATGATTACCGGATTACAAGTCCGAACATTGTCGACACAAAAATTAATATTTTATTTTAAAATTAGTAGGTTGCCAGGTACCTGTCCAGTTCCCATTGGTGGACGGTGAGCCGGAACGCATCGGTCTCAGCTTCTGCAATGTTGGAAAGGGTTTCCACAACATGAGCGCCGAGAGCATTGCAGATGACTTCGTCTTTTATTAATGCTGCCTGGGCCTCGGCAAGGCTGCCGGGGAGCATATCGATCTTCATCTTCTTGCGGTCCTTTGCAGACATATGGTAGATGTTGGTGTTGGTTGCCTCGGGCGGCATGATCTTGTTCTTGACACCGTCAAGACCTGCAGCAAGGAGGCAGGCAAACGTGAGGTACGGGTTGCACATCGGGTCCGGGCTCCGGAACTCTGCACGGGTACTGTTTCCGCGTGCTGCCGGAATACGGATCTGGGCAGACCGGTTGGTCGTGCTCCACGAGATGTAGCAGGGGGCCTCATAGCCGGGGACGAGCCTCTTGTACGAGTTGATGGTCGGATTTGCGACCCGGGTGATCGCCTTTGCGTGTTTTAAGAGACCGCCGATGTAGTAGAGGCAGGTGTCGGAGAGACCGTCCTTGGCATTTGCATCAAAAAAGGCGTTCTTCCCGTTCTTTGCAAGGGAGCCGTGGGTGTGCATGCCGCTGCCGTTGATACCACCGATCGGTTTTGCCATGAACGATGCATGGAGTCCGTGTTTGAGGGCGATCGCCTTTGTTGCAAACTTGAAGGTCATGGCACGATCTGCTGTCGTGAGCGCATCGGCGTATTTGAAGTCGATCTCGTGCTGGCTTGCGGCGACCTCGTGGTGAGACATCTCAATCTCGAGGCCCATGCTCTTGAGCGCGAGGACGATCTCGCGCCGGACATCTTCTGCCTTGTCGTTCGGGGCAAGGTCGAAGTAGCATCCATGGTCGGCAAACTGCGTCGTTGGCTTGCCGTCGACCATGTTGAAGAGGAAAAACTCGAGTTCGGGGCCGGTATTGAACGTGAAGCCGAGCTTTGCGGCTTCCGCCATCTGCCTCTTGAGGATGTATCTTGGGTCGCCTTCAAAGGGCTTGTTGCCATACGTGTACACGTCGCACATGAAACGGGCGACCTTGCCCTCCTGGGGTCTCCAGGGAAGGACCGCATAGGATGCCGGGTCTGCCTTGAGGAGCATATCGGACTCCTCGATACGGGTGAATCCCTCAATAGATGATCCGTCGAACCATGTTCCCTCGGTCAGGGATTTCTCGGCGTAATCGGCAGGGATTGCCGCATTCTTGGGGATGCCCGGGACATCAGTAAACTGGAGCCGGATGAATTTTACATCATCAGCCTCAATTTTCTTAAGCAATTTTGATACGTCTGCTGACATAATGGAAAAAAGTTTCCACCCAATCACATTTATATTTTCTGAACAAATCTTTCCAGACAGAATGCTTACATTCAATTTCCATTACGTTTTAGTACAATAGAATATCCTGATTTGTGGTAGTATGTGCGGTATAATTGGTGTTATTGACAAACGCCGTCAATGCGTGGATGGCGGGAGTATCAGAAACTCGTTAGCGATGATGGACGAGCGTGGCAATGGCGAAGGAGCCGGCTATGTGGCTTATGGTATTTACCCTGACTTCGCAGATGCCTACGCTCTTCACGTCTTTTTTAATAATGTCCATGAAAACAAGCCGGCACTTGACCGGGAACTCGAAAAGTGGGGAACTATTGTTCACGATGAAGAGATCCCGACCTTTGCTTCAAAAATAAAAAAAGTGCACACACCATGGCGATATTTTTTTAAGCCCGATCCGAAACTAACACCGGAACAGAATACTCCCCCGGATGACATCATCATGCATATCGTCATGAGTGTTAATACAGCACGCAACGGTACTCTCATCTTTTCTTCCGGCAAAAACCTCGGGGTATTCAAAGCCTCCGGCTGGCCGGAAGAGGTAGCTGATTTCTACCGCATCCAGGACTATAAGGGATACCTCTGGCTTGCCCATAACCGGTACCCTACCAACACAGCAGGCTGGTGGGGCGGGGCACACCCGTTCAACCTTCTTGGGTGGAGTGTTGTCCACAACGGAGAGATTACCTCGTACGGTACCAACCGACGGTATATCGAAAGTTACGGGTATAGATGCACGATGTATACCGACACGGAAGTTGTGGCGTACCTTGTGGATCTTCTGGTCCGGAAACACGGGCTATCAGAGAAGATGGCAGTCCGGGCGCTCGCTCCCCCGTTCTGGGAGGAGATCGACCGGATGCCAAAAAAAGAACAGGAACTGAACCGGGCCATCCGTCTCACGTATGGTCCGGCACTCATGAACGGTCCGTTTGCGATCTGTGTAGCGAACGAACATGCGCTTGTCGGTTTTACCGATCGTATCAAACTGCGCCCGATGGTGACCGGCGAACATGGGGACCGGCTCTATATCTCAAGCGAGGAAGCAGCAATCCGGCGAATCGAACCAAATATCGAGGATGTCCACATGCCAAAAGCCGGTGAACCGGTAATCGGGAGGGTCATCGCATGAGCATTGGCAGCCTCCCGCTCCGGTTCAAAGTGGAGATCGATCCCGACCAGTGCATGCTCTGCGGACGCTGCGTTGAAAACTGTTCATACGGCGTTTTCCGCATGGAAGGAGATAAAATCCGTATCAATTCCCGCAACTGTGTTGCCTGCCACCGCTGCACGGCGTTCTGTCCCCGGGACGCCATCAGCATCCATGAGAAACCCACGGATTACCGGAGTCACCCGGTCTGGACCCGGGGGATCCGGGAAAACGTCTTCAACCAGGCAAAGACCGGCAAGATCATTCTTGCCGGGATGGGAAATGCACTTCCCTGGCCCATGATCTTCGACCGGCTCGTGCTCGATGCCTGCCAGGTCACCAACCCCAGCATCGACCCGCTCCGCGAACCCATGGAGCTGCGCACCTATATCGGGAAAAAACCCGCATCGCTCACGCTCCGTGAATCAAAAACAGGAGACGTGGAACTGCTCACAAAACTCACCCCCAACCTCCAGATCGAGACCCCCATCATGATCGGGCATATGAGTTACGGTGCCATCAGCCTGCCCGCCCAGCAGGCACTGGCCAGGGCCGTGAGCAAGATCGGTACATTCATGGGGACGGGCGAAGGCGGTCTCCATGCATCACTCTACCCGTACCAGAAAAATATCATCGTTCAGGTCGCGTCCGGACGATTTGGTGTGGATATCAATTATCTCGAACGCGGGGCTGCGATCGAGATCAAGATCGGGCAGGGTGCGAAACCGGGTATCGGAGGGCACCTTCCCGGGGAAAAAATCTGTGCTGATGTGGCCTGCACCCGCATGATCCCTGAGGGCAGCGATGCGATCAGCCCGGCCCCGCACCACGATATTTACAGTATCGAAGATCTCAAGCAGCTTGTCCATAGCCTCAAAGAAGCAACCGAATGGAAAAAGCCGGTCTTTGTCAAGATCGCCGCAGTCCATAATGTGGCAGCAATCGCGGCCGGTATCGCACGCTCGGGTGCCGATGCCGTGGTTATCGACGGGTTCCGTGGCGGCACGGGCGCAGCACCGATCGTTTTCCGGGACAATGTCGGTATCCCGATAGAAGCAGCCATAGCAAGTGTCGATGCCAAACTCCGGAGCCAGGGAATCCGGAACGAGGTCTCGGTCATTGCAAGCGGAGGTATTCGCCAGAGCGCAGATGTGGCAAAGATCATCTGCCTCGGCGCCGACGCTGTCTATATCGGGACCGCTGCCCTTGTTGCCATGGGGTGCCGGGTGTGCGGGACCTGCAACCGGGGTGTCTGCGCATGGGGTATCGCGACCCAGAAACCCGAGCTGACAAAACGCCTGGACCCTGAGACCAATGCAGTCCAGGTCGAGAACCTTATCCACGGCTGGACCCTGGAACTTGCCGAACTGATGGGAGCTGCTGGTATCAACAGTATCGAGAGCCTCCGGGGCAACCGCGACCGGCTCCGCGGCTACATGCTTGATGAAGGACTGCTGAATGTTCTCGATGTAAAAACGATAGGAGCGTAACGATGAGTCCCGTAACCATCGACGCAAAAGACCTTCACTATACTCCCCTGAACCAGCGGATCCGCCAGGAAATAGCGAAAGGGACAAAGGAAATTGTCATTAACAATGTGCTTGGCCAGCGGTTCATCGGTGACGGACTTCGCGGTGATGAGGTAACCATCACAGTCAACGGAGTACCCGGGGGCGACCTTGCCATGTTCATGAGCGGGCCAACGATAGTCGTTCACGGCAATGCCGACCATGCTCCTGCCAATACCATGGACAAAGGTAAGGTTGTCATCCACGGGAGCGCCGGTGATGCAGTCGCCCACAGCATGCGGGGCGGCCGGATCTATGTCCGGGACAACATCGGCTACCGTGGGGGGATCCACATGAAGCGGTACCAGGAGAAACGTCCCATTCTCGTAGTGGGCGGCAGTGCCCGTGCTTTCCTTGGTGAATCCATGGCCGGGGGAATTATCATCGTCCTCGGGCTCGAAGGTGCCCGGCCTATCTCGGAGCAGGGTGTTGGCAGCGGCATCCACGGGGGGGAGATCTTTGTCCGTGGCCCGGTCGACGATCTCTATCTCGGGAATGGGTCCAAACAGGCGCCGGTTACTGATGAGCAGAAAGAGATGATCCGCCCTATCATCGAGGATTTCGCTCAAACGTTTGGCATTGATGCAGCACCCCTGCTTGCATCGGAATACACCCGTATCGCCGCCACAAGTGCGCGGCCGTTTGCGAGTAAATATACCTGGGAGTGATGGCGATGGCAGCAAAAAGTTATCTCGATTTGAAAAAAGAGGTCTGGGATACCGGTATATGTTCGGGATGCGGCGCCTGTGTTGCCGTCTGCCCGGCAGATTCAATCTCCTTTGATAACGGAGAAATGGTCGTATCTCCAAAGAGCAATGGCTATTGCAAGCAGGCTACGGACGGAGTACTTTGTGGTGCCTGCTATGCGGCGTGTCCCCGTGTCGGTACACAACCCAGAGAACCGCTCGGTGCGTATCTTGAGATCGTATCCGGGCAGACAACCATGGACGTCCCGCACCGCCAGAGTGGCGGGGCAGTCACGGCAATTCTTGTAAAAGCGCTGGATGACGGTTTGATTGATGCCGTTATTACTATCACCGAGGATCACTGGACGCTCAAACCGTCATCGGTGATAATAACCCAATCTGATATGCTCATTCACGAGGCAGGCAGCCGGTACAGCTGGTGGGTGCCGCTGCTTGCTGCGCTTAAAACAGCTGTGGTTGAGAAAAAGTACCGGAGGATCGCCGTGGTTGGCGTGCCCTGTGTTGTCCAGGCAATTGCACGGATACGGGAGAGCGATAACGATCTGCTCAAGCCGTACGGGAACGCTATCCGTCTGGTGCTCGGGCTCTTCTGTACGGAAACCTTTGATTATTCCCTTCTTGTGAACGGAAAACTTCGCCAGCATTACAAACTCGAACCGTACCAGATCCAAAAACTTGATGTCAAAGGAAAACTCGACATCACCCGGCAGGATGGGAGTCACCTGACCGTTCCGCTTGCGGAACTTGAAACCTGTATACGGGGCGGGTGTAAAGTCTGCACGGATCTGACTTCCGTTAACGCAGATATCTCTGCAGGAGCTATCGGAAGTCCTGCCGGATATACGACACTTGTCATCCGCACGCCAACCGGCAAAGGATTTGTCGAGCATGCGGTGCAGGCACATGCCCTTGTCCTCACCCGCGATGTCGATATTGCTGCAATTGAAAAACTTGGCGGGGCAAAGATCCGGAAAAATTCCGCATAATCTTTTATTCCGACTTTTTTGCAGGTATGGGCGTGAATATGCCGGCAGGGAATGGTTGGGTGCGTTGATTCAGAAGGAGTGTTTTTTATGAAAATGATTGAAACAATGATCCGGCGCGAAATGTTTGAGGGCGTCAAGGCAGCGCTTGATGCAGCCGGCTATGGGTCGATGACCGTGAGCGAAGTGGAGGGAAGGGGACTGCAGCGCGGGGTAAAGCAGGAATACCGTGGAGCGGAGTACGTAGTTGATCTGCTCCCGAAAATGAAACTGGAGATGGTCGTTCCCGATGAAGCCGTTGAAAAAATCATCGGGATTATCAGTGCGTCTGCCCGGACCGGGAAGATCGGGGATGGCAGGATCTTTGTGATCCCGGTTGAGGAATCCGTCCGGGTGCGTACCGGCGAATCGGGCAACGGCAGTTTATAATTTATTCCGGCAGGGAAGTACAACCTGTCTGTTTTTTTTGATTTTTTACTATCCCCCGGAAAAAAAACGGCGGTTTTTCCCGATATTTCCGATTCAAATCCAATCGTTCACCTGCCCGCTTTTATAATCCGGCGTAACCGTCCCGCCAGAACATTTTTTACCCCATCTTCAGTATCCTGACAAGGGGGGAGCACCGGTTGAAGAATGCCGCGATGAAAAAAGCGAACTCTTCATTCCAGCAGTCCTCCCCGTACTGCACGGTCCAGTCCTTTGCAAGCGACATCCGAACATGCCGGCCGACGCCCACATTTAAGAGCGTGGGGGAGGAGAGGAGATCGGCCGCTCGCACGAACTCCCGGGGCATGATCATTACTTATTCAGATATGTGTGTAGAACCAAGAGGAGCCAGCAATTTTCCATAATACTTTTTTAAAATCCGCTCCGCATCTGTAGTGAGTTCGTACCGGACATGCCTCCCGCTTCTTTGTGTCGTGACGATTCCTTCGCGTTCCAGAGTAACCATATGCCAGAAAACTGACGGTTCAGAGATCCCGATTTTTTCCGCAATTTCTTTCTGATAGATATGTGGTTTTAAGGATACAATCTCAAGAAATTTTCGAGATGTGGTTTCCTGTAAATGGCGGAACAATGTCTTTTCAAGATCGCTATAACATCCACTGTTCTCAAAATACCGTATGGATCCTGTAGTACCGAGTTTTGTAATTTTCCCTTTAATCTTCAGCACAACGAGATGATATTTCAGAGTCCCGCGATTGATACCTGTCACACGGGAAA
This sequence comes from Methanoregula sp., assembly GCA_039698055.1. Taxonomy (GTDB): domain Archaea; phylum Halobacteriota; class Methanomicrobia; order Methanomicrobiales; family Methanospirillaceae; genus Methanoregula. The sequence continues at coordinate 8,339 of JBDKTL010000008.1, read as the reverse complement.
GCTCATTAAAATAAATTCCCGGGTTTGATCGAATTGCTTCAAAAATCACGCGGCGGTTTTCATTATAGAGGATTGCAGATTTTTCGATCTTCCGGTAACCCAATACGGTAAAAACTTTCAGGGCAAAGAGAAGCTCAACGGGGAACAAAAGCAGTGGGGATACCAAAAGAACAAAGTGAAGTGTCATTATTCTTCCAGATTGATCCCAGAATGAGGATGGAACACTGGAGTCCTGAATTGGTTCCGGAGTATGGCCATATGCGGGCTGAACGTCATAGCCAGAAGCTATTACAGGAGAGCAAATGCAACATAAAACAACGGTAAAAATCACAAACGTGATGAAAAATTTTCCTTGTTTCATCACGAGTGATTAATAATTAAGGCATTAATAACATTTGGATTTAATTAATTCGCTGCGAACGAATAATTCTGCGTTCCAGTAATTCTATCCCCGTATATCCTGAAAGACCAGGTTCCCGGGGTAAGACTGGGAGATTTCGATATCATCAGGTAGATCCTGCCATTGGTTATACCATCCGATGAATCATAATAGGGGCCAAGGGTTCCATCGGGAGCAAACACCGTGAGGGTGAGCGAGTTCGCATTATTACCCCAGTTCAGGTCAACAAACATTGTGGTTGTTCCTGAAGAAACCACTTTTGTCTGCCAGACCGTCTGACCCTGGGTTATTCCTCCTGTAATCAAGGGAGTTATCACCAGGGGCAACCGCAGATTTGTTGCAGGATTAACCGTGTACCCTGTACTTTTTTCGACATTCATTGCAGAAACTCCAGATACAAGCAGCGCGGCACATATCAGGATAGCGAGGATGAGTCCGGATACTCTCATAGTATCACGGCTGCGGGTTTCAGCACCCGGCACTTAACCCTTCTATGGCGTTTGTCTAAGTGTCAGCCCACACTTAGACAAACGACACAGAAAAATTATAGGTCGCGTAGAGAAGTCCTCCACGTGTAGGGCATCTGGGGATGTCCTGCAAAAGAAAGGACCGGCCCTCGCCTCGTTTGCACACTTGACGGGCCGGTCCTGCCCGAAGGCATGTGATCGGTGTCTTCTCTCATTATGATGGTTGTTCCCGTGCCTTTCGAGCGCAGCGAAAAAAAGTGCAGAGGTAATAAACCATGAAAACACTGAAAATTGGCGTCATCCTGCTCGCGCTGTTGCTAGTGGGGATGACGATAGTACCGATGGTAAGCGCGGCGGGAGTACAAAATCCGAACGCTGCAACCATAAATGAGTTGAATGCAGTATCACTTAACCAGAGTAATACTCAATTGCCGCAGTTACAGTATGATAAAACCCAAAAGAAGGCCATTGTCAACGGTGAGTTCAAAGTGAGCGGGAGTACGCAAAGTTCTCAGATTGCCGCCAAGATAGCTGCATCTGCTGCCCCAATCGCATCAGACATCCCCTTTGGCGCAATTGTCCATCATTCAAACGATGGGGTAACGACCGTATTTGACTCGACGGGTCAACAGTTGTTCGCAGCGGAAGATGCCAAAGCGCCTCTGATCAATACGCTGGACGGTGCACTGCCAGCGACAGAAGTATTTGAAGTCCCGGACAAATCGTTGATCGTGGACAATAACGCTGTCACAAACGTGTTCTATGACAATCAGCGGATTCTAACCGTCCTTGATGATTCTAGAGGAGGGCAAAAAAAATCAGCAGCCCCACAATCGTTTTATACCCCACAAACGCTGTCCCCTCAATGGATCGAATATGGTGAAACCCCTCCAATTGCAACAGTTGGGCAATTTTCGGCACAATGGAATATTCCCAAAAGTCCATCTTCGGTATACAATTATACCGATGCTAATACCATAGACGGATCGCAATCTACAATCTGGAACGGTCTTGAGACTCAAGACACTAACTTCCTTCTTCAACCCGTGCTTGAATGGTACGCAAGAGCAAACCCACATGAACCGCTACCTACATCTGCAAATTGGAGTATCGCAACATGGTGGGTAGCCTCAAATGAACAAAATGGTATTGGATACCATACAACACGAAGATACGGAAATATCTATAGTGGAGAAATAGTCTCACAAGGGGATCTCATTCAAGGCAACATGATTCATACCGGAGCGATATGGGACGGCTCAATCACAGACTTGAATTTGGGGGTCAGTTCAACACTGTTCCTCAATTCATCACAGTCATCGGAGTTAACGTATCAAAATCTCCAAGCATATACTGTACTTGAAGGATGGGATCAAAAATTTGTCGATCAGAATCCTTCAAACACCCGCTATAATTCGAGTTACCTCCCCGGTAACACAACATTTACAAATATCGTTATAAAGGATATAGATGGCAACAGTGTCATCCCTTCAGCAATGGCAGGATATGTCAACAATTACTGGAACTACCCCAAGTATGGACTATCCGTCACCAATTCATCATGGCCAACTTCGATTAAACTTAATACAGGGAATATTTAAATCAAAATATCTATTTTTGACAGAGATGATTGTATGAAATACACACTGCCTTGTATTCTTGCACTTTGCTTTATCCTCACCGGACTCGTAAGCGCAGATACATCCACCTACGGAAACTGGACCCAAATTACTTCCAACGCAACGTTCGAGACGCGGAATTACTTTGGAACGGGTACGTTTAATGACCGTCTCTGGGTGATCGGAGGCCGTGGAGATGATTACATGAACGACGTGTGGTCATCTTCGGATGGCGATACCTGGACCCTTGAAACTGCTCACGCGAATTTTAGTCCCCGTGTTAGTATGGGCGTTATAGCATTTGATAACCGCATCTGGGTCATCGGTGGGAGTGGCGAAAATTACCGGCTGATGAACGATGTCTGGTCCTCGGCAGACGGGATAAACTGGGACCTTGTCACGGCAAATGCGAGTTTTGGTCCACGCCATTCTCCGGGAGTTGTGATATTCGGCAATCGCCTCTGGGTGATCGGCGGCAACCAGAACAACGATGTCTGGTCGTCCGCAGATGGGAAAAACTGGGACCTCGTCACGGCAAATGTAAGTTTCGGTCTGCGTCTTGGGGAAGGGGTTGCAGTATTCGATAATCGCCTCTGGGTAATCGGCGGCGACCGGAACAACGATGTCTGGTCGTCCACAGATGGGAAAATCTGGACATTGATTAATGCCAGTGCTCCGTTTCAGCAAATGGAATTCACCCCGGTGACGGTTTTCGACGACAAACTTTGGATCGTTGGCGGCGGTTCGAATGGCCCGACGCATGAAACCAAGTACCCTTCTGCATTTCCTGCGTATGAGTTTAATGAGATCTGGTCATCAGCGGATGGGAAAATCTGGACTCTTGAAACCGAACATGCGGGGTTCAGTCCCCGGTTCGAGCACGGTCTTGGAGTCTTCCGGAATGGGATTTGGGTAATCGGGGGTTCTAACAGCAGCGGCAATGATGTCTGGTACATGCCCGCCACACCTGCTCATACCCTGTCAACCAATGCGACTACGACCCCGGCTATTCCTGTCGCGGAATCTCTCTCCACAACCCAATCAGGTATTGATCCACTCACGGCATGTTTCACACTTCTCACCGCCCTTGGAGTAGCTGCCTACGGCATAAAACGGAAATATTAATGAAGACTGCTGGAGGAGTTCATCCAACACATGAAAAACTAAAATTCGGAAAAGAGATTACATGAAGAAAAATCTATTCCCTCTTCCTGATCCGGACCAGCGGCGAACACCGGTCAAAGAACCCGGCAATAAATCCCGCGAACTCTTCATTCCAGCAGTCCTCCCCGTACTGCACGGTCCAGTCCTTTGCAAGCGACTGGCGCACGTGCCTGCCGAGGCTTATGTTCAGGAGCGTGGGTGATGTGAGAAGGTCTGCTGCCCGTGTCCATTCCCGTGGGACTTCCATCTCATACCGCCCGTCTTCAATGTATGGCCCGGGAGAACCCGGTACATGATGTTTTTCCCGGAATTTTTCCGCATTTACCGCATTCCAAATCGGCGGTCCCTGGTGCCTGCGGATAGCGGGAAGTTCATCGATGAGCAGCTCAAAGAGAAGCATGCACCGGTCCGGCAGCATCATGTAATGAGCGTGGTGCACCGCAAACCCGGTCCGCTCAAGGTGTTCACGAACAGCAGCAGTACTTCGTTTCAACTGCGGCACAACAATTTCTTCGATGTAGGGCGGTGTGGCAAACGTGATGGCAAAGAGACTGGTTCCCCGCTGGTCGAGCAGGGCAGCCAGCTCCTCCCGGGAGATAAACTGCGGCGTGGGGAGTGCGAAGAATACCGGGGACGGCGCGTTCAGGTAGCCCCGCGCAAGTTCCACAAACTCCACCATCCGGTCAAGGGACACGGCAGCAGCCACGTTTCTTTTAGGATCTACCGGATCGATGACCACGAGCGGCTCGTCAAACACTTTTCCCGCGTGATGTTCAATGTCGATCACGATATGCGGGCGCCAGTCTGCTGCCGCTGCAATGAGCGAAGAAAATCCCCCGTAGTGCAGAACCAGCAGTTCGCAAAGGTAGCCTGAGAACCCTTCGGTCATCTGGTCGGATCCATAGATCCCGCCGGCTTTTGTAAACCGTTTCAGCAGCAGCACGTCATCGACAAGCCCGTTGATCTTGTCGGTGATGTACCGGGTATGAAACGGGGTCCTATCAACAGCGCTCTGGATCCGTTCTGCACTTTCAACCTTGTAGCAGGGCACCAGATCGACATCGATCAAATCAATGCACGCGTTGATATACGGGTGTTCGGCATATTTCTCGCGTACCGATTTAGTGAACCGGCCGGCAATCTTCCGCGCGAGGGCAAGCCCCTCGGTTTCCAGCGCATCGCGGGACAAATCCGGGGGAAAAAGGAGGAAGACATCAAGGTCCCGGTCCCCCCGGACCCAGGTGTTGCGGGCAATCGAACCAACAACCATGCCCTCTGCCTTCCCGCTTTCCTGTATGGCGGCAAGCAGCCGGTGAGCCACGCCCCAGATATAGTCGTGCTCTTCTTGTGTCGGGCGAAGATTGGATGCGAGCACTTCCTCTTCAAGGGGCAGCCGGTTTACCATGTAACCTCCATGAGATCTTCATAGATGGGACCTTGTGACGTAAGTGTGCTTTTTTTGAGTTTCAGGCCAAAAATCGTGCACATGCCATAGGTACGGTCTTTGAACAGATCAAGGCAGGCACGCAACGAGGGATCTTCTGTCTTTACCCGCGCTATTGTCGCATGAGGGGTAAACGGGCGGGTCTCTTTTGCAAACCCAAGCGGCTCAAGTACTTCTTCAACCCTGGAAAAGAGCTGCCGGCTTTTCCCGTTATCTTCAATGACCGACCAGACCGTGCGGGGATTATGGGGATTATTGACCGTTACTTTTCCCGCGGTTACCGGAAACGCTTCAAACCGGACCTGCTGGAGCGCCGCAGAAATTTTTGGGATAGTCCGGTCATCAACCTCACCAAGAAACTTCACCGTGATATGAATGAGCGCCGGGTCAACGAGCGTGAGGCGTGCACGGCATCCGCGCAGGCTGTCCTGCACCGCTCTGAGCTGTTCCTGTATATCGGCAGATAGTTCGAGTGCCACAAACGCCCTTACCATTACCATACTATTCATCCATTCACCTACTAATGGTGATCGATATCCGGAATGCCCCGGGTCTGGTCACAAACCAAGATTTTTTTATCTCCAAAATGCGTATTGCATAGATAACAAGAGGGGTGTCTTTTTATGCCGAATACTACGCAGTTAATTGTCTATACACTGGAAAACTGCCCGCATTGCGAACTTTTAAAGGGTTTTCTGAAAAAGGCCGGCTATCCTTACACGGTGCGCGACCTTTCAACTGCCGAATCGTTGACCGAGCTCCGGATTAATGGTGTTTTTGTGAGCGAAGCTCCGGTGCTGCAGGTAAACGATGATTTCTATACGTCCGCCGACCTCTTTCCCGGTGGAAAACTGAATGGTGAGCAGATCACGAAAATTGCCAAAGGTGGATAATGGCACGCCGGGAGACCCAGCAGTTAACCTTTGACGGACTTGCTGTCCCCGTCCTCCCCTCGGTCCGCACATCCGACGGACATATCATTGAATGGGATCGCGATCGGATCGTCCGCCAGATCGTGCAGGAAACAAAGCTCGTAGAAACTTTTTACGGTTACGAGGGCGCGGACGTGGCAACCGCGCAGGAGATTGCCTTTGATGTGGAGACCCGGATCAAGACTCTCGGCTTGAAATCCCTGTCCGGGCCGCTGATCCGCGAGATCGTCAACATCACACTTCTTGAAAGAGGAATGATCCAGTACCGGAATGTCTGCACCCGGGTGGGTACCCCGGTCTATGATGCACACCAGATTGACGTCGGGAAAGGGTTCGAGTCGCATGACAATGCAAACCTGCAGGAAAATGCCGAGACCTCCCATAAGAAAAAAGCAGATAAGATCTCAAAAGAGCAGTACCTGCTCCAGCTCCCCCCCGAACTTGCGGACCACCATCTTTCCGGCGAGATGCATATCCACGATCTGGAGTATTTTGGTACACGGCCGTTCTGCCAGGACTGGGATCTCCGGTATTTCTTCTATTATGGCCTGATGCCGGATGGGAACGGGACAAAGGCTTCGGTTGCCGGCCCGGCCAAGCGTGCGGAAGTTGCCATCCTCCACGCGGTAAAAGCCCTGGGAAGTGCCCAGACAAATTTTGCCGGCGGGCAGGGCTATTATAATTTCCTTACGTTTCTCTCGCCGTTCATGGAAGGGATGCCCTATACCGAGATCAAGCAGAACATGCAGATGTTCGTCTACGAGATGACCCAGATGATGGTTGCCCGGGGCGGTCAGCTGGTGTTCTCGTCCGTGCAGCTCTCGCCGGGTGTTCCGAATCTCTGGCGCGATAAACCCTGTGTCTATAAAGGAAAAGTCTGGGACGGTACATCGGCGCCCAGGCGGACCTATGGCGAGTTCGAGCGGGAAGTCCGGCTCCTCTTCAAAGCGCTTATGGAAGTGATGCTTGAAGGGGATTACTGGGGCAAACCCTTCAACTTCCCCAAGCCGGAGATCTCCATTGAGCCGGACTTTATGGCAGAAAGGGAAGATTTCAACCGGAAAAACCCGGATCTTCCCACGTACCACGATCTCTACCTGATGACCTTTGAGCTCGCATCAAAATTCGGCACTCCTTACTATGACAACCAGCTGCCGGAATACCGTGGTGCCGGCAAGGGAATTTCCTGTTACCAGTGCTGCGCCTACCAGTTCTCCGCAGTTGCAGACGAGGACTCGGATTTTGATAAAAAACTCCTGTTCGAGGATGGCAAGCACTTCTCGATGGGTTCCTGGCAGGTGGTCTCGGTGAACTGTCCCCGGGCAGCATACAAAGCCGAGGGCGATGATAAACGCCTCTTTGCAGAACTTCGTGCGCTCATGGATGTGGCCATCGAACTCTTCAAGATCAAACGCCGCTGGATGAATAATATCCGGGCAAGCGGGCGGATGCCGTTTGCGATGCAGCGCCCCAAAGATCCAAACACTTCGGACCGGGGGGCGATTGCCGTCGATCTGGAAGGACTGGTATATACCATCGGTGTCGTTGGCGTTAACGAGATGGTGCAGCACCACACCGGTCAGCAGCTGCACGAATCAAAAGCAGCGTTCAAGCTTGCCATACGGGCAATGACCGAGATGGAGATCTATGCACGGGAGCTTTCACGGAAAAACAATATGACCATTGCTCTTGCCCGTACACCGGCGGAGACGACCGGGCAGCGGTTTGCGGTCGCCGACCTGATCGATAAACGATACCATGATTTTGCGGCAAAAGTGATCAAAGGCGATATCGAATACGGGCTTGAAGAACTTGGCAAAACCCGTGACCTTCCGATTTATTATACGAACGGTACCCATGTCGCGCCCGGTGCCGATGTCCCACTTACAAAACGCATGGAGATCGAACATGTCTTCTTCCCGATTGTTGATGGCGGAAATATTTTCCATATCTGGCTTGGCGAGGCACGCCCCGACCCCAGAGGGCTGATGGACATGGCAATGAAACTCTGCCGGACAACGCAGATCGGCTATTTCGCATTCACCCGCGATCTTACGGTCTCCCTCCGGCAGTTCCACGAGTATAAATCCGGGAAAAAATCGGTTTCTGACTGGATACATGCGGACATTCCGGTCAAGGTTTAATTTTTCTTGGTATTGTGACCTGTTAAAAAGGCGTTTTTGCTTTAGGACTTACGCACAAGATCTAGAAAAAAATTAGAGCGTGTATTTTGGATGAGCCAGATAGTCCGCGATGGCAGCTTTTACAATCTCCCATTTTGCATTGTAGATCGTGACGTTATTGATGCGGTTA
>JBDKTL010000007.1:0-117883 GCA_039698055.1 Methanoregula sp. | reverse complement strand
GAAGAGCTGAATGCGGCGTATGAGCAACTCACCGCAACCGAAGAAGAACTCCGGCAGAATTATGATGAGCTGAGTAAAAGCCAGGAGGAGCTCCGCGAGACTAAAGAGCGGTACGAGGATGTGGTCGAGGACCAGACCGAATTCATCTGCCGCTTTTCACCCGATGGGTCCCACAGGTTTGTCAATGGGGCGTACTGCCGGTACTTCGGAAAACAGCGGGACGAGATTATCGGCAAGCACTTTATTCCGGATATTCCAAAGGAAGATCTCCCGCGAATCCGTGCACATTTTGCTGCCATAACCTTGGATCACCCTGTACATACAATCGAACACCGCATCCGGATGCCGGATGGTGAAATCAGGTGGCAGCAGTGGTCTGACCGGGCAATCTTTGATACAACAGGTACGGTGACCGAGTACCAGTCCGTTGGAAGGGATATTACGGATCGCCGGCGCGCCGATCATGCACTCCATGAAGCCAATAAAAAACTTAACCTTCTTTCCGGTATCACCCGCCATGATATCCTTAACCAGCTGACCGCCCTCCAGGCATACCTCGATTTTATCGATGAAAAAAATACCGACCCTGAAGTTAAAACGCTCCTGAAAAAAGCAGTAAAGACCGGAAAAGTCATTCAAAGCCAGATCTCGTTTACCCAGATGTACCAGGATATCGGTATAGAGGACCCGGGCTGGCAGAACATCTGTGTTGCTGCACGGAGTGCGTGCAGGGATGGACGTTTTCAGAACGTCACGATCGATGCCCTCCTTACCGGCATGGATATTTTTTCCGATCCGCTCTTTAAAATGGTCCTGCACAATCTCTTTGAAAATGCCGTTATGCACGGGAAAAAAGATATACGGATACATGTCAGTGGAGAGATGACGCCTTCGGGATTTGTCCTCGTTATCGAAGACGACGGCAAAGGGATTCCCTACACCGATAAAGAGAAAATTTTTGAGAAAGGTTTTGGCACCCATACGGGTCTTGGATTGTTTTTTGTCGCGGAAGTACTGGCAATGACTGGCATGACTATCCGGGAAACAGGGGAACCTGGCAAAGGTGCACGTTTCGAAATTCATATTCCAAAAGGGATATTCAGGAAGGTATCCTGACCGGTCCCTGACTTTTTTTAATGTACCGGTAACAAGATATATGAGACCGCACATGCGAGGTCAATAAAAGAGAATGGAAGTTTTTAATAATGGCTACCGATACCGTCTGTTTTGCGATAGTTGATGAGGAAACTGCCCGGTTTAAAAGCACGTACCAGGACCACGACTACTACTTCTGCTGCAACTATTGTAAAAAACAATTCGATGAAAACCCGAAGAGATATACCCGGCTTGCATGTGATATGAATATTGACTTAGGATCATCGTGCTGAGGCATGTTCTTACAATTAAACGTCGGTTTTGATTCGAACCGTATATAATCCCGGATTTCCAACTTTTATCCACAATTTTTTTTACGGGATCAGGATATTTTCTTTGGATTTATTGACATAGTCTCCTTCATTTATCAGATTATTACATCTGTCCGCATCCTGTCCTTAACCATGCAGACTGGTGTTAAACGGCAGTAAAAAAAGAAAGAGATGATGTAATTGTTTTAGATAAACAGCGGTGCGAGCACAAGCGAAAGCGTGGCCAGCAGCTTGATGAGCACGTGCAGTGACGGGCCTGCAGTATCCTTGAATGGATCGCCGAGCGTGTCGCCGATAACGGCTGCCTTGTGGGCTTCGCTCCCCTTACCGCCGTGTGCACCGGATTCGATGTATTTCTTTGCATTATCCCATGCCCCGCCACCGTTGTTTAAGATGAGGGCAAGCAGGATACCGGTAATGGTCCCGACAAGGAGGAATCCCGCGAGCGCCTCATACTTCATGGTTACACCAATGAAGATCGGGAACGCAACTGCGAGAACACCGGGAACGACCATGTTTTTAAGTGCGCCAAGGGTCGTAATGTCGATCACGCGGGCGTAATCAGGTTTCTTGGTGCCCGCCATAATTGCCGGGTCCTTGAACTGGATGCGGACTTCTTCAATAACATACTGAGCGGTCTTGGAAACTGCCCGGATAGCAAATCCTGCAAACAGGAAGATCAGCATAGCGCCGAGCAAGGCACCGACAAAGACCGGTATCGTTGCAATGTTTACAACGTCAAATGTCTTGCCGATAAGCCGTGAAATATCGTTCATGTAGGCATTGAAGAGCAGGAAGACGGCGAGAGCGGCGCTGCCGATTGCATATCCCTTGGTGAGCGCTTTTGTGGTGTTGCCGGCCGAATCGAGGGCGTCCATCCTCTTGCGGACTGATTCTGGTGCCTGGCTCATCTCAACGATCCCACCGGCATTATCCGCGATGGGGCCAAAGGAATCCATCGCAAGGACGTAAGCACAGACCATGAGCATTCCGATAGTTGCCGCGGCAGTACCATAGAGGCCGCCGAATGCGACACCGCTCATCGTGCCAAACCAGTACGAGACAAGCAGGGAAATGCCGATCAGGATTGCCGGGATTGCAGTGGTTTCAAGGGCGACCGAGAAACCGGTGATAACGTTTGTTGCCGGTCCTGTTTCAGAAGCATTGGCGATTTCCTGCACGGGGCGGTAGTGGTGATCGGTATAATACATCGTCACCCGCAGGAAAAGCACCGATAATACGATACCGACGAGTCCTGCGTAGAAGAACCAGACATTGCCAAGCAGCCACATCGTGCCGATATAGAAGAGGACAGCGGCAATGATCGCGGTGATATAATATCCCCGGTTCAGCGCGTCCATCGGGTCTGCATTTTCCTTTCCACGAACCGACAGGATACCAATCATGCTGGCGAGAAGTCCGAACGCACACATCACGAGCGGGAACAGGATACCGTTGACACCAAAGACCGGGAACATCGCAACACCGAGGATCATTGCCCCGATGTTCTCTGCGGCGGTCGATTCGAACAGGTCAGCGCCACGACCGGCACAGTCACCGACGTTGTCTCCAACAAGGTCAGCGATGGTTGCCGGGTTGCGGACATCGTCTTCGGGGATGCCTGCCTCGACTTTACCCACAAGGTCTGCACCGACATCTGCAGCCTTTGTGTAGATCCCGCCACCCAGCTGGGCAAAGAGTGCAACAAACGATGCACCAAAACCAAATCCGACGATAATGAACGGGGTGACATGCGGGTCTGCGCCAAGTGCATAATAGGTGAGCGAGACCCCAAGGAGCGACATAGCCGTGATGATCAGGCCAGAGACTGCGCCGCCACGGAACGAAACGTCCAGTGCTTTTGCGGCGCTTGTCTGAGCAGCTGCTGCCGTGCGGACATTAGCGCGGACGGCAACTGACATACCAATCACACCGGCAAGGGCGCTACAGAACGCACCGACAAGGTACGCTAATGCCGTATCTATGGCAAGGCCCTGCTGTCCGGTAAAGAAGTATACAGCAAAGATTACCACGGCAAGCACCAGTGCCAGGATCGCGATGGTCGAATACTGTCGCTTGATGAATGCTTCCGCACCCACACGAATGGCATCTGCAACCTCGCGCATCTTTGGGGTTCCTTCATCCTGTGAGAGGACACTCCGGGCGAGAATTGCCGCGAGGATAAGTGCGATAACGCTTACAACAACTACTATTGCGAGTTCAATCATTCCTAGACCTCCTGCTATGTTGTTTGGATCCGAAATACAGTCCCTTGTGCGTTATGATCGCACGAACAGTACTGCTGAAACGGGTTCCACAGCAGACATATCAGGTATAACAATTGGCATGTCAGCAGCGTGCTGCTTATATGACCCACAGGGAGGCGCACATGGTTCCGGGGCATGACTGCCCGCACGTGTCCATAACTCATCCCTAGAGATTATTAGTGCATTTTTTAACCATTAAACATTTAGCATGACCGGATGCCTGCAAAAAGAGTCCTTTAAGGGGATAATAGTACCATAACAGGAAATTCCTGCAGCGAATTGCGATAGTCTCTCCGGTAAAAGATAGTTGGGAAATGAAGATCCGTGTGCAATTCAATATGGTTAATAATGAAAAATACGCATATTCCCTAAAAAGGGAGGATAGCGAGTGCAGCTTTTACTATTTCTCATATTGTTTCCACTCATCTGCGCACTTTTCATGCTTCTTGTGCGAAGTGATCTGGAGCGCAACTGGATCGTAAAACTGTCCGCACTGGGTATAGGTGCGGTTACGGTTTTGCTCCTGGTAAGCCTGTTCGACAAGGGGACAATCTATTATTCTCTCGCCGCAGAGCCTGTAAGCCTTCTCATGTTCTGTATCGAGATTGTGATTGCAGTCTTTATCCTGTACCTGGGGATAAAATACCGGAATTACCTTGTTGTTGCGCTGATACTTGTGCAGTCTGCAGTGATGGTCTGGTTTGAAACTGCATATGCCCATGCGGCGGATGTGACATTTCCCCTTTTTATCGACCCGCTCTCGATCATCATGGCACTCATCATCGGCATTATCGGGTGCCTGATCTGCGTGTATTCCCTCGGGTACATGAAAGATTTCCATGCACATCACAAGGAGATGAAAGATAATCGCAATATCTTTTTTTTCGTCATGTTTGTATTCATCTCCGCGATGTTTGGGCTGGTATTTTCAAACAACCTGCTCTGGGTGTACTTTTTCTGGGAAGTCACGACCCTGTGTTCGTTCCTCCTGATCGGGTACACAAAGACCCAGGAGGCAACAAAAAACGCGTTCACCGCACTCTGGATGAACCTGCTGGGCGGCATCGCGTTTGCCATTGCACTTGTTTACCTTGCATCACAGGCCGGCGGGGTACTGGGACTTGACCAGGTACTTGCATCCGGGCAGGCACTCGTCCTTATCCCGGCGACCCTGATCGGCTTTGCGGGACTGACAAAATCTGCACAGATGCCGTTTTCCTCATGGCTGGTCGGGGCGATGGTGGCACCGACACCTGTATCTGCACTCCTTCATTCAAGCACCATGGTCAAGGCGGGTGTCTATATCCTCGTCCGCCTTGCACCGGTCTTTGCCATGACCTTAACCGGTTACCTGCTGGCGATGGTTGGCGCACTCACCTTCCTCATTGCATCGGGGATTGCCATTTCGCAAAGCAACGCGAAAAAAGTGCTCGCATATTCCACGATTGCAAACCTCGGTCTTGTCGTTGCCTGTGCGGGTATCGGAACCTATGAAGCGATCTGGGCAGCAATCCTGCTGATCATCTTCCATGCGATTTCAAAGTCACTCCTCTTCCTCGCAGTGGGTACTGTGGAGCACAAGATCAAGAGCCGCGATATCGAGGACATGAACGGGCTTATCGTCCGCATGCCAAAGGTTGCTGCGATGATCGTTATCGGTATTGCCGGCATGTTCCTTGCCCCGTTTGGTATGCTGATCTCCAAATGGGCAGCCATCCAGGCATTCATCGACGCACCATTCGGGTTTGTCTTTGTCATTATTCTCGCGTTTGGCAGTGCACTCACCCTCTTCTTCTGGGCAAAGTGGATGGGCCGGCTGATTGCCGTCACCCGGCCTCAGGAAGACCTCGAGAAGAATATTGATGCCACTATCTGGACAGCGCTGATCTCGCTCGCAGGCCTGACAGTTGTTACCTGTTTCATCTTCCCGTTGATCTCGGTAAAACTGATCGAACCGTTCCTGCTTGCTAATTACGGCTCGGTGACACGCCTTTCACAGGACAATATCACCATCATGGTGATGATGCTCTTTTTGATCGTTATCCTCCCCTTGAGCATCCTCCTGCCCCAGCGGAAGCATAAGCAGCTGTCACCCTACATGTGCGGAATGACCACCAATGCGGACCAGTCTTATTCAGGAGCGATCGGCCTGAAACGTGATTCAAAACTCTCCAACTATTACCTTACATCCTGGTTTGGGGAGGTCAAACTCCAGACCTTAGGTGTGTATGTCTGTACCGGACTCATCGCAGTCATGTTTGTGGCGGGGACATTTACAGGGGTGATCCTGTGATATCTCTTGTCAACGCGGCCGTATTTATTCTGCTTGCACCGGTTATCGGTGGGCTTGTTGCCGGTATTGACCGGAAGATCTCCGCTCACATGCAGGGCAGGGTCGGGCCGCCAGTACTCCAGCCATTCTACGATGTGGGAAAACTCTTTGAGAAAGAACGGACCGTGGCAAATGAAACGCAGATCTTCTACGTGATCAGCTACTTTGTCTTCATGATCTTTACCGGGGCGCTCTTCTTTGCCGGTGGGGATATCCTGCTTGTGATCTTCGCCCTCACTTTGGCGCAGGTATTCCTTGTCCTTGGTGCGTACTCGGCAAACTCTCCCTATAGCCACATCGGCGCAGAACGGGAACTGATCCAGATCATGGCGTATGAACCGATGGTCATTATTGCCGCAGCGGGCATGTATGTTGTCACAAAAAGTTTCTCCGTGGGGACAATTGCCGGATTTACCCAGCCCCTCGTCCTGTTCATACCGGGCATTTTCGCCGGGTTCATTTACATCCTGACGATCAAACTCCGCAAATCACCGTTTGATATTTCGACGTCCCACCATGCCCACCAGGAGATTGTCAAAGGCGTGACAACGGAATTTTCGGGTCCGACACTGGGGCTTATCGAGGTCACTCACTGGTACGAAGTGGTGTTCCTGCTCGGGTTTGTGTACCTGTTCTTCGCGTTCAACCCGTTGATTGGTGTTGTCGCTGTCATCCTCGTCTACCTGCTTGAACTGCTCATCGACAATGCGAGCGCACGGGTGAAGTGGCAGTTAGTCATGAAGACTTCGTGGATTATTGCCGCAATCATGGGTATCGTAAATCTTGCTGCCCTCTATTACCTGGGGGTGGTGTAACATGACCTATCTTTCAAAATCTCCATGGATCCTTCACTACGATGCGACGAGCTGCAATGGTTGTGATATTGAAGTGCTTGCCAGCCTGACGCCGATGTACGATGTCGAGCGGTTTGGGATCCTCAATACCGGCAACCCAAAACACGCAGATATCTTTGTTATCACCGGCTCGGTAAACGAGCAGAACAGGGAGGTAGTCCGGAACCTCTATGAACAGATGCCCAACCCCAAGGTTGTGGTTGCTGTCGGTATCTGCGCATGTTCAGGGGGCGTATTCCGCGAATGCTATAACGTGATGGGCGGGATTGACAAAGTAATACCGGTCGATGTGTATGTCCCCGGGTGTGCAGCACGCCCCGAATCAATCATCGATGGCATTGTAACGGCCCTTGGCATTCTTGAAGAAAAACGGTTGGGACGGTCATCGGTCGTGGCAGAACAACCGGCAGAAGTTTCCAAAGGAGGTGAGGCACAGTGACAATCGAGGAGCAGACTACCATCCCCATCGAAATAACCGAGCTTGTTTCCCGGGTCCAGATGATGAAAAATGAAGGAAACCGGCTGGTCCAGATCGGGTGCACGGGTATTGAAGAAGGCTACGAGATCAATTATTCCTTTGATAAAGACTACAAATTCCAGAACCTGCGGATAGTGGTCAAACAGGATACCGTTGTGCCCAGCATCAGCGGCGTCTACTGGGGTGCATTCATCTATGAAAATGAAATCCATGACCTGTTCGGGATCACGGTTGAAGGGATGAATATCGATTTCAAAGGAACGCTGTACACGACAATGGTCAAGTACCCGTTCTCGGTCCCGACATTCAAGGAGGACAACCCATGTCAAAACAAATAATTGTCCCGTTTGGCCCCCAGCACCCGGTGCTTCCGGAACCGATCCACCTTGATCTCGTGCTTGAAGATGAGACGGTTGTCGAGGCACTCCCCTCAATCGGCTACGTGCACCGTGGTCTTGAAAAACTCGTTGAAAAACGGGAATTTACTGAATATACTTTCATTGCCGAACGCATCTGCGGTATCTGCAGTTTTATCCACAGCCTTACGTATGTGCAGGGTGTTGAGCAGATCATGGGAATCGAGGTACCGGAACGGGCGCATTACCTGCGGACGATCTGGTCTGAATATTCACGACTTCATTCCCACCTGCTCTGGCTTGGGTGTTTTGCCGATGGCATGGGATTTGAGAACCTCTTCATGAACTCGTGGAGGATCCGTGAGCATATCCTCGACGAGCTGGAAGCGACCACCGGTGGCCGGGTAATCCAGAGCGCCTGCAAGGTCGGAGGTGTCAGGAAAGATATTTCCGGCGAACAACTGGAGGGGATGATAACCCGCATCCAGGATATCAAAAAAGACCTGCGTAACATTACCAGCGTTTTCCTTGAGGACAGTTCAGTCAAACACCGGTTGAAGAACGTGGGGGTGCTTTCAAAGGCAGATGCCTATGATCTCGGTGCTGTCGGACCAACCCTGAGAGGAAGCGGGGTCGCTATTGACGCTCGGGAAACCGGATATGCGGCATATGGCAAACTCAATTTCAAACCCGCGGTGGCTTATGGAGGCGACTGTTATTCCCGCTGTGACGTGAGGATCCAGGAGCTCTTCACCTCTATTGATCTCATCGAGCAGGCAGCAAAGAAGATCCCTGAAGGTCCCATCGAGGTCAAATTCACGGGTGCTCCCAACGGCGAGTACTTCTCGCGGGCCGAGCAGCCCCGGGGAGAAGTAGTCCATTATGTCAAGGGTAACGGGAAGAAGAACCTTGTGCGTTCACGGGTTCGGACACCGACGTTTACCAACATTCCACCACTGGTGAAAATGCTCGCCGGTTGCCAGCTTGCCGATGTCCCCATTATTGTATTGTCCATTGACCCCTGTATCAGCTGCACGGAGAGGTGATGTGCACATGGCAATTCTTAAGATGGCGGTAACGGTCATAAAAAGTGTGTTCTCCACGCCGGCAACCCTGATGTATCCGGTCCGTCCGGCAAAACGGACGCCGGCGACCCGGGGGCATATCGTGATCGACCCGGAACGATGTATCACCTGCCGTTCCTGCCAGCGCAAGTGCCCGACCGGGGCAATATGTGTGGATGTCAAGGAAAAGACATGGCAGATCGACAGGATGCGGTGCGTGATCTGCAACGCGTGCGGCGATATCTGCCCGACAAAATGCCTCAGCATGGATCCGGCCTACCCGCAGGCACTGACGGTACGCGGTGGTGTCTATAAGGTGACGGTTGCAGGGCCAAAGAAAAGGGAACCAGCCCCTGCGGCACCTGATGCAGCACAGCCGGCAAACGAATAAAATTCAAATCTTTTTTTTAAAGAAACGTAAACGTTTCCGGCACGAGCGTCTGGAGATCGACCATCACCGCTTGTGCAGGAGTCGGATTGACGTTCATCTGCTTCTGGAAAGCGGTCTGGGACTGCCAGGTACCGGCATTGATCCCAAGCACCCCCCGGTACTGGGTCAGTCCCCGGATATGCACGTGGCCGGTATGCAGGATCTCCGGAATGGGATCGATAATAAGCCGGTCGATTTTCCCTGCGGCAATAGGGGTCCTTCTCCCGTACGCCGGTGCAAGGTGCCGGCGCTGGAGCATTTCCTGCATCATCAGGCCGCTCTGGTCATAGGAAGCACCCGGTATCAGCCCGATCATGTCGTCGATCGAGCGCCCGTGATACATCAGGACCCGGACGCCCTGCAGGTTCACAAGCGCCGGGTTCTCAACCAGCACACAGTTCTCGGGGAACTTTTTGGTGAAGGCTTCCGGGATCACCGGCTGGGGTTCGGCGCCCCTTACCACATCGTGGTTTCCCGGTGAGACGATGATCTTTATCCGGTGCGGAAGTTTACTGATCATTTCGCCAAAGACATCGTACTGTTCGTAGATGTTCTTGATCGTGAGTTCCTGCTCCTGTCCCGGGAAAATGCCGATCCCATCCACCAGATCACCGGCGATCAGGAGGTATGAGGCACCGGAGTCTGCCAGCCAGTCTGCAAACCGGTTCCAGCACTCTTCAAGGAAAGTATTGCTTCCTACATGCACGTCCGAGATGAACACGGCTTTTCCCGGAGTTTCGCTTTTAAATGGGGTATTATCAACCCGGATATCCGGGCGGTACATCTGGTCGGCAAAAAAGAGCCGTCCGTCGTTTGAGAGTTTGCCTTTTACCCCGATGACCTCGTCCGGGATAAGGCGTTTAGCATCTTCAAAGATCGGGCGGTCTTTGCGGAACAGAACTGAAATGTTGGCGGAGAGGTCTTCGAGTTCGGCGATACGGTGGTCGTTTTTTGTGGCTTTTACTTCCGTGACCATCCCGATAACCGTGCACTCCTCCTGCCGGTA
Source organism: Methanoregula sp. (assembly GCA_039698055.1). GTDB lineage: Archaea > Halobacteriota > Methanomicrobia > Methanomicrobiales > Methanospirillaceae > Methanoregula. The sequence continues at coordinate 107,669 of JBDKTL010000007.1, read as the reverse complement.
GCGGGGCGAACGGGTGAGCGCTTCAATAGGGATAGGCCCGCACCGGTTCCGGATCATATTCCCCAGCCGGCTGAAACGGTCCCGGAAATAGTAGAGATAATCCGCCGTCCCGTTCACGCACCCGGATGTCCCCGGGCTGCCGCTGACGATCTCCACGGTCGGGTCGGTCAGGAATCGCATGCCGTCCCGGGTCACGTTCATGCCCGGAATGTGTTTTGCGGAAACGACAATGGTGTGATCAGGAACGTTCTCAATAATCCGGTCAACCAAATCCAGATTATCCTGTTCCTGGATATACCGGACCACATCGGGATGCACCTGCAGCTTCGTCTCTAAAAACCGGAGCGTGATCTGCCGTGCATCAAGCATAGTACGTATAATGTGGTGTTCTTGAGGAAAATATAGGATATTATCCTGTCACACAAAACCGGCATAAAAATAGTGTGAACGAACCCATGACTGGTGTTTATGGTTTGGGGGAGAATAATTACCTAGTCACGAACGTGCATACGAAAAATCCCGCAATCCCGGATTTTTAAAAGGAATACACAAAATGTACGATATCCTCCAGATGTTCATCCTTGGCCTGATCATCGGGCTGACCGGCGCTCTTGCACCGGGTCCGACTCTTGTGGCGACTATCAACTCATCCCTTTCAGGTGGGTGGACAAGCGGCCCGAAAATTATGCTCGGCCACATGGTCGCAGAAACGGTCATCTTTTTCCTGATTGTCCTTGGCCTTGCCGCAATTGCCCTTCCCTACATGACGGCGGTTGCCGTTATCGGGGGAATATCGCTCATCCTGTTTGGGATGCTGACTCTCTCCGGACTACGGCATGCAACGCTCCAGAACCCGGGAGCACCGGCTGGGGGCAACCCGTATCTTGCCGGCCTTGTCACGAGCGCGGCTAACCCGTATTTCTGGATCTGGTGGCTGACGATTGGCAGTGCAATGGTGATCGCCGGCTTAGAGGGTGGCCTTGTGCTTGCCGGGGTCTTTATGGCAGGACACTGGTGCGCGGATCTCGGGTGGTATACGGTTGTATCAACGGGGATTTCACGGGGCCGGACGGTTCTTTCTGACAGGACGTACCGGTGGGTGATGGGTGCATGCGGGATTTTTCTCGTATTATTTGGCGCGTACTACCTGTTTGGTGTGTTCCTGTCGCACTGATCCGGGAACATTTGGGTATTACCGATGAATGTCTGGTCCCGATCTTTTTTCCTTGTTTCTGCATTACGCATCGCACCACATGGTTAATTATGAACGATTAAAGACTATACTTAAAAATCCAATAAAAGAGCGCGGTAAACGATGGCTGATAACAACACCGGCGGGAGCATCCGCACACTGGTCAACCGGTTCAGGACAAGTGAGCACTGGGCCGTGTCCCTTGCACGGGACATTCTCTGGATGGTAGCGGTGGTCGGGGGAATCGCGCTCGCCCTGTATCTCCTGTGCGGCACCTGGCCGGCGGTTGTCACCATCGAATCCGGCAGCATGGAGCCCCACATGAACATCGGGGACCTTGTTGTGGTCGTGGCACCAGACCGGTTCGGCCCGCTCCAGACATGGGAGGACGGAAAAATCTCCGGGTACAAGAAATTCGGGGATTACGGCGATGTGATCATCTATCGCCCGAACGGCATCACCGATTTCTGGGCGTCGATTGGCGTGCTCCCGCTTTCAAACCAGCATCCAATCATTCACCGGGCGATGATCTGGGTGGATGCCGGGGAACCGCAGCCCTCGTTTCTGAATATGTACCGCGGGGCAATGACGCCAACCGATTATGTCCCGCTCAGGACCAGCAATATTACCGTTGAAGGGTACCGTGTCCTCTATACCGGTTCAACAATCCCCAGCGGTAACCTGACGACAACCCCAAAAGATCTAGTCCTCAGGACAGCAAGTGAGAGCTACATCCTGCCATCTGTGTACATGTCCAATGATACCGGGTATATCCGCATGACCGACACGATTGCGCCTCACGGCGGGTATATCTCCAAGGGTGACAACAATCCTGCAAGCGACCAGGGATATCTCTCGGTTGCCAATGCAGGAGAGATCACGCCGTCACAGAAAGACTGGGTGATCGGCAAAGCGCTGTTTACCATACCGCTGGTGGGGCTGTTACCGCTCCATATCTGGGAAGTAATCATTGTCCTTGTTGTGGTGATGCTGCTCTATGAGTGGTACACCCGCAGCAAAACAGAGCAGAACGGGAAAAAATCCGGGAAATCCTCAAAAATGTCCCCCCAGAAGAAGAAAGGGCGTGGCAAATGACCGTAAAAGACCTGCCAAATCTTCTGGACGACGTGAAAAACGGCCACCGGCTGACGGATGAAGAGGCAGTCTCCCTGATGAACGTCAAAGACCGTGATGTTTTTCTGATTGCATCTGCGGCTGATGAAATGCGGGAAAGAAAGGTCGGGGATATTGTCACCTACGTGAAGAACCAGAACCTGCACGTGACCAATATCTGCAAGAACCTCTGCGGGTTCTGCGGGTTTGGCAAGCGGGAGGGTGAAGAGGGGGCGTACTGCAATGATCTCGAAACGACCCGGGCCGGTGCACGGCTGGCGAAATCCCGGGGTGTGACCGAGATCTGTTTTTTAAGTGGTGTCCATCCCCGGTTTACCGTAGATACGTACGTGGATCTACTGACCTGCGTACACGAGGTTGCGCCGGAGATCCACCTGCATGCATTCAGCCCGGATGAGATCTCCTATGCCGCCGCACAGAGCCATATCACTCCCGAAGAAGTCCTGTCGCGCCTGCGGGATGCCGGGCTTGGCACCCTCCAGGGAACCGCCGCTGAAATCCTCGTTGATTCGGTGCGCAAAGTTATCTGCCCCAGAAAACTTCCAACAGCTGAATGGGTGAGCATTATCAAAACAGCGCACCGGATGGGAATTCTCACTTCTGCAACCATCATGTACGGCTCACTTGAAACCGCCCGGGACCAGGTTGAACACCTGTCTATTATCCGGGCATTGCAGGACGAGACCCACGGTTTTACTGAATTCATCCCGATGTCGTATATTCATACGAATACTCCCCTGTACCAGAAAGGAATAGGACGGGCGGGGGCAACGGGCCGGGAGGATCTCCTGATGATTGCCGTCTCCCGGCTGTATCTTGACAATTTCAACCATATCCAGGTATCGTGGGGAAAACTCGGGCTGAAAATGACCCAGCTTGCGCTCCTGTGCGGGGGCAACGATCTCGCCGGCACGATGTATACCGATGACGTGTCCGTTGATGCAGGGGCGAGCGATGCAAGTTTCCTTGACCCGGTGGTTATGGAGCGGATGGTGTCGGATTTGGGGCGGAAACTGAGGCAGCGGACGACGGTTTACGAGATGGTGTGAGGGGCGGATCGTAGCGATTAAAAAAAAATAAATCTCTAAAAAATTAGTTTCCCCCTCCAGATTTTTCTCAACAAGAGGTACCCCCCGGGAGGGGTACCTCCCTTAGTACGACAGACCCCCCAAGGGGGGTACCCCATGATCAGGGTGAGGTAGGGACGCTGACACCCCCTGTTAAAAATCCGGCTTTGGTGGACACTTTCGTCGTGAAATCGGGCACGGAAAGAAACGGGATCCCTCGCGATGAGTGGTGGGTGGGGGAAGTCCCTGGCAGTACAAGAGGTACCCCCTTGGGAGGGTACCTGCATCAGTACGACCCACCCCCTATGGGGGGTACCTCATGATCAGTGAGGGGTGGGTTGCCAGGACCCCTCCCTTTCCGGAACTATAAGTGTGCAATAAATATCGTCAGAGACTCCACACGAAACGTAGGCAATGGATATGCAAAAGGGGGAGGGATGGGTCTGGGGGGGTACCTGCCTGAGTATGACAGACCCCCCGGGGGTACCTCATGGAAAAGGAGGTACCCTGTCAGTGCCGGAGGGGTCACCTATGATGTCCGCGAACAAAAACCGGACGGAGCGGGCCGGGACATCTGGTGCTTACCTTGGGTTTTTAAGAATCGATAATGGTTGTTCGTATGCAGGAAGAACAGGTCAATTGTGTATTATTAAAGAAAAGGATCAGCATTATCCCTGTATTCTTTAAAAAAAATCACATCCGGTCCAGCGCCTGTCGCCCGGTCATGCCCGTCTTGATCCCGCGTCCGATTGCTGAACGGTTGGCCTCCTTTACGATTCCTTTGAGGATATCATCAACATCGACTATCGATGGACCTAGTGAAGGCCGGACCTTTGCGGCGGGAAAACTGAATGAATCCAGCGCCGCCACGTCAAAAGCGCCGCATCCTACCATGCCGATATCGGTAATCACGGCAACCAGATTTGCCGGGCCGAGCGGTATGACATATCCCTTTGCATCCTTATTTGTCAGTCTGACGGTGACCTGCTCCATAAATCTCCTTAATGAGATTGTTGGTGCAGGAGTGTAATAATCATGTGGGGTATCGAGTCGATAGGTTTACGTTGAGCATGACACACCATAGCACGGTGAGATCGTAGCTGATATCCATCATGAAATCCTCATTACGCTCCCTGTTATCAGATGTCAAAGAAGGTCACCGGCTCAGTGAAGCCGAGGCGCTCGGTCTCTTTAAAACAAAAGACCGGGCCGTCTGGGATATTGCTGCTGCCGCAGACGAACAACGGGAACGTGTGGCAGGGAACGCGGTGACATACGTCCGCAACCAGAACATCAACGTTACCAACTTGTGCGTCAACACTTGCGGGTTCTGTGGTTTTTCAAAAAAGCCCGGTGATGAAGGGATCTATTTCCATAACCAGGATACAATCCGGCAAAAAGCGGCGCTTGCAAAATCCCGGGGGGTTTCTGAGATCTGCACGGTCAGCGGGCTTCACCCGGATTTCACCGCCCGGTCATATATCGACATCTATCGGTGGATTACCGAAGCGGCGCCGGGAGTTCATCTTCATGCCAGCAATCCCATGGAAGTCGCATATGGCGCCAGAAAAAGCGGCTTATCCACCCGGGATGTCCTTGTCGCGATGAAAGATGCCGGGCTCCGCTCGCTCTGTGGCACGGCAGCAGAGATCCTTGTCGATCCGGTCAGGAACATCATCTGCCCCCAGAAGATCACAACAGATGAATGGGTGCGGATCATCACCGAGGCGCACCATCTGGGCATCCCGTCGACTGCGACGATTATGTACGGGCACTGTGAGAGTGATGCCGACCGGGTCCGACATCTTGCCATTCTCCGGGATATCCAGGATGAAACTCATGGATTTACCGAGTTCGTGCCGCTCTCGTTCATCCACATGAATACCCCGATTTATAAGAGTGGGAAGGCGCGGGCAGGGGCGACGGGCAGAGAGGACCTTCTGATGGTCGCTGTTGCCCGCCTCTTTCTGGACAATTTTAAAAATATCCAGGTCTCGTGGGTCAAAGAGGGGATCAAGATGGCACAGCTGGGGCTCCTTGCCGGTGCCAATGACCTCGGGGGCACGATGTTTGAGGAGAGCATCTCGAAAGGAGCGGGTGCGACCAACACCGATTACCTCGATCCGGCAGAGATGCAGCGCGTGGCTGAAGACTGTGGCAGGACATTGCAGCGCCGGACAACGCTGTACGACCTGTGCTGATGTTTTTTTGTTGAAATGGTTAATAGGACACCACTTCCAAATCCGTGTACCATGAGACGAAAAGACCGCGAGATTACGGACCACGCCGAAATGGAATCCCTTCTGCAGAACGCCGTTGTTTGCCATCTTGCCTGTACAGACAATAATGTACCCTACGTTGTCCCGGTCTGTTATGGGTACATGAACAATGCCCTGTATATCCACTCAGGAAAAGGTGGGAAAAAGATCGAGTGCCTTAAAAAGAACCCGTCCTGCTGTGTCGAGGTCGATCTGGTCGAAGATGTCATAAAAGCAGAAAGCCCGTGTAAATGGGAGATGCGGTATAAAAGCGTAATCTGCACGGGAAAAGCCCGGTTTGTTGAGGACGCACATGAAAAACGAATCGCCCTTGCCAGCATTATCAGCCATTATGGGAGCCCGTCATACGAATTTTCAGAGCCGGAACTTGCCAGCGTCTGTATTATCCGGATTGATATCGAAGATATGACCGGAAAAAAGTATGGGTACGACAAGCCCCATCAGTCGTGATGCGGTTTGAGCAGGCGCACGATTTTATCGCCAATCTTCTGCGCCTTTTCTACAGCCTCGGTATCATCGAGGACCGATCCTTCCTCATATCCTCTGCCTTTGACCGATCCCAGTGAAGCAAACTCGTGCGTGCTCAAAAAGCCCTCGATGGTCTGGATGGTCCTGCTTGCACCTTTCTCGGCATTCACCGCAACAGCGATCCCTTTTCGCCCTGATAACTTCCGGTCATGGTAGAGCGAGTAGGTGCGGTCGATGAAGTTTTTCAGGTGCCCGCATATATCGTAGTAATAGGTTGGCGAACCTATGACAAGCACTTCGGAATCCAGTACGTTTTGGATAACGTCGCCCCAGTCATCGTTCTCTATCACGCACCACTTTTTCTCCTTGCATTTCTCGCAACCGGTACAGGGCGAGATCTTCTTTCCGGCAAGGGAGATAAATTCAGTTTCAATGCCGGCATCCTCGCAGCGCTTGAGGATAACCCTGATAAGCTGAGCCGTATTGCCATTCTTCCGCATGCTTCCTGATAATCCGAGCACCTTCATATGTTACCCTTTACGTCCGGGATAATGAGCGTTTTGATGACCGGGACAAGGCCCAGCGATTCAAACGCAGCGATAATCCCACGCTTCGGATCGTAGCGCCAGTGCAGCAGATGAGTGTCGCAGGAGCAGTCACTACAGCCAAAATGGGGAACTCCTTTACCGTCCAGCGTTGAGGCAAGCCGGCATTCGAGCCGATCCGTGGTGGGGGCGCTTACGCTATATGCAAGGATAAAGCGCGGATCGGTAAGGAGATAATCCACATGCCACTTCGGTCGTTTGTTGCGCTCAGTCGCAAGCCGGCAGTGGCGCGTGAGCCGTGCAAGCCCCCCGCTGCCAAGTGCTGAACCAACATAACCGTGCCATCCGGCTGCAAACGGCAATGATCCGAGCGCTCCGATTGTGGCGGTGCAGGCCAAATTTCTGAATACGAGACAATAAATTCCTTTATCCATACCCGCTCTTCATGAGTTCCCGGGCTGCGGCGATGTGGCGCTTTCCCCCGCGTTCGACCGGCGCCCCGTGACCGGGATAGAGTTCTTCGATGTCAAGTGCCCCGAGCTGGTCAAGGGACTTTGCAAGTGCCTGCCGGCTTCCCCCGGGGAAATCGTAGCGCCCGAAACAACCGTCGGCAAAAACCGTGTCCCCGCTGATCAGCACTTTGTCCGGTTCTGAGAACAGGCAGCAACTTCCCAGAGTATGGCCCGGCGTGTGCAGCACCTTAAGCCCTCCGATCATATCGCCGTCATTCAGGATAATATCAGGGACAATCCCGGGGGAACGGGCACCAAAATGCATCGAAAGACTCAGGGCATCATCGATGAGCCCGGAAGCGTCATCCTTGTGGATGGCGACTTTTGCCCGGCACATATGCGCGATCTCTTTTACGTGAGCCGTGTGATCAAAGTGGCAGTGGGTAAGGACGATGGTATCGATGGTGTCCTTATATGGTATAATTGTCATCGGCGTGACTCCCGCATCGACAAGAACAGTACCGAAAATATAGGAGTTCGCAAAAGCTGCCTGTTCGGGAATCCACCTGACCTTCATGCACACTAATAAGGCATCCCGACAGATGTTTCTTATGGATTTGCTTATCCGCAGGTGCGCCGCCGGTATGGTACCGGAAGAAGTAAAAACAGTGGCACGGGCGGAAGGCATGGACCCGGCACAAATTGCCCGGGGAATTGCGGCCGGAAGAATAGTGATCCCGGCAAACCCGAAGCGGTCGCACGTGCTCAGTGCGGTCGGCGAGGGATGTCTTGTTAAAATCAACGTAAATATCGGGACTTCCGGCACCCGGTGCGATCCGGCGCTCGAGATGGAGAAAGGAAAAGCGGCGCTGACAAACGGTGCCGATGCCCTCATGGACCTCTCAACCGGCGGGGATCTGGTCGCGATACGCAGGAACATCCTGTCGCTTGACACGACGGTCGGGACAGTTCCCGTCTATGAAGCAGTCAGAAGGGCAGGGAACGCGATCGATGTGGATGCAGATCTGTTATTCCGCGTGATCCGGGAGCATTGCGGGCAGGGTGTGGATTTCCTGACCCTTCACTGCGGCGTGAACCTGCAGGCGCTGGCGGCGCTCAGGGCCGATCCGCGACTTATGGGCGTTGTCAGCCGGGGCGGGTCGTTCCACTGTGCGATGATGATGAAGCGGGAAGAGGAAAACCCGCTCTATGCCGAGTTTGATTACCTGATGGAAATCCTTGCAGAACACGACGTTACCATCAGCCTCGGGGACGGGATGCGCCCGGGCTGCCTGCAGGACGCAGAGAAACTCGCAAAGTCGGTCGAGTACATGACGCTTGGGACACTTGCCAAACGGGCACATGAAAAGGGTGTCCAGCGGATGATCGAAGGTCCGGGCCATATGCCACTCGATCAGGTCGGGTATAACGTGCGGATGATCAAGGAGATCACCGACCATGCACCGCTCTACCTGCTCGGGCCGATTGTCACCGATATCGCCCCGGGCTACGATCATGTCGTCGCGGCAATCGGCGGGGCGACCGCCTGCCAGAACGGCGCGGATTTCCTTTGCATGGTTTCGCCAAGCGAGCACCTTGCGCTCCCGGACGTCGATGATATCATCGAGGGGACCCGGGTTGCAAAGATCGCGGCGCATGTTGGCGATACCGTCAGGCGCCCGGAGGGGTTCAGGATGGAACGCGAGGTGCAGATGGCGGATGCCCGGCACCGGCTGGACTGGGACGAACAGTTCCGGCGTGCGTTGTATGGCGGACACGCAAAGAAGATCCATGAGCGGGACGGGGAGACGGAGACCTGCTCGATGTGCGGGGATCTCTGTGCGGTCAAGATGGTAAACGAGCTGTTCGGGACCGGGACGCCGGAAAAGAAGGCAAAGAATCTGGTGAAGAAGCCGGCACAGATGGGAAAGGGAACAAGAAAGAAATAATGTTTGTGTTGTTTAGGCTAGAACCCGCCTTTTTTGATGTTTAAGGATTAATGTTGAATTATTCGGGTGTTTTGTAGTCTCCCGGGCTGTCTCTCTCCAGCCATTTCCAGAGAGGCTCGTAGATGATGGTGCCTGTATTGCCAAACCAGTCCTCTTCTGCTACCCGCTCTTCCGTTTCAGTCAGGACACGGAGCTGGTTGCACCGGAGCTCGTGTCCCGCTTTGATGAGTGCCCTGATTTCCCGGTCTTTTGTGGCCGGGGATGTGATATCCGTGCAGACCTGAATGAGCTCCGCGATCCGGTTCTCTTTTTGGATCACAAAATCCACTTCTTCCTGTTGCACATTTTTCCAGGTATAGCAGGTAAGAGCGCCATTCATCTCATGTCGTTTCAGGGTGATTGCAACAAGGTTTTCATAGAGCCGCCCGTGATTCTCTGAGAAGTTTGCAGTTTTTGCCTGAATGAACCCGTTATCGATACAGTAACATTTCCTGTTTGCCGTGATCTGCTCTTTTACCTTGAACGAGAACCTCGGGACTGAGAAAAAGAGGAATGTCTGTTCAAGGTAGCCCAGGTATTTTTTGACAGTATGGACGCTCCGGCTGCGGGTGATCTTTGCAAGTGTAGTGTAGGAATATTCGCTTGCGGCATTGGAAATGAGATATATTGCCAGATCTTCGATAGCGGGGATGGAGCGGATGCGGTACCGTTTTACGATATCCTTGTAAACGATGGCGTCAAAAAGGGTGGAGAGGTATTCTTTTCCTCCGATATCTTTCAGGATCACTTCGGGAAATCCACCATTTTTCACGTACTGGGCGAGCATCGCCTGTTTTTCCATAGTCGTGACGAGTTCGCCACGGGTGCGCAGGACTTCCTTAAACGAAAAAGGAAAGAGCGTGGTCTGGAGGTATCGCCCGGTCAGGTGCGTAGCAAGTTCCGAGCTGAGGAGTTGGGAGTTGCTGCCGGTGAGAAGGAGATGGTAACCCTCCCGCTGGAGCCGGTTGACGAAGAGTTCCCAGTTTGGCAGGTTCTGGATTTCGTCAAGGAAGAGAACTTCCGGTGCGCCGAACACCTCTTTTACTGCTGCGATGATCTCGTCGCCCTCCCGTGCTGCAAGCCGTTCGTCATCGAAGTTCACGTAACCGAATTTTCCATCCGGAGGCAGCTGGTGCATTGCGAAAAATGATTTTCCTGCCCTTCGTGGCCCTGAGATCACCCGGATCAAGTTGCCCGATTTCCTGCTAATCTCTGCATCCCGCTCTATGTACTGTTCTTTGAGCCTGCTCTCGATCTCGCGCCGCTGGGTGATCAGTACATCGGTTACTGCCATATGCTCTCCTTAGAATCATTAAAGTGCACAATAATAGATAAAATTGTGCATTATGATGTGACAACTGCATGAAAAAAGAGGGCTACCGGATGGAACGCGAGGTGCAGATGGCGGATGCCCGGCACCGGCTGGACTGGGACGAACAGTTCCGGCGTGCGTTGTATGGCGGACACGCAAAGAAGATCCACGAGCGGGACGGGGAGACGGAGACCTGCTCGATGTGCGGGGATCTCTCGAGCGGTGAAGATGGTAAACGAGCTGTTTGGTGAGAGGAAGAAAGGGGAGAAGTAAAACTTCACCATCCGTCACACCGTTTTTAATCCATGGGACCCCCCGTAAGTTGGGCAGGGTTTGATTTGCCCGGCGTTACTTATTCCGAGGGAAAAATCGCACCGGCAATGATCTGGTCCATCGTTACCGGCATCGTTTTTGTAAAGGGAACAGACCACCCAAACAACATGCAGTCGATGACCGCAAGCCCCTGGATCGTTACCTCTGCGGAACCACAGGTAACAAAATCTGCAAACGCACCGATGAGTTCGGTCTTCTCCGATCTGACCGGGACGTTAAGCAGGGCGCAATCCTTTGCCGGGATCACAGCCTTTCCTGTATTCCCGGTTGCGATCTGCCGGGCTGTCAATTCCCCCCGGCACAGCACGACAAAAGGCAGCTCCCGGAGGGTCACCCCGATGGGGTTAATGTTCTGCACCCGGATCATTACTTCAAGATCCACAGATGAGACGGAGTGAGATTTAATCCTGAGATCTTCAAGACTGACAACCGGCTCGTGCAGTACTGGCATGGTACCTTCATTCGGCTGGAAGGTACAAAATCTTGCTTATACCCTTTGGTTATCTCCTGCTCCGCAGTTCCCGTTCCATCGCAGTAAGTGTTGCCGCAGCCTGCTCATCGTTCATATCCGGATCCCTGAACCGGCTGAAACGCTCGCACATCAGATCCGGGCATTCCCCGCAATGCGGAAGATTCCGTTCATTCACACAACAGTCATAGACCGGGCAGCAGCCGACATTGGCAAACTTAGTCCAGAACGGCGCTCCTTTCGTGGCCTCGCACCCGGGGCATTCGTTCCCGTGGTGGTCGCAGTCGCTGCACGAATACCCGCAGACGGTCTCGATCTTTCCTGCCATGATCCCGTGTCTTCAGTATGACAGGATAAATACCGGGGCGTGCGCCGGGCGAAAGTAATACGGGAAAAGGTGGTCTTCCTGTGCCACACTTGTCTGTTATTTCTGCGTTCAGACGTGGGTCTTCCCTCTCGCATAGGACGCCCAGATCCCGACAAGCCCGATTGCGAAGAAGACAGCAAACGCGATGTTCATGCTCTGCTGGAGTTGGGGATACACGGCCGGCGTGATCTGCACCGTCCCGATAACCGCTGAAAAGACCAGCATCACGATGGCAAGGCTGAGCATCTGGCCGATTGCCCGCATGGTTGCAACCATTCCGGAGGCTATCCCGAGATGCTTTGCCTCGACCGAGCTCATGATCGCGTTGGTGTTCGGAGAGGAGAAGAGGCCATACCCAAACCCGAGGATCAGGAGACCGATAATGATGATGATGATTGATGTCGAGGGGGAGACCAGCATGAGAACCCCAAGGCCGAGCGTCGTACATCCCATGCCGGCGGTGGCGAGGATCCGGGGATCAATCCGGTCGGATACATGGCCGGCAACCGGTGAAATGATCATCTGCACGACCGGCTGGGCGATGAGGATCAGTCCCACCGTCTGGGGGTCGATGCCACGGTTGTACTGGAGGTACAGGCTGAGGAGGAACCCGACGGCAAAGACGACCGCGTAATTGATAAGGGCGGCGATATTTGAGAAGAGAAATACCGGTCTCTTTGTAAAGAGGGAGAGATCAATAATCGGCTCCTTTACCCTGCGTTCCCACCATACAAATGCGACAAACAGAAGAAGACCGGACACCATCCAGCAAACCCCCTCCAGTGAGGGGAGAAGCGTGAGGCCATAAATGGCTCCAAAGAGCATCACGCCATACAGTATCGATCCTCGGACGTCGAACCAGGATTTGCCGGTCTCTGCCCATTCTTCAGGAATGTACAGGAGGGTGAGTACGATGACGATGATAGCGAGGGGTATGTTTACGAGGAATATGCTTGGCCAGCCAATGTTCTGGGTAAGGACGCCACCGATGAATGGCCCGAGGGAAAGGCCGGTGTAGACCGTTGCGGTGACGATCCCGATTGCTTTTCCCCGCTCGCCGTGCGGGAAGACAGCAGTTACAATTGCAATCGAGGTCGAGAAGACCATCGCTCCACCAAGCGCCTGGATGACCCGGGCGGTGATAATGACGGAACCCGACCATGAAACCGCAGCAAGAAACGATCCTGCGGCAAAGAGAACATTACCGATGATAAAGAACCGTTTTCTCCCGTATATATCGGCAAGTTTTCCCAACGGGACAATAAAGATCGCGGCGGTAAGAAGGTATGCGGACGTGACCCAGCCAAGGGTAACGGCATCGAGGCCAAACGATGTGCTGATCGCGGGAAGGGCGACCGTAAGCGATGAAACCGTGTATGGGACGAGAAATGAAGCGAGTGAAGCGACAAACAGCAGGATTCGCTTCTCACCCGGGCTGGTCATGGGAAAAACGTTGGTTTTGATCCGTGATGAGCATGCGCTCTCCCTTAAGCATCCCTCCGACCGAAATTGAGAAATTGCCGGACATGCTTCCGGTACATGAACGATCAATATGAATCTGGATAAACGGGTCAGCGCGCTTGTCAGATCCCTTGGAGCGGACTATTATGGCGTAGCCGATCTTTCATTGGCTAAGGAGTTCATCCGTGCGCAGGGAGGAGAGCGGGTCGCACATTACCCGAGGGCAATTGCGATCGGGATGGTTTTGCAGGACAGCATTGTCAACCTCCTGCCGGATAAGGACAAGGCTGGGGCAATACTGTACCGGCACACCGCATATGATGTCGTTAATCTTGCCCTCGACCAGATCGCGCTCCGGGTGGCAAATGCAGTCCAGAAGGAGGGCTTTTCAGTGTTCTGTGTCCCCGCATCCAAACGGACTGACGATGAACATATCAGCGGTGTCTTCTCCCAGAAACTGGCCGCGCACCTCGCGGGAATGGGTTGGATCGGAAAGAGTTGCCTGCTTGTTACACCCGATCACGGGTCCCGTGTCCGCTGGGTCACTATCCTTACCGATGCCCCACTTACACCGACCGGTTCCGCGATGGAATCCCGGTGCGGTCAATGCACGGCGTGCGTGGATATCTGCCCGAAACAGGCGTTTACCGGCAGACCGTTCGATCCCAATGAACCGCGGGAGGCACGATTCGATGCGGCAGCCTGTGACCGGTATTTTAAGGAAATCGAGAGATCCAAGGGTGTTGCTGTCTGCGGCCTGTGCCTGTATATCTGCCCGCATGGAAGGAAGTCCGGAAAGGGGACTGTCAATAAGTGAAAATATTGTTTTTCTGATTATCGAATAGAAAAAAAGATTGTGAGAATTACGATCTCATCAGTTTCAGGATCCGGACTGCCAGCCACGCAGCATTCTCGCCATTATCCACTCCTACGCAGGCCACGGGAACACCTTTTGGCATCTGGGCGATTGAGAGGAGAGCATCCATGCCATTCAGCGTCCCGCTCACCGGGACACCAATAACCGGTTTGTCGGACCTTGATGCAATGACACCCGGCAGGGCTGCGGAAAGGCCGGCAATCGCGATGAAAATTTTTGCGTCGCTTGCCTTGATATACGCCTCCAGCTTGTCGGGGTCGCGGTGAGCGGATATTACCTGGGCGTCATATGACACCTTGTTCTCGTCAAGTACTTTTTTGACCTTGTCGGTAATTTTTGCATCGGATGCAGATCCTGAAATTATTGCTACGTCTGCCATTTTGCCATCCAAACTTATATCCTGTCTATATAAATATAGTATGGGCAGATCCACATGGAAAAAGAACCACTCCTGATGCTGCCGGGCCCGGTGCCGATGCCGGAACGGGTCAGGTATGCAATGATGCGTCAGGCGATCAACCACCGCAGTGCTGAATTTGGCGCCGTCTATGCCGACAGCGTGCGGGTGTTAAAGACCGTCTTTGGAACAGCAAACGACCTTTTTGTCATCAGCGGGTCAGGGACAGCCGGTATGGAAGCCGCCGTCGCTAACTTCGGGCGGGATAAGGATATTGCCTGTCTCGTCAATGGAAAATTCGGCGAGCGGCTCTATAAGATCAGCCAGCGCTACGGGAAAGCACATGAGATTGCCTCTGAGTGGGGAACACCGGTCAATCTTGCGGCACTCGAGGAGCAGCTTAAGGCTGGTGCCGAAATCGTGACGCTTGTCCACAATGAAACCTCCGCGGGGATCAAGAACCCGGCGCAGGAAGTCGGGAAGCTTGCCCGCAAGTACGATGCGCTTTTTGTGATGGACGGGATCACGTCTATCGGCGGGGACCTCGTTAAATCTGACCAGTGGGGCGTCGATATCGCCATTGTCGGCTCCCAGAAGTGCCTTGCCGCGCCGGCCGGGCTTGCCGCAATCTCGGTAAGCAGCAGGGCGTGGGAACGGCTCTCGAAAAATCCCCCCTACTACCTTGACCTTGCCGCATACCGCAAGAGTGCATCAGGCAAACCGATGGAGACCCCCTACACGCCGGCAGTTCCGCTCTTTCTTGCCCTGCGCGAAGCCTGCCTGCTCGTTGAAGAAGAGGGGCTCGTAAACCGGATCGCACGCCACCAGAAGATGTCTGCCGCCGTGCGGGCAGCAGCACAGGCATGGGGCCTTTCGCTCTTCCCGAAACTTGATGCACACCACGAATATTCCACCACGGTTACGGCAGTGTCCTATCCTGACGGCATCAAGGATGACGAGATGCGGGCGATTATCAAAAAGATGGGTATCATTATCGCCGGAGGCCAGGACCACCTTAAAGGCAAAATCTTCCGGATCGGGAGCATGGGTGCCGTCGGCGCCCCGGAGATCCTTGCGACGCTTGCCGCAACCCAGTATGCATTGAAAAAGCTGGGCTACAAGACGCAGGGTGATGGTGTGCAGGCCGCCGCAGAGGTGCTTGGATGAGAGTGGGTGTTGCCGACACCACATTCTCACGCGTCAATATGGGAGCGATCGCTCTCGACGAATTAAAGAAGCACGCGAGCGTCGCAACCGAACGGGTGACCGTGCCGGGGATCAAGGACCTTCCGGTCGCCTGCAAGAAACTGATCGAAGAGAGAAAATGCGATATCGTGATGGCGCTTGGGATGCCCGGCGGCAAGGAGAAAGACCGGCTCTGCGCCCACGAAGCATCGCAGGGGCTCATCAGCTGCCAGCTGATGACAAACACCCATATTATCGAAGTGTTTGTCCATGAAGATGAGGCACAGGATGGAAAGGAACTTGCATGGCTTGCCGAGCAGCGAACCCGCGAGCATGCGGTCAATGCAATCAAGTTGATCCTGTACCCAAAAGAACTCGAAAAGGAGGCCGGCACCGGCCAGCGACAGGGATTTGAGGATGCGGGGCCGGCCCGCCGGTAGGTAACAAGCGTACGGCTTTATCTGGATCGATAAAAAAGAGTTGATCAATTATGTGTGATACTAAACCGATAAAACTGGGATTTGTTGTGGCTGAATTTAACCGCGACATCACGTATATGATGGAGATTGAAGGCAGGGAACACGCCGCGTTCCTTGGTGCTGAAGTGACGGAATGCATCTACGTACCGGGCGCGTACGACATGCCGCTTGCGATAAAAAAGATGCTTGCCGCAGGGAAAGTAGACGCTGTTGTGACTATCGGCTGCGTGATTGAAGGCGCAACCGGTCATGACGCAATTGTCGTGCAGCACGCGTCACGGAAGATCATCGATCTTTCACTTGAATATGGCAAACCGGTAACGCTTGGCATCTCGGGACCCGGCATGACACGCCTTGAAGCCAACGAGCGTATCGATTACGCAAAACGTGCCGTTGAATCAGCCATCAAACTTGTCCAGCGATTGAAATGAGATCGCTTTCGGAGAAGATCGCGGCGGTTGCTCCCTCGGCGACCATTGCGATTTCCGATAAGGCAAAAAGGATGCAGCGCGAGGGGATCGATGTCATCAGCCTGTCTATTGGCGAGCCGGATTTTAATACACCCCGGCATATCACGGATGCCTGTATTGATGCGCTGAACCGGGGAGAGACGCACTATGCGCCAAGCAACGGTATCCCGGAACTCCTGTCGGCGATCAGCGAAAAGATCACCACAGAGAACCATGTCCCCTGCAAACCCGAGCAGGTGATTGTCGCTTGTGGCGCAAAGGACGCGATTTACGAGGGAATGGAGGCGGTTCTCAACCCGGGCGATGAGGTGATCATGCTCACGCCGGCATGGGTGTCGTATGAGCCGTGCGTGCAGATTGCCGGGGGAAAAACCGTAAAACATGCAATCAACCCGAAAACCTTCCAGCTCGACGATTCCCTGCTTGACCGGGTGAACGCCCGGACAAAGATGATCGTTGTCAATTCACCGTCAAATCCGACGGGTGCCGTTTTTGACGCCAAGTCGATGAAACTTGTTGCGGATCTCTGCGAGGATTACGATATCTACGCGATGTCCGACGAGATTTACGAAAAGATGGTATATGGCAAAGAGCCTATCTCGCTTGCAAGTATCGGCGATATGGCGCAGCGGACGATCACCATCAACGGGTTTTCAAAGGCATATGCAATGACCGGCTGGCGTCTTGGGTATGCGGTGGCACCGGTTGAGATCATCCGGCAGATGTCCAAGGTGCAGCAGCACTCGGTTTCGCAGGCGACAACGTTTGCGATGTGGGGAGCTGTCGCGGCACTTAAAGGCGATCAGCGATGTGTTGAAGAGATGCGGCTGGAGTTTGACCGCCGGCGAAAATACATCATCTCTGAACTTGCCCTGATGGGATACCAGACGGCACCGGCAGACGGGGCATTCTACGCGTTTGTAAAAGTAGATGGCGACGATATGGAGATTGCCACCCGCTGGCTTGAACAGGGCCATGTGGCAGGGACGCCCGGCAGTGCGTTCTATGCACCGGGCTGGATCCGGCTTTCCTACGCGACGTCGATGGAGAAATTAAAAGAAGCGATGGGAAGGATTCGAAGACTGGGGAAGTAAGAGGTACGGGGGATACAGATCACCGTCCAGTTTTTTGGGGAACATGGAGTGTATGGGGATTGAGGTTTTGTGGGGTCAAGACAAAACGAATAGCACTTTCAACCCCCACATAACGACCTTTTTTAATAAGGAATCGTAACATTAGATTGACTATGAGTACTGGTTCGATTAAGATCGTAAAACTGAGTGATTTTTATCAGCAACATACTGTGCTGAATCGAATCAATGTACTCCCACTGGATACAATCATTTGCGGAGATTGTGAGGATCTTCTCAAGACGTTTCCTGATAATTGTATTGATCTTATTGTGACCTCGCCTCCCTATGCGGATCAGAGGAAAAAGACTTACGGGGGGATACATCCGGATCAGTACGTGGATTGGTTTTTACCGAAAAGTAAAGAGTTCTTGCGAGTGCTGAAACCTGATGGCTCTTTTATCCTCAACATCAAGGAACGAGTGGTAGATGGTGAGAGGCATACCTTTGTTCTGGAGTTAATCCTTGAATTGCGAAAACAGGGATGGTTCTGGACTGAGGAATTTATCTGGTCAAAGAAGAACTGCTATCCAGGAAAATGGCCGAATCGATTCCGCGATTCATGGGAACGCTGTCTACAGTTTAACAAAACAAAAAAATTTAAGATGTTTCAGGATGCCGTGATGATACCCGTTGGTGACTGGTCTAAATCACGCTTAAAAAATCTTAATCAGACTGATCTTACCCGCGATGAGTCCAAGACCAAGAGTGGTTTTGGGAAAAAAATTGCAAACTGGGTTGGACGTGAAATGGTTTATCCCACAAATGTACTGAATATTGCTACTGAGTGCGGTTACAAGCAGCACAGCGCCGCGTTTCCTGAATCTTTACCTGAATGGTTCATCAAACTCTTCACTGCAAAGGATGACGTTGTGTTGGATCCGTTTATGGGATCAGGTTCGACAGCTGTTGCATCAAAGAAAAATAATCGACATTTCATCGGTATCGACACGCAACCCGAATATTGTCAATTAGCAAAAGAAAGGGTTGATTCACTTTTGGAGTAACGATGAATACTCTCACACTGAACGAAATAACAAAATTTGTCGATGAAAATATCGGCTCATTTCATGAGACGAAATTAAAAAACATCAAAAAAATTCAGCTAACTCAATTGCTTAAAAGGAAAAATCCCTACTTGTTCAAAGCAAAGAACATCACTACATCTGAGGTTTTTATCAGAAGCATTGTTGATGCGTATCTCTCATCACAGGAAGAAACGATGTTTGGCGACTTTTTGGAAGATCTCGCCCAATTTGTGTGTGAAAAAACATATGGGGGTTCCAAAACACCGGGGGAAGGACTTGATCTTGATTTCACCCGTGATGGATCTCGATATCTTGTTTCCATTAAATCAGGTCCCAACTGGGGAAACAGCGGTCAGATTAGAGAAATGAAGGCGGCCTTTAAAAAGGCTAGAAAAATCCTCAAAGATCGAAACATTATTTGTGTGAATGGATGTTGTTACGGAAGGGATAGGAGTGAGAATAAAGGAGATTACATAAAAAAATGTGGGCAATCGTTCTGGGAATTTATTTCCGGAGATCCGGACTTTTATAAGAAGATCATCGAACCACTTGGACACAAGGCAAAAGAGAAAAATGAAGAGTTCATGAACGAATATTCCATGCTTATCAATCGATTCTCCAGACAATTCACGGATATTTTTTGTAAAGTAAACGGACAGATCGACTGGGAAAAATTGGTTGAATTCAACAGCGGAATAACTGTAATGAAATTGCCAGAAATAACAGTATGATTTTACATCATCTGTTTATTCTCTCCCGAACGACCGTGCCTGATGTAATGCATCATCGCTCCTTTTTCCACCACACCTTCGCAAACGTTGAATCCCCGGAGATGACGACTTCACTTCCCTCCTCCCGGATCAGCGGCGTAATATATTTTACCAGCCCCCGCTCCTGTTCCGGAGTTTTCGCGTTGAAGCGTTTCATGAAAAATTCAATCATTTCCTCACGGGTGGAGAACCGGTACTCTTTGCGGAGCGGCAGGATCTCGACGTTTGCATAAATCCCCATCTGGCAGAGAACATTCCACAGGCAGTCAGCCTTTGGCCCGGGATAATACGTGCTCCCGTGCAGCGATTGCCAGAGATCGCCATACATCCGCTCCCAGAAGGGCGAGTCCATGAACCAGTACAGGTACACGTACTGGCTGGCAACTGCGTTCATCTTTGTAAGAGATTCGCGGATATCCTCCATCGTCAGCGAGAGCGACGCGATCACAATATCGTAGGGGGCTTTAAGATCGCGTGCAGGCTCGATATCTTCCCACAGAGACTGGATGGTCCTGATGTTCGCGATGTGGTTTTTTGCCACATGCTCGTTGAGGATACCTATCATCCCGGCACCGGGTTCTATCGCGGTGACTTCTTTTACCAGCGGTGAAAGCGGGAGGGCAAGCGTGCCCGGCCCGGCACCGATATCCAGGACCCGGGAATTTTTCGAGATGTCCAGTCCGGCAATAGTCGTCTTAATCCGTTCGTCGAATTCGCTCTTTGCGCTGGTATCATACCGCTGTGCGTTCTCGCGCTTGTTCCAGTCATGGGAGGGATCATCAAACAGCCGGGCGGACTCGTGCCGGATCTGCCGCGCTTTCCAGACTTCATTCCAGTCAATATCTTCACCCGTCACCGGCGGTGCAGGACACATAGCATAACGTATCTCCGGTACCGGTTAAATTATTTCCCTAAAGCATCTTCGGGCAAAAAAGGATGGATATTATTCGTGTCGCAGGGCATCGATGGGGCTTAAGTTCGCCGCACGCCACGCCGGGTAGAGCCCGCAGACAAGGGAGACGATGATACCAAAGCTCACCCCATACACAATGCTGACCAGGCTTGACGGCACAAAAAGGTATTTTGTTGTCTGGAGAAGCAGGCTGCTGATCGCATATCCTCCGATCAGGCTCAATAAACCGCCGATCAGGCTTCCCACGACACCCAGAATCAATGCTTCGTAGATGAACATCGACATCACTTCTTTTTTCTGCGCCCCGATACTGCGCATGATGCCGATCTCCTTGATCCTTTCGGTGACTGACATCATCATGATATTGAGGATGGAAACACCGGCGACGATCATCGAAATCCCCCCGATAGCCGAGACAAATGTCGTGATCTGGCCAAATGTCTGGAAGATTGTCTCCATGGTCTTTCTGGTATCCATCACATCGACGATCTTGTCGCGCTTGTTCATCTGTTTTTCAATCGCCACCTTTACCACGGGGAGATCATCGAGGTTATTCACTTTCACGACTACCTTGTCGTAATCATTGCGGTTGTATGCATTGTCAAACCAGTCTTTGGTCACCACAATCGCAGAATCGGTGCTGACGTCAAACGCCATTCCCCGCTCCTCGATAATACCGGTCACCCGCAGGGTTCCCTTGTCCCCGTCGGGGCCAATAGAGATCCGTGAGCCGACCTTGACATTGTTGTCATCGGCAAATTTTGCCCCGACAAGGCACCCGGAGTTTGCCCGGCTGTATCCCCCCTCTTTTAACTTCAGGAGGTCAGGCACATCTTCGGGATTGATGCCATAGACCGCAGCGACAATATCATCTCCCCCAACACCCAGTTTCATCCGGTCTGACGTCTGGAGAACGGGTATCGCTATATTTGGCGCGGAAGCACGTTTGATCTGCTCGAAATTCTGTTCGGAAATTTTGAGGTTTGCGGCACTTACCCCGCTACCGCCAAATGCATTTCCACCACCGACATGCGGGGTTACGATCACGCTGTCGCCAACAGACCGGAGACTGTCGGTGACCGCAAGCACCATGCTGTTCCCGAGAATGCCCATCGTGGCAATTGCAACTACCCCGATAACGATCCCAAGCATCGCAAGAAACGAGCGGAGCATGTGGATTTTGGTATTCCTTTTTGCAATCTCCCAGAAGATCATTCCACGATCCTCCCATCCGCGATCCGGATTGTACGCCGTGAGTACTCGGCAATATGGGGATCATGAGTGACCATGATGATTGTCGTTCCTTTCTGGTTTAATTCGGTCATCAGGTCCATGATGCCGGCTCCTGTTTTTGAGTCGAGGTTTCCTGTGGGTTCATCGCAGAGAAGAATATCAGGATCGTTCACGAGCGCGCGGGCGATGGCAACTCGCTGCTGTTGCCCGCCGGAGAGCTCCATGGGGGTATGGGTGAAAAGATTCTCTTCCAGTTGGACTGCGCGGAGTACGGCACGCCCTTTTTCCGGGTCCACCATCTTTTGTGATTTGAGCATCATGGGAAATGTCACGTTCTCGATGATGTTTAACAGCGGGAAGAGGTTGAAGTACTGGAAGATAAAACCGATCCGGTCCCGGCGGAGATTGGTCAATTCCTCATCGGACATATTCCGGATTTGTTCCCCGCTTATGAGGATATCGCCCGAGGTCTGGGTGTCCAGGCACCCCATCAGGTTCAGGAGCGTGGATTTTCCCGAACCCGATGGCCCCATGATGGAGATGAACTCTCCCCGGTTCACCTGGAATGACACATTATTGAGTGCGATGACATCCCCGGCAGGGAGAGGATAAACTTTGATGACGTTCGAGAACACCATCACGGGAGTATCGTCCATGGTACCGGTCACTGTTTTTTCCTGTGCAGGTACCAGAACCAGCCCCCGACAAAGACAGCAAGGATGATTATTACTGCAATGATGGGGACGATCGGGAGACCGCTGTTCTGGGAAGTTGCTGACAGTGACGGTATTTTTACGTCATATACGGAGGAAATGAGGTTGCCGTCGGCGTCTTTAAATGACATCTGGAGCGGGACTTTTGTTGCATTTGTCGCAGAGAATGTCACTTCAAAGCTGCCGAAATCATCCGGTTTGAGAGCCCCGACAACATAATTCCGGTAGGGGTCCTGCGGGACAGCCGGGTCAAGGGAAGTGACCGTAACCGAGTTGGCAGTTTCCAGGCCGGCATTTGTCACATCCCCCGTAACATGATAGAGTCCGTTTTCGGTTTTCACGATGATATTGCTGACAATCGGGTTAGCCTCTTTTTTATCGGTACCAAAGTTCAGGGGCAGGTCCGTGGTGACGGTGTGGAGGTTGTCGCCGTTGTTGTACTGGAGCGAAAGGGTCAGGGTGGATGCCCGGTCCGGTGTAATTGCAACATCGATGGACTGGTTGCCGCCCGAAGCCATATTCCCGATGAAATACTTTGATGGTGTGGCGGTGATGCCGGGACCGGTTGCTTCAAGGATAACATTTTTCACGTCATTGTTCCTTGGGTTTGCCACCTGGACCGTAATGGTTTTCTTGCGCCCTTCCGTGAACGCGTCGGGTTTATCGATAACGGTCAGGATGAGGGGCGTGTTGTCGATTTTTACCATGGTTTTTTCCCACAGGCTATCCGCATCCCGGAAACTTATGGAGAACATGGGATAATACGTTCCGTCGGATGCATCGGCTTTGATATTGAACGTAAACGTCTGTGTTTTTCCCGGGCCAACCGTTGCGGAGTAATCGTAGGTACCGCTCAACAACTTGAAATCTGAGAGTTGATCGGCGAATGTCGCATGATTGATGACAATGCCCTGGTCGGTATTGCCGTTGGTTACGTCAAATGCAACCGTGCCGGTATCGCCGGAAAAAAATGCCGCAGGGTCATAGGTTATACCTGACACATACACTTTCCCGGAGGCAACGATTGATTCGGGGGTGGTATATGCGCTGACAGCTCCCATCCCTGCCAGCAGGCAGATGGTGACCAGACTAATCAAGAGTATAGTCTTCATTCAGACTCCAGCCATCGAATATACGATGTAGAGCACGTACACAAACACCGGTGCGCCGACACAAATGGCGGCATCCCGCATGGAGAGCGTACGGGCGTGTTTCATTCCAAAAATCCAGCAGTTCGCGCTCCAGAGAAGAAACACGATCGCGATGACAGAAGCAATCTGGGTCAGTTCCATCATGGCGGGATCGTGCATCAGGGCCTTTGTGGCTTCTGTTATTGCCGTAGGATCCTGAAGGGCTGCGGATGTTAGTTGGGGCACAACGACCTTCGGGATGTACTGGAGCGAAACGATCAGTGTTATAAGCGAACCAATGATTTGTGGCAGGAAACCGTAACCAACAACTTCAAGAGATCGTTTATACGTGCCGGTTCCTTTGAAGGCCTTGGAGATGACATAGAACACTCCTGCCCAGATAGCCCAGAACAGAAAAGATCCAATCAAAGCACCGGCAATTGTTGCGATTATAATGATGGTCTCCATGCCGGGCATGAGTCCTGCAAGCATACGACCGGTCAGCCCGCTGACCATATACCCGTATATCGCTCCGATGATTGCCCCGGCAAGTACGATGAGTGCGGGTGTTTTCAGGTTCTCCTTATCGGCTACACGTTTCCCAAAGAATGAATCAGGGTTTATCAGAATATCCAGAATCGAATTGTCCATCCTATATCCTCACATAAGATATTGATCTCAATCGGCATTTTGATTTTTAAAACTCAATATGTTTTATCAATACGTTCATAATATGTTTTTGAGTGAAAATTCCATAAAAACACACAATGAACCACAATTTTCTTTGGTTATTTCATGGATGACGGGCATATTTCCTGCCTGCATTCTTCTTGGGCGGTCTTTACCAGTACTTGCAGAATCCGGCAAACGTAGTGCTTTCATTAAAATGTATATTTTATACCATTATTACACAAAATTGTTCCATAATGTATATATTTATACACACCAATGGTTGTATATGCAAACAAAAATTCTCCTCGATGAGGTGCAGATGCCAAAAAAATGGTATAACATCCAGGCAGATTTGGCGACACCTCTCGATCCCCCGCTTCACCCACAGACAAAAAAACCGGTGGTGCCTGCGGATCTCGCCCCTATCTTTCCCTTGGAGTTGATCAAACAGGAGGTTTCCCGTGACCGGTATATCGACATACCAGAGGACGTGAGGGATATCCTGCGGCTGTTCCGGCCAAGCCCGCTGTTCCGGGCGCACAGGCTGGAGAAATTCTTAAAGACCCCGGCAAAGATTTACTACAAGTGGGAAGGGGGCAGTCCTTCCGGCAGCCACAAGACAAATACCTCTGTGCCACAGGCATACTACAATATGAAAGAAGGCATTGAGCGCATTGCCACAGAAACCGGGGCCGGCCAATGGGGCTCGGCGCTCTCATTTGCCACGAAAATTTTTGATCTTGACTGCACGGTATACATGGTCAGGTCGAGTTACGAACAGAAACCGTACCGGAAGATTATGATGCAGGTATACGGGGCGGAGTGCCTCCCGAGCCCGACGGCACGAACACAATCCGGGAGAGCGATGCTCGAAAAAGACCCGGATACTCCCGGCAGCCTCGGCATTGCGATCTCTGAAGCGGTAGAGGATGCCGCGACGCATGACAACACTCATTACTCGCTTGGCTCCGTGCTGAACCATGTCTGTCTCCACCAGACGATCATCGGACTCGAAGCAAAAGAGCAGCTTGCCATGGTTGAGGAATACCCGGATGTCGTGATCGGGTGCGTGGGTGGTGGATCTAATTTTGCCGGGATCTCGTTCCCGTTTGCCGGGGACAAAATAACCGGAAAACATCCCGATGTCCGGATTGTCGGTGCCGAACCTGCTGCCTGCCCGAGCCTTACCAAAGGGCTATACGCGTATGATTTCGGCGATGTGGCAGGATTAACTCCCCTGATGAAGATGTTTACGCTTGGCCACGATTTTATCCCGGCGGCAATCCACGCCGGAGGGCTCCGCTACCATGGTGATTCCCCGATCGTCTCAAAACTTGTCCATGAAGGGGTGATGGAGGCCGTTGCGTACCACCAGAATGAAGTCTTTGAGGCCGCCCAGACGTTTGCCCGGACTGAGGGAATTATTGTCGCGCCGGAATCTGCCCATGCCGTCAAAGCGGCGATTGATGAGGCGCTCATCTGCAAAAAGACCGGTGAAGCAAAGACGATCCTCTTCAATAACTCCGGCCACGGCAACTTCGACATGAGCTCGTACGATGCGTTCTACCAGGGGAAACTGGTGGACTATGAATACCCGGCAGAACTGGTACAGGAAGCACTTGCCCGCCTGCCGGCAATACCATAAAACCGTTTTTCATGAAGCGTGTTGGTCTGATCGTTAATCCCATCGCCGGAATGGGAGGATCCGTCGGACTCAAAGGTACCGATGGGGCATCAGAAAAAGCGCGCCAGCGGGGGGCCGTGCCGCGATCTCCCACGCGGGCAAAAACTACACTTGAACACGTAAAGAACACCGGCGACCTGTGTTTTTTAACCTGCTCCGGTGCAATGGGAGAAGATACTCTCAAAGAGGTTGGGATCACCGATTATCGGGTGGTGTATGAATACAAGGGCGAAAGTTCCGCACAGGACACACAAAGGGCAGCGCAGATTATCGTGGAACAAGGCTGTGACCTGATCCTGTTCTGCGGCGGTGATGGCACAGCCCGTGATATTTTTGATAGAGTAAAGAGAAGGGTTCCCCTGCTGGGCATCCCTGCAGGAGTGAAGATGTATTCTGCGGTGTTTGCCGTCAACCCGGCAACTGCCGCAGAGCTGGTAAAGGACGATACATCAATCGTTCTGCGGGATGCTGAGATCATGGATGTCGATGAGGATGCGTATCGTGCCGGGGAATTAAAGACACGGCTTTATGGCATTGCCCGGGTTCCGTCACTTCCGGGAACAATGCAGCACGCAAAGCAGGTTTTTGAAGAGGAGGACGAAGAGCGTGCCAAGAATGAGATTGCGAGGTTCATGGGCGAAGTGATCAAGCCGGATACCCTGTGTATCATTGGTGCCGGGACAACCACGGAAGCCATCGCACGCAGTCTGGGTGTTGGCAAAACTCTTCTGGGCGTCGATGTGATACAAAATGGAAAGCTTGTCGCCCGTGATGTCAATGAAAAAAGCCTTATCAATCTCATCGAAAAAGAAAAAGACGTCCGGATTATTGTCAGTCCTATCGGTGCACAGGGATTTGTTTTTGGGAGGGGAAACCAGCAGATTAGTGCAGAGGTGCTTAGAAAAGTCGGTGTATGCGGTATCATCGTTGTTGCGACACCACACAAACTGCGGGACACCCCGCTGCTCTATGTAGATACCGGCGATCCAATTCTTGACGCAGCATTTGGGGAGAGTATACTGGTAATATCAGGGTACCGGATTGCACAACGAAAGACAATCTGCCATCCTGGTATGTGCATCACATGAACGAATCTAAAAAATAAAAAAATCCTTTTTATAATGCCCTTGGTGGTTTCAGGGTGAATGCGGCAATACCGATACCGATGATGGCGAGGGCAAGCACACAGGGAAACACACCCAGGTACGAACCGCTTGACGTTTTGATAAATCCTGCAAGCTGCGGCCCTGCAATGGCCCCTGCCCCATAGGCAAGGAAGAGAATTCCGTAACATCTAGGATAATCGCAGGTGCCAAAATAACTGCCACAGGTTGCTGGGGCGATTGCAAGCCAGCCCCCGAGGCAGCCCCAGAGCAGTGCAAAGGCAAGGATGTACACCGGTTCTTTCGGGATTTGCCACATGATGAGTGAAGCAAATGCGATGAGGATAAACGAGAGGATAGCTGTGTTCCGTGGAGTAAACCGGTCCGTGAACGCACCAAAAACCGGTCGTCCGCCCCCATTAAATATAGCAAAGAACCCGACAAGGAATATGGCAAGTCCTGCTCCGATGTGCACAACCTCTGTTCCGACGGGTTTTGCGATAGAAATTGCCGTAAGGCCGGCAAGACACCCGATGAAATAGCAGCACCAGAGCCCGTAGAATGAAGTTGTTTTAAGCATCTGCGCCCGGTTCATCTCACAACCCCTCTGCTCGCCCGGTTTAAGTGCAGGGGGAGCCCATCCTTTTGGAACCCAGCCCACGGGGGGGAATTTCAAAGGCAGTGCGAGCAGTATCGTAAGAACAACAAATGCAATGCCAAATATCCTGAAGGTGTTCATCACCCCATACGAGGAGATAAACAGTCCCGCAATGTTTGCAGTCAGGAATGCAGAGAATCCGAAACCGAGCACCGTGAGCCCGACTGCGAGCCCTCGCTTGTCAGGAAACCACCGGGCAGAGACTGCCACCGGCACACCATATGCAATCCCGACGCCAACCCCTCCGATTACACCATACATCACGTACAGCATCGGCACCGACTGTGCAAAAGATGCGAGCAGCCAGCCAAGCCCCGTCAGGATTCCCCCGACGATGATCACATTTCGTGGTCCGAACCGGTCTATGTATTTACCGGTGAATGGCATCGCTATGGCAAAGAATGCGAGAAAGACGGAGAACGGAAGAAGGATCTCGCTTGCGGTTACCTGCTGGCCCAGTGTTTTGGTAAAGTAGTCTGTGAGCGGCTGGACAAAGACGCTCCAGGAATAAATAGCGCCAAGACACAGGTTGATGATCATACCGAGTATGACCATTGTCCATCGCCCGGTTTCAGGTTCCATGCCGAATATTTTTTCTATAACCATTTCGCTCATGTATTTCCTCAAAAGATTTTTGTTGGGATTTGTTCAGGAGTTGCTACCATCAAACGTGAAAATGGTGATTATTCATCCAGCGTTGAGGTGTCACCGGGATCGATACCCATCTCTTTTGCCTTAAGCACCCGCCGCATGATCTTCCCGCTTCTTGTTTTGGGAAGTTTATCCACGTACTCTATCTCATGCGGCACTGCGATGGGGCCAAGGGTCATGCGAACATGATAGATCAGGTCTTTGGTGAGTTTTTCACTTGGCTGGTTCCCCAGTTTCAGGATTACGAACGCCTTAATCGAGTTGCCTTTGAGGGGATCGGGTTTCCCAATCACTGCCGATTCGGCGACTGCATGATGGGATACGAGAGCGCTTTCCACTTCGGCAGTTCCGATGTTGTGCCCGGATACGATGATGATATCGTCCGATCTCCCGAGCACCATAATATACCCGTCGTTGCCTTTAACCGCGAGATCTCCGGCCATGTAGCAGTCCTTGATTGTATACCAGTAATTCCGGTATCGCTCATCGTTTTTGTAAACCGTGCGAAACATTGACGGCCACGGTTCTTTGATGACAAGGAATCCCATGGTTCCCGTTGGAACCGGTGTACCTGTTTTATTCACAACATCTGCTATCACACCCGGGATTGCTTTTCCGGCAAACCCCGGCCGCATCCGCTCTCCGAGAATTGTCGTGATCATCTGCATGCCGGTTTCCGTCTGCCACCACGTATCCACTACGGGACACCGCTCCATTCCGATCACTTTGTAATACCATTCAAACGCTTCAGGATTCAGGGGCTCCCCGACAGATCCGATAATACGCAGCGAACTGAGATCATATTTTTTTGGCCACTGATCACCCAGTTTCATGAACATCCTGATCGCGGTTGGGGCGGTGTAGAAGATATTGATCTGCTGCTCCTCGATCAGTTTCCACCAGCTCCCCGGATCCGGGAAATCGGCGGTCATTTCTGTCACAAATACCGTGGCACCGGCTGCCAGCGGTCCATAGATAAGGTAGCTGTG
This sequence comes from Methanoregula sp., assembly GCA_039698055.1. Classification (GTDB taxonomy): domain Archaea; phylum Halobacteriota; class Methanomicrobia; order Methanomicrobiales; family Methanospirillaceae; genus Methanoregula. Next base: position 78,520 of record JBDKTL010000007.1, on the reverse strand, counting down.
ACCGGTGATCCAGCCGGGATCTGCAGTGCACCAGTAAATATCCTCATCCTTGATGTCAAAGACTGCTTTGCAGGTATAATACGTTCCCACCATGTAACCGGCGCACGTGTGGACAACTCCTTTGGGGGTACCGGTAGAACCGCTGGTGTAGAGAATAAAGAGCGGGTCTTCTGCATCCATAACTTCCGGCGGGCATTCCCGGTCAATACCCTCCATGATCTCGTAGAAATCCAGCTCAAAATCCGGGTGGATATTGACCGGCGGTTCCCTGCGCCTGCTGTGGATAATGACATGCTCTACAGTCGGCGTGTTGTTGATTGCCTCCTGCACAATGGTGATAAGGGGTATCGCTTTTCCCCGCCGGATGGAGATATCCGAGGTGATGACAATTTTTGCCCCTGCATCACGGATCCGCATATTGAGTGCGGTGGAACCAAATCCGGCAAATACGACGCTGTGGACTGCACCAATTCGGGCGCATGCGAGCATTGCAATGATCTGCTCGGGAATCATGGGCATATAGATACAGACAACATCGCCTTTTGTTACGCCCAGTTTTTTAAGGCCGTTGGCAAAACGCATCACTTCGCTTAACAGCCGCTGGTAGGTATATACCCGCTCTGCGCCGCCTTCACCCCGCCAGATCAGGGCAACTTTGTTGCGCCTGCCGTTTTTAACATGCCGGTCAAGGCAGTTGGCAGTGATGTTGAGTTTGGCGTTTACGAACCATTTCGCGTACGGGTAATTCCATTCACGGACATTGTCCCACGGCTGAATCCATTCAAGATCCTGGGCAATTCCGTTCCAGAACGCAACCGGATCTGCAAGGAACCGGTCATACGCTTTCTGGTAATCGCCGATCCATGAATCCCTTTTGTATTCCTCACCTGGCGTGTAGTACTTTGCATTCTCAACCAGTCTGACATCAAAGTCTTCGGTCATGCCTCCCCCGATTCTACATTATTAATCATGGCATTACTATATATTAAATTTGGGCGGTTGAATAAATCAGAGGATATCATATCCCGTAATTCAGAAGATATTTGGACTGGGTGGTATTCTGGCGGAAAAATACACAATATCGACCGGATTCTAAAAAAAAGCAAAAAATCAGAAGAAGAATTATCTAGCGGTGTATTTCAATACTCTATTAATGCTGGATAAAATGAAGGGTTGTATGCTTGGTGCTGCAGTGGGGGACGCACTGGGTATGCCAAACGAAAGTACGACGCCCAGTATCAATAAAATGCGGTACGGGTACAGGAATGCCTACAAGGGTCACCCAAATGAAGGGTTAAAAGCCGGGCAGTATACTGATGATACCCAGATAATGATCCTGATTGCAACACTTCTTGCCGATGGACGGTATACCGATGAGCGGTATGCCGAAGCATTAAAAGAGCTTTATCTTCGTGAAGTCATACGTTTCCCTGATAGCTCGGTGTCGGTTGCGTGTGATCATCTCATAAAGGATGTGCACCGCCCAAGCGGGGTAAAATCCACAACTGCCGGATGCCTGCCGGTATCGATCCCGTTTGCCCTTTCCTACCCGGATCTTAATGAAGCGTGTGAACGGGCAGTCCGGGCCGCAAATGTTACCCAGTCCCACCCGGCTGCACATGCCGCAGTATCGACGTTTGTGTCCCTGATCTATCATACCCTGCACGACAGCCCAAACCCCATTGAACTGGCGCAGCAGAAAGCTTCATGTGAAGATGAAGTGCTTGGCGGCCGAATACATAACGCCCTTATTCTTGAAAAAGAGGGGATGGATGTAGAAACCGCACTTTTAAAAATAGGCAACGATGTCTCCCTTTTCCAGACCCTTCCTATCACCTTTTTTTTGATCCGGCGATATACCCGGCCTGCCGATCTCCTGACCGTCGCGGCAAATACCGGGGGTAACACGGATACCATCGCGTTTCTCTGCGGAGCATACCTTGGTGCGAGCAAAGGTATGGGCGCAATTCCGGCCGATCTCCTTGATGGTCTCGAAGACCGGCAGAGGATTGAACTTATTGCCCAGCGCCTGTTCAGCATCTACAACCGAAAGCTTGACCTGAAATAGATCACTTGTTTTTCATGTGTAAAACAATTCCCGGAATCTGTTATACTCCGGATTTCACGAAAAATAAACTGGTTTTGCCAGAATTTTCCTCTTCTCTTCCAATAAAGGTTAAGTTTTGGCAACCAGATATTCTTTTATGAAAGTTGCGATTATCGGAGCGTCCGGGTATGCCGGTGGGGAGCTGATCCGCCTCCTGTACCAGCACTCTTCTGCGGAGGTGGTCACTGCCACGTCACGCAAACTGGCAGGCACACCGCTTGATCAGATCCATCCTCATCTGAAAGGGTTCACAAATCTCATGTTTGAGAACCCGCAGACGGATTCGATCGATGCAGACGTTGCATTTCTTGCCGTCCCGCATACTGCTGCAATGACCTATGCCGGCGCACTTCTGTCCCGGGGGATCAAAGTCGTCGATTTAAGCGCAGATTACCGGTTGCCAAAGGATATTTATGAAAAAACATACGGTGTCACCCATACTGATTATTTCAAAGCACCGTATGGTATCCCTGAGATCCACCGCAAAGAATGCATAAATGCGAAATTTGTGGCAAATCCCGGCTGTTTCCCCACCGGCGCAACGCTTGCTGCAGCTCCGCTTGCAAAATATGCCCATACCGTTATTTACGACTCAAAAACAGGTGTGAGTGGTGCCGGTGACAACCCTTCAGCGACAACCCACTACCCCAATGTCGGTGACAATGTCGGAGCCTACAAACTGACCTCCCACCGGCATCTTGCGGAGATGAAACAGGAACTTGCAGGATTAGGCTCAACCGCACGATGTTACTTCACACCCCATCTCGTACCCGTAAACCGGGGCATCCTGACTACCGCCCATATCCTGCTCAATGAGCCGATGGACACAAAAGAGGTTGAAAAACTGTACAAAGATTATTACAAAAATGAATATTTTGTCCGGTACCAGAAACCCATGCTCTCTGCCGTACGCGGCAGTAACTTCTGCGACATAATGGTTGAAAGCGAAGGATTACGGGTTGTTGCGATATCTGCAATTGATAATCTCGTGAAAGGTGCGAGTGGGCAGGCGATCCAGAACATGAACCTGATGTGCGGGTTTAAGGAAACCGACGGTCTTATGGCTGCCGGTATACTACCATAGGTGATCAGATATGCTTGTTTTTGAAACCATGACAAAAACCCCAATCACATGCACACTCAATACACCCCTCCGTGAAGCAGTCGGACTGCTGCGGCTGCACCATATCGGAGGGCTTCCGGTGATGGACGGTGATGAACTTGCAGGGATTCTCACGGAATCAGATGTCATCGCGCAGCTCCAGACAGAACGGATATCTGATGATCTCTGGCTCCCTTCACCGCTGGAGATTATCGAGGTCCCGATCCGGGAATATGTCAACTGGGAAAAAACCAAACATGCCCTGCGCAATATTGGGGATACACCGGTAAAGAAAGTGATGACGCACCGTGTGATCACAGTAACAGAGGATATGGATATCGAGGCAGCAGCGGCGCTGATGCTCAAAGAGGGTATTACCCGGCTCCCTGTTGTGAGGGGAAAACAACTCGTGGGAATTCTTACCAGGGCAGATATTATTCAGGCACTGGGATCATCCTACACAAAGGCTAACGAAGGAATGAACACATGAAGATGAAAAGCATCTGTGCCATACCGGGTGTAACAGCCTACGGTGTGAAGGAAGGAAAATTTGGGCTGGCCCTTATACGGGCAAGCGGGACAGCTGCTGGTGTATTTACTGAAAATCTTGCACGAGCGGCACCCATTGAGCTGATGCGAAAGCAGATAAAAAAAGGAGCGCTCGATGCCGTCATTGCAAACAGCGGGTGTGCAAATGCCTATACCGGGAAAAAAGGGTATGACGATGCTGTTGCCATGACAGAATTTGCCGGTTCTGCGCTGGGTGTGGAGGCATCCCATGTCGGTGTGGCAAGCACCGGAGTGATCGGACGCTTTGTCGATCTTCCGCTTATCCGCCGCCAGTGTGCCGCTACCGCTTTAAAACTCGGGCACACCGCAGAAACTGAAGCACTCACCGCCAAAGCAATTATGACGACCGATACGTTTCCCAAACACGCGCTGGTGCAGCGGGAAACATTCAGTATCGGGGGTATTGCAAAGGGAAGCGGTATGATCGCACCAAACATGGGAACCATGCTTGCGTTCGTCTACACGGACGCAGAGATAGCGGCAAAACCGCTTGCCGCCGCGCTGAAGCAGGCCACAAAGCGTTCATTTAACCGGGTTGTCGTTGATGGCGATACCAGCACCAATGATATTGCGCTCTGTACGGCAACCGGTGAGGCTGGCAGAGTCAACCCCGATGAATTTTCCGCGGCGCTTGAGGAATGCTGTAAAAACCTTGCCATCCAGATAGCGATGGACGGGGAAGGTGCGACGAAACTGATCGAGATGACGGTTCGCGGTGCGCCAAAAGAAGATGCAGCGGCTAAAGTCGCACGGACAATTATTGAATCACCGCTTGTGAAAACTGCGGTATATGGTGAAGATCCCAACTGGGGGCGGGTCGTGGCAGCAGCCGGGCGTGCGGGCGTAAAGTTCGATCCAAACGCCTGCTCCCTGTGGATCGGCGATGGAACCCACCGGTATCTCCTTGTGAAATCCGGGGAGATTATTGCCGACCTCAAAAAGGCAAAAGAGGCCATGCACGGGAAAAAAGTTATCTTCGATCTGGACCTCGCAGCCGGGGAGGCCGAGGCAACTGCATGGGGCTGCGACCTGACAGAAAAGTACGTTGAGATCAACGGGAGGTACACCACATGATGAAGCGCGAGGACGTCCTCATGGAAGCCCTCCCGTATATCCAGCAGTTCCATGGCAAGACGATTGTCATAAAACTCGGCGGGCATGCAATGGTGGACCCGGTTGTCCTTGAGAATGCCATCAGGGACGCGGTGCTCCTGCATTACGTGGGAATCCATGTTGTGCTCGTTCACGGAGGCGGGCCTGAAATCTCCGAGAAGATGAAAGCGCTTGGCAAGGAATCCGTGTTTGTCGGAGGCCTGCGGGTAACTGATGCAGAGACCCTCGAAATTGCCCAGATGGTGCTCGTGGGAAAGATCAATAAAGGCATCGTATCCCTGATTGCAAAATGTGGTGCACGGGGTGTCGGGCTGTCTGGCAGCGACGGGAACATGATCATTGCCCGAAAGATGGACCCCCAGAAAGTGACGGATAAGGGTGTGGAAAAGGAAGTGGATCTCGGTCACGTCGGCGAGATCGAGTGGATTGATCCGGCTCTTCTCACGACACTGCTCGAACGGGACTATATACCTGTCGTATCCCCTATCGCCATCGATCGGTTTGGAGGCATCCTGAATATCAATGCAGATACGGCGGCAGGGGATATCGCGGTTGCCCTTAAAGCGTTCAAACTGATCAACATGACCGATGTGGATGGTGTTATGGATGCCAAACGCACCCAGGTATACAGGAAACTGACTATTGTGGAAGCGCACTCAATGTTCAAATCCGGGGAAATAGGGGAGGGAATGATCCCAAAAGTCCAGTCCGTCATCAAAGCCGTGGAAAATGGAGTCCCTTATTCCCATATTATCAACGGGAATGTGGAGCACAACCTGCTCCTTGAGCTGTTCACCCATGATGGTGTCGGGACGATGATCTCCCTGAAATAATTTTTTTACCTGCCAATCTTTTAAATGAATATACTTTCAATAAAAGAACAGGAGTACCAGATGGATAAAATCCTGAAAATTTGTGTCGCTCTGGTTATTGTTGTCATCATTGGTTGTCTTGCAGTATTTGCCGGGAGTATCCTTCACCCGGCTGAAGATACCGCCATCACTGCGGGAAACCCGGTCGTCTATTTTTTTTATGGCGAGGAGTGCTCGCATTGCCATGTCGTGATGCCGTTTATTCTTAACCTGACAAAAAAATATCCTGATGTCAATTTCCAGATCCTTGAAACCTGGCATAACCAGACAAATCAGGAGATCTATGTTGAGATGAATAACAAGGCAGGCATCTCAGCCCCGGGTGTTCCTGAAGTGATCATCGGAAAGACGGTGCTTGTTGGTGAACGTGACATTCCCGACAAACTTGAGGGGCTGATTCTCGAACAATTAAAAAAAAAATAAATGAGACCGATCCCTCTCAAATCATCTCCTCTTTTTCTCCTGCAATCCGGGCAAACCAATCCGAACAGATCACCGGGTATTTTTTTTATGGCGATGGATGCGCCCATTGCGATAACGTTAAACCATATCTTGCCGATGTCCAGTCCCGCTACCCATTCCTTGATCTCCAGATGCTTGAAGTATATCATAACAGTACAAACCAGCAAACATTTTCCCGGATGATTCAGGCATTTGGCATCCCCAGTCCCGGTGTACCCACACTTATTATCGGCTCACATGCGCTTGTCGGAGAAGGACAGATCCGCGAGGATCTTGAGCAGGCAATTCTTGAACAGCAGCAGGGAGTGGTGCCGGGCAGCCCGTCAAATGTTTCCGCGTCGGGTAATTGTCCCGGAGTAGCAACTGCATTAACACTACCGCTCATCATTTCCTGTGCCCTGATCGACAGCGTCAATCCCTGTGCTTTCTCAGTGCTGATCATCCTGCTCCTGTCGATCGTGTCGCTCCAGAGCCGGCGACAGGTCCTGATGGTGGGAAGTACCTATATTATCGCCGTCTTCTGCTTCTACTTTCTCTCGGGTATTGGGATATTTTCCTTTGTCCATGTCTCCGGCATATCGTCCCTGATTGCGACGGCAGCTGCGATCCTTTCCATCATCCTCGGGATCGTGAATATCATCGATACCCTCCGCCACAAGCAGGGATTTATCCTTGCTATTCCGGAATCCAGAAAACCGTTAATCGACCGGTACATCAAAGTGGCAACCCTGCCCGCCGCTTTTGTTCTGGGTGTCCTTGTTGGGATCTTCGAACTGCCCTGTACCGGTGGTATTTACCTAGCAATACTTGGGCTTATGAGCAACAGCCTTACGCTTTCACAGGGATTGCCGTATCTCGTCCTGTATAATTTTATCTTCATCCTGCCCTTGATCCTGATCCTGCTGTTGGTTGTGTTTGGTATACCTCCTGAACAGGTGAATATGTGGAGACTGGAAAACCGCCGGATGCTCCGGCTGGCAATCGGTATTGCCATGATACTTGTCGGTATCATTATCCTCGCAAGTCCGGTGTTTTTGTAAAAGACGGGACAGATTCCCGTCTCATTAAAAAAAAAGAACAGTAAGTATAGAAAAAAATTTCAGGTAATTACCGGCTGGTTTTTCCTGACGGGGATTTCTTTCCTATGATGGCATGCTGTTGTTTTTCATTCATGGCGATCAGTGTTTCAAAGATGGTTTTTACCGGGGCGGGATCAATACCTTTCTCCTTTGCAACCTGCATGACGTATGCGAGAACATCGTTTTTTCTCTGGCGATCATGAACCGAAACACTGGCCTCCTGCTTGATTGCTGCAATTTTTCCGGCAAGCGCCTGACGCTGTGCGATGAGCTGGATGATCTCCTCGTCAATATGAGTGATCTCCGCCCTGACTTCCTCCAAAGACATATGCAAGTAATGGGCAGGAACAAGGGATAAATATGATGACCCGGATGGCTGCTCTAAAAACAGATATGCAAGAACCACCCTATCTGATCCAGTGATCTCATGCTAGAACGTATCCACCGGCGCGAAGAAGCGGACCTCTTTATTGCATGGCTGGCTATAGCCCTCTCGTTTACGATTATATTTATCTCCCCTGGCGGAATTCTCAATTTCAATGGCCGGGTCACTGCAGCGACCGCACTTATCTATTTTGGCATCTCCCTTGTAACCGTCGGTATCGGGTTTATTCTTCACGAGATGGCACATAAGTTTACCGCGATAAAATTCGGGTACTGGGCGGAATTCCGCAAGGACAACATGATGCTGCTTGTGGCTGTTGCTCTTGCGTCCCTTGTCGGGGTGGTTTTTGCAGCGCCCGGAGCAACCGTCATCTACAATAATCCAACCGATGGAAGAGGAATCAGCCGGGAAGAGAACGGAAAGATCTCTGCAGCAGGACCGATCACGAACCTGCTTCTCTGCATCCCGTTTGCCGGCCTGTTCTTTTACGGCGTCACGTTTGGTGGTTCAGGCGCGAATCTCATAACTCTGGTCGGCATGATCGGGCTTCAGGTCAACGCGATGATTGCAGCGTTCAATATGTTGCCGGTCAGTGTGCTGGACGGGAGGAAAGTACTGTCCTGGAACGTGCCGGTCTTTGTAACCCTTATCGTCGCAGCGTTCGGTGTTCTGATCGCGTCATTTTATTATTTCGTCTAATTTTTTTTATCGGATAGTCCCGCTTGACATTATACAAATACAATTTTTGGATACTCGTGCAGGAATTATTGTTGCTGGAGTTTTTCCAGCACATGCACGACTTTCTGGCCTTTCAGGAATGCATCCTTTATCGCGGTCGGGTGGTTTTTAATCCCGCCGTACTTGTCCATGTTGTTGGCGATGATATTGTCATAATATTCAAACCCGACGCCGTTAAAAAGTGCCGTGACCATGGGAAATGCCCCGTCAAATACATGATCCCATGACTGGCCGGCGGTAGAGATGAACAGTGCTTTGTGGCGTTTGATATGTTCATCGGTAAAGAAGAGGGTTTTTAATATGAATTTGCGTGCCCAGAGATATTGTCCCCTGTCGATAAGACCTTTGAGTTCAGCGGTGATGCCCATGCTATAGATGGGAGAAGCGACAGCAAGGCAGTCTGCCGCAAGAATTTTATCAAAGATCGCAACTGCGTCGTCCTTAACAACACATTTACCGGTTTTATGGCAGGCGTTGCACCCCCGGCAGGGCGAATACTGGAATTCCTTGAGCACGACTTTCTCAACCGTCGCACCAGCCGCTCTCGCCCCGTCAAGGAAACTGTCAAGCAGCGTTTCCGTATTCCCATGCCGGTGAGGACTCCCGGAGATGCCAAGAACGGTGACCGTCATGCCTGCTCACCTGTAGCCAGCCGTTCCCTGAGGTCGGCAATCACGGCTATCCCGAGTTTTGCTGCATCTGCCTGTGCAGTGGGATGCCGATCGATTGCTCCTTTCTCATCCACCCCGTTGATCATCAGGTACCTGATATCTGCGTCTTTTATGTCGATCACATGGTAGAAGCATTTTACCGAAGGGACCGCCGCATCAAAAACATTCGGCCAGTCCTGTCCTGCGGTTGAAAGGAACACGCCGAGGCGCTTTCCTTTCCGTTCGGGAGGGACGATGGGGAGTTTGAGCACATATTTCCGGGACCTGAAGACCTGGGCCCGGTCTACAAGTGCTTTTACCTGCGATGCAAGTCCCATACAAAAAATTGGTGATGAGAGCACGATGCAGTCCGCCTCGACAATTTTGTCATGGTAGATGACCATCCCGTCGCGCTGGATGCATTTGTTAAGCTTTTCGCACGCGTTACAGCCTCGGCAGGGGTTGATATCTGCCTGAGTGAGGGCGACTTTTTCCACCACGACATCCGGCTCCCCGCTCATGCTGGCCAGTACCCAGTCAAGAAGTGTCTCCGAATTGCCATGCCGGCGCGGGCTGCCTGCAAACGCGAGGACTTTAATAGGCATAGATGATGCTTGGCGATACGGGGTGAAAAAAGATTGGATTGGGAGCAGGGATTAAAAAGAGCCGGTTACAGTAAATGGCATTTGACGTATGCAAATTGTCAGACGGCATCTTTTTTTTAAGAACCGGTATTCCCGAAGGCTCCCTACAACCATACAATGGATGTCGGCATTTTTGCCGATTAAATGTCGTCTCCATAACACAACTCTCATGAAGAAGAGTTGGTAATATTTACCAATGGGAAATACCGGTTGCAGGAACATGGGGGCTGGTTTGGGGCTCCTCATCGTCTCCATCTCGCTTGCCACGTTTATGTCAGGTCTTGACGGTACGATCGTCAATATTGCCCTCCCGACTATCTCCGAAGCGTTTAACCTCTCTTCGAGCACCGTCAGCTGGGTTGCCACGTCATACCTGCTGGTGATGGCCGGCTGTGTCCTTGTCTTTGGTAAGATATCCGATATGATCGGGTTCAAAAAAGTATTCCTCTCCGGCTTTGCCATTTTCACTCTTGGCTCTTTTTTCTGCGGCCTTTTACCGGAAATTATCGGCGGGTTCCCCTCCCTTATCGGCTCACGGGTTCTCCAGGCCGTTGGCGGGGCGATGATAACGGCAATAGCCCCTGCCATGATTGCTGCCTATATCCCGATGAAACAAAAAGGAAAGGCGATGGGCATTGTCATGACGTTTGCTGCACTCGGCACAGCCCTTGGCCCGACTATCGGCGGTGTCCTGACCCAGTATCTTTCATGGCACTGGATATTCTTCATCAATGTACCCGTAGGTATTTTTGCGGTCATTTTGGGCGCAAAAGTCATCCCTGAATCAATTGGACAGGTGAAACTGACCGGGTTTGATCGTATCGGCGCCGGCCTGGTATTTGTGGGTCTGGCCTCGCTTCTCTTCGTCGTGTCAGAAGGCGCAACCCTTGGCTGGCTGTCACTGCCCATTTTGAGTCTCGCCTTCATTGCCGTGGTAACCCTTGCATGGTTCGTCGTGCACGAATTAAATGCGGCTGACCCACTGCTCGATTTCAGCCTTTTCCACAACCGGAATTTTCTTGTGACGAACCTGCTTCTGTCGTTGGTTTTTTTCAGCTTTTCTGGGATCAACTATCTCCTGCCATTTTATCTCAAGTATGTCCGCAGTTATGACACTTCCTCCGCAGGGCTGATCATGACCTCCCTCTCGTTTGCCATGATGGGTGCCGGCATCCTTTCAGGGGTATTGTATAACCGGCTGGGTCCCCGGATACTCTGCATATCGGCTGCCATTCCGCTGATGGTTGGGTACTTCATGATGACCCGGCTCCATACCGACACATCAGCGGGATTCGTTGTTTCAAGCCTGGTACTCATTGGTTTTGGTCTTGGCTTGATGATTACTCCTGTTTCAAACATGATCATGAATTCAGTCGCAAAATCAAAACAGGGAATGATATCGAGCCTGACAAGTCTCGAACGGTTTGCACCGCTTACCCTCGGTATTGCTGCCTTTAACCTGATCTTTGTCCAAGGAATTGCCACCATTGCAGCAAATTATGATGTTACCCGGTCAGCACCGGTCGATATTCAACGCAAAGTCCTCTCGGCCGGCTTTGACTTTGCATTCCTTCTGTCGTTTGTCCTTGGAATTGTTATCCTCATCCTTGCAATCGTAGCAAAGAGTGAGATCCACCCGGATTATCTTGACAAGCCCGACGATGAGGGGCCAATAATAATTTAAAAAAAAAAATTTCTTATCCATCATGTTTTTTTACCGGAGAAACAGGGTTTAAGCTATATTTATCATCAGGCAACATGTCTCCTCTCATCGCATCGGGGTTTAAGAGGTCCCGGGAGCCTTAAAACTTCTCACGAGAGCAAAAAAATATGAAAAAGAGATTTTCCTGAAGATAAACCCGGGCATCTTATACTTTCTTAAAGCACAGGTACCAGTCTTTGCATTCGTACCCTTCACTTAAGCGCTTCTCCATTTCGGCAGCGGTTTTAGGGGGCGCCACAACTACTTTATCGCCCGGCTGCCAGTTGGCAGGTGTGGACACTTTATTCTTGTCCGTCATCTGGAGTGCTTTGACAAGACGAATAATCTCAGGCATGAACCGCCCGTTTTGCAATGGGTAGTAGATCATCGCCCTCATAATCCCCTTATCATCGATAAAGAACACACATCTTACTGCCGCTGTCGAGCTCTGGCTCGGGTGGATCATGCCGTATTTTTTTGCTACCTTCATATTCAGGTCAGCAATAACCGGAAACGGAACGGTTACCCCCATCTTCTCCTTGATGTTGTGCAGCCAGGCAAGATGTGCCGATATACTGTCCACTGAAAGTCCAATCAGTTTGACATTGAGCGCTACAAGCTCATCATGGATTGCGGCAAATGCCATGAACTCGGTAGTACACACGGGAGTAAAATCGGCAGGATGCGAAAAAAGCACCACCCATTTTCCCTTCTGGTCAGAAAGTTTAATTGGACCCTGCGTTGTCTCCGCTTCAAAGTCCGGTGCGGGTTCTCCGAGCACCGGGAAACTGATACAAGTCTCTTCTTCCATGGGGTCTCCCCCGTTACTTCATCACATCATCCATCTGCGCCTTGCCGTACACGTATGCGGGCATACCTGAGAGCAGGAAGGTCACACGGAGTGCTTCCTCGATCTCTGCTTTGGTAACCCCAAGGTTAGCTGCACCGGCAAGCTGGGCACGAACCGCGTGCTGGTCACGGAGTGCAGCGGCGATGGCAATTGCGATCAGCTTCTTTGTCTTCCGTGACAATTTCCCGTCGTCCCAGATATGCTTCTCAAACTTCATTACCATCTCGTACATATCGGGATCTTTAATGGTCAGTTCCTTGAAGAATTTCGGCACTTTTCCGATCTTCTTCTCGAGGTCTTTGAGGTCTTTTGCCGTATCCTTTTTTGCCGTCACTTTCTTAATAGCCGATACTTTTTTTACCATAATCAATCACTCTCCAGTTGCATTGGTTCGCCGCAGCAGATTAATTCCCCGCCTCCGGCTTCTTTCACGATAACAACATTTCCACAGATCTCGCATTTGAAGACCTGTCCTTCTTTTGACACGTTAACCATGATGAAAACGTTCCCTTCAAGAACCGGCAACGGAATGGTAAAGGCCCCTCCTGCCGGTTGACAATTGCACGAATTCCTGTGGCGTGCCCCACCAGCATTCAGATAGCAGTACGGCCGGTAAAAAATAAGTGGTTACTGGTTGCTTTTCCCGCGTTTTGGCGGATTTCTGGCGTCTTCGGGTGTCTTGATATCCGGGCGGATGTGAGTCATGGGAAAGCACTGGTATTCTTCGCAGGAACAGGACGGGCATTTCCGGAGATCCTGCTCGCTCTTGTCAAGGGTATATTCCTTGCCGCAGTCAATACAGACGTATTTTCCCGGGCCAACCTTCTGTCCTGCTGAATATGTCTTTTGTTCGGTCAGAAAAATCACCAAACTTCTCATCTACGTCAAAGATATTTATCAGTTGTGTTGATGCACACATTTCCGGCGATTATTCTCCCTTTCATACCCATGTTTGCAAAAGCTATAATGCGGCTTTTACCCAAGTCCTACTATGACCAAAATGGTTATCGGGCTACTCGGGAGCCCCGTTTCTGAGGGAAATACAGCACAGTTGCTCGATATGGCTCTCAAAGGAGCATCAGATGCCGGTTGCACCGTCGAAAAAATCTCTGTCAACAGCCTGGACTTCCAGGGATGTATGGAGATGATGTTCTGCAGGGATCATGAAACCTGCATTATAGACGACGACATGCAGCAGATGTACCAGAAATTCAGGGAAATGGACGGCATCATCATTGCCACGCCGGTCATGACGATGGGCATTCCTGGCAGGCTCAAATCGTTCATGGACCGGTTCCAGGTTTTTTTTATGGCAAAATACGTCCGGAACAAGCCTTTTTTTAATAAAAAACGGCAAATGGAGAGAAAAGGTCTTTTTATCTGCATATCAGGCATGGATATCCCCGAGGTTTTTGTCGGCGCAAAAATGGCCGTGAGGGCGTTTTTTGATATCATAGACTGCCAGTATCATGACGAATTGCTGATTAGCGATATGGACTCTATCCGGGAAATCAAAACACAGCCAGACCTTCTTGATGCGGCATATAAAAAAGGGTATTTGCTGGGAAAAACGTTTGATGCAGCGCCGCACAAACCGACAGAATAGTTTTCCTGCCTGAATCAGGGATCCGTTACCCTTAAAAATTCGGGGAGGTCATCGTGCATCCCTTGTCAGAGCTGTCCGCGCTCTTTCATACTTGAAAATCCTTTTTTTGTGATGATGATATGGTCCAGCAACTGGATGCCAAGCAGGGTGCCGGCCTCCTGGATCTGGCGGGTGATGGCGATATCCTGGCTGCTTGGGTCAAGGGAACCTGAAGGATGGTTGTGGACACAGATGATCGATGCAGCCCTGTCGGTGATGGCATCAGCGTACACCTCCCTTGGGTGTACAAGGCTGTGATTTAACAGACCGACCGTTACAGTACGGCTGTTGAGCATTTCCCCTGCACCATTGAGCGTGATGCAGACAAAATGCTCCTGGTGTCGGTCCCGAAGCCAGGCCACCACCGGAATGATATCTTCAGGTTTTAAGATCTTTACCGGTGCATCATCCGTCTTGAAATACCGGCGTCCCAGTTCAAAACATGCCATGATCTGGGACGCCTTTGTCGGACCAATGCCTTCAATTTCCTGCAAATCCTCATATCGGATCCCGGTTTTTTTAAGCTTGAGGATATGCGAGATATCCCGGGCGATCTCCCGGACATCCTTGTTTTTTACACCCCTCCCGATGATGGCCTCGATAAGCTCGGTGTCGGAAAGTGCCCGAGCTCCTTTAACGGCAATTTTTTCCCTGGGCCGGTCCAGTTCAGGGACTTCTTTCATTTTTTTCATGGCAGACTCTGGTATCATTACCGTACAAAAAACGGAATGCGTACGTATGCGTGGGTATTGAGGCATCGATAAACTCTTGCTTTTTATGTTGGCAGATCTTCCTGCCGCATGAAGAATCTTTAAGTAACCCCCTTTCCAAATCATCTCTCATGGCAACCAAAGAGAATGCGATAGAAGCATTTGCCGGGGAATCCCAGGCAAACAGGAAATATCAGGCGTTTTCCGATAAAGCAGCCGAAGAGGGGTTCAAAAATATTGCGACGCTTTACAAAGCAGCTTCGGAAGCAGAAGCGATCCATGCAAAAAAACTCCTGAAGATACTTGCCGCGATTGGCCCGACGGAGAACAATCTCGAGACCAGCATCGAGGGTGAAACACACGAATACACTTCGATGTACCCGGATTTTGTCAAGCAGGCAGAAAAAGAAAGCAAGAGCGATGCAGTTCTTGTGTTTACATTTGCGATGAAAGCCGAGCAGGTCCATGCAAACCACTACAAAAAGGCACTTGCCGCTTTAAAAGCAGGACACGATCTGGGACGGGAAAAAATATTCCTTTGCCCGGTATGCGGTAACATTGAGATCGGTATTGTGCCGGAAAAATGTCCGATATGTGGTGTTTTCGGGAAACAGTTCCGGGAAATCACTCTATAATCTTTTCTTCTTTCTGGTCTTTGGACTCACTCATCCTGTTCTTTCTTCGCCTGTGAAGCCAGAAGATCACGATGACGATAGCGATCAGGGTTGCCCATGACGCCGAATAAATGACAATAATGGGATTTTCAAGGATCGCCTTAGGGATGAGAGGTGCGGTCGGGGTTACGCTGGACTCAAACAGGACATTTACCTGTGCCGGGAACCTGCCCGGGCCGTCAAAATAATGCACGCGCACAGTTGCATTTCCATTTTGGACAACACCTCGTGACGGCGAGTTGAAGACATTTGGGAATGCAACTGTTCTTGCAATCTTCTGGTTTCCCTCAGCGATCTCCACATACCAGGCATCCGGCAAATCCTGCGAGTAGGCATCAGCTGCACTGACCGTGAGCGTAGAGCCTTGCGGAACATGCACCTGCCAGACGGACTCATCCGTTATGTTCATAAAACGAACATCCCATGTTTCCTGATGGCCGCTGTCAAGCGTCACTGTCCCGGATAATGGCATACATACTTCGGGCGTTGCGACTGCTCGTGTGGCCTTCTCCGGGACGCCCGGCTCGGTTGGGCAGCGTAACTTATCGTCAAGCACTTCACCATACGTCAGCGCGCGGTTGTAAATCCTGACTTCATCAAGTCCTCCTGAAAGATATTCCGGGCACACGGGAGAGGGTTTTGTCGCATCTCCTGCATCTGCACCGAGCATCACGTAATTTTGTGTACTATATCGTATTGTGCCGGTCGTATTCTGCTGGGCAAGTAAAATCCCATCGAGATAGATCTTGGATGTTGTCCCATCGTAGGATCCGGTCAGGTAATGCCATTTCTTCAGTGAAATGCTGTCGTGCCGGATTGGGAGGGATACATCTCCGGTTTCGTCAAGATTGATTGTCCACCACAGGTCCTGGCCGTCAGCAAATGCGAGCCGGTAACCTCCGTCATGATAGCTGGATACGAGCACTTGCGGATCGTAAGAATTTACATAAAACCAGCAGGAAACCGTGATCTCCTTTTCCGGGTGATTATTCGAACTATAAGGGATCTCCACGTAATTGTCAATACCGTTCAATGAAAGTGCTCTGCCGCAGCCCCCGTTATCGATGCGGGTGGCGCCATATATGGTGCCGGTGCTCCCATGGCCAGATGCATCAAGTGCGTAAATGCCACTCCCTTCATTGAAATTGAGATACATGACGGGATCAGCCGAACCGGCTGTGGTAACAGGGCCTGCAAAAACGCCCGTGACAAGGATCAGCAATGCAAAACAACCTCTTAAGGTTATGTACCATCCAGCGTGTGTATCCATGATGGGGATCCTGTCCTTTTTCCTTCTTTGCTAATGGTGTATGTGGTCTTGGCTAAAAAGAAAGTTGCGATGAATATGTTCCATGTGTGATGATAATCACATACCTTTATAGTACGCTAAATCCTTTTCGAAATGATGAGTAAAGTCACCGTATATTCAACAAAAAATTGTCCCTACTGCCGTATGGCCAAGGCGTTTTTGGATAAGCAGGGTGTTGTGTACGAGAGCATCGATGTCGGTGAAGATTCTGGTGCGGCACAAAAAATGATTGCACTTTCCGGCCAACGGGGCGTCCCGGTTATCGTGGTTGACGATGAAGTCATTGTCGGGTTTGATTCCCACCGGCTCAATGAACTGTTTGGGACCACTTCATCCGATGAACAGTATGATGTCATCATTGTCGGTGCCGGGCCAGCCGGGCTTACGGCGGGGGTCTACTGCGCACGGAAACTGCTTAAAACGATCATTGTCAGTGAAAACATCGGTGGCCAGGCAACTGAATCATGGGCAATTGAAAATTATATGGGATACCGGATGGTTACGGGTGAAGATCTGATGAAAAAATTTGAGGAACAGGTTCAGACACTCGATATCCGGCTTGAACTGGATCAGGTTACCGGTATTGCAAAAGAAGCCGGCCTCTTTGTTGTAAAGACGGCTTCCGATCTCACTCTTACCTCAAAAAGCCTGATCCTGACGCAGGGTAAACAGCCGCGTAGGCTCGGCGTGCCAAAGGAAGAGGAGTTCCTTGGTCGCGGCCTCTCGATCTGTTCTACCTGTGACGGCCCGCTGTACAAAGGCAAGAGAATTGCTATTGTCGGGGGAGGAAATTCGGCGCTCCAGACGGCGGTGGAAATGAGCGCTATTGCAGAATCCGTAAGCCTTATTGTCCGTTCCACGATACGAGCAGATCCCGTGTACCTGAAAAACCTTGAGGCAAAGAAAAATATTACCGTCCACCTGCATTCGCACATCACGGCACTTCACGGTGACAAATTCCTTTCCGGCATTACCTTAAAAAGTGATGACGGTGCGGAGCAGAATCTTGATGTTGAGGGTGTGTTCATCGAGATTGGATGGCTCCCAAATACGACAATGCTGGATGGTCTTGTTGAGTTGAACGATAAAAAAGAGATTATTATAGATCTCAACTGCCATACGAGCACGGAGGGTATTTTCGCGGCCGGAGATGTCACGTCAGTAAAAAGCAAACAGATCATCATCGCGTCCGGTGACGGGGCAAAAGCCGCGCTGGAAGCATATGAGTACCTCACGCAGCAATAGAGCGTTTCATTTCATATGCCAGGAAAAATGTGATGCGTGTCGCCACTACCAGGTTTGAGGCGGGGCATTCTTTTTTCTGTCCTTTTCCTGGTACCCTTCAAGAAGAACTGTCGTGATATTTTTAACGGGTTTATCCGTATGCCCGGCAATATGGAATTCGCAGAACGGGCAGGATGAAATTACCAGTTCGGCACCGGTTTTCCGGATCTCTTCACCCCGACGTTTTCCAAGCGCTGCTGCTTCATCCGGCACTCCAGCTTTCACTCCCCCACCGGACCCGCAGCATATGGACGGCATCTCAACAAGATCGACAACCTGGCGGATCAGCTCCCGGGGGGGTTCACGAATGCCCTGACCCCGTAACAGGTGGCAGGGATCATGATAGGTGGCTTTTAACGGTAGTCGGGCCGGAGGTTCGATCCCGTATTTTGTGAGCACCTCATTGATGTCCATGATTGCAAAGGGGGTTGTGTAATCATTTTTCAGCGTGGAGCCACATCCTGCGCACATGGTCATGACCGTATCTATTCCACGGGAACAGAATACCTCAATGTTCTTGGATTTCAGCGTGTCCAGAAATGCGATCTGCCCGGTCCGGATAAGGGGAGAACCGCAACAGACCTGATCGTGCGGGATAATAACCCGGATACCATTGCGTCTCAGTACTTCCATCGCGTCCAAGGCAGTTTGAGGCAGGCGCATATTGTACATGCACCCAACAAAGAATCCTACCGTGGCTTTGACCGGTCCATAGGGCTCCAGCACATCCCCGACTTGTTCAAGGAACGTGGGTTCAATACGGGTGACACTTCTGCCGGTAGCTTTTACCAGCGCTGCGACTTCCTGGTGCCGGGGGAGCGTGAACCCGCGCTTGTTAGCAAGTGCCCGGAGTTTCTCTATTGCCTTACCGGGGATCTCGATATGCTTCGGGCAGACTTTTGCGCATGCTTGGCATGATGTACAGGTAAAAAGCCCATCTCTTATTGCGTCCGGTACACGGTCAGCGCAATCCCGGGGGTCAAGAGCAAGGCGCATTTCCTGGCGCATGGCCGTAGGACCGATAAACGATGTCACATCCATCGCGGGACAAACGGATACGCAGGCAAGACATTCGATGCAGTCTCTCAACGGCTTTATCAAATCGATCTCTGCTTTTTTGGGGATGATGCATTCCTGACACGGTTGTAAAGCGGCGATGGTCGCGAGTTTTGGCAGAAGGTCAACGACGAGGTCTTTTTTGACCGGGAGGTTCAGCGGTTCGATGATAATGTTATTTTTCGCCTCTTCCATACATGCGAGCACCGGTTCACCGTTCACCCGGACGGCACAGCTCCCGCACTGCCCGGACCCACAACAATACCGGTAGGAAAGCGTTGGATCGCATTCGTTGTGAATGGCATGAAGTACATGGAGCACACGGGCGCCGTCATGCACCTGCACGGTATAGGTTTCCAAACGTGAGGTGGTATCATGTTCAGGATCGAATCTCCGCACCTTTACCGTTATTTCATTCATAATCTGCCCTCCATCTTCTGGATGCCTTCACGGTGTTGCGAGATGTAAGTATGACTGTAGGGGGAATGCAGGGCGTCCCATTCCTGGCTGATGTCAACCCGGACGTGGGCACCACGGGATTCAGGGCGCAGCAGCGCACACCGGCAGATCAGCGATGCAGTCAGGCACATATTCCTGAGTATGGCGCAATCCGCAAGATTTTGTGGGGATTTTGCCTGGAGTGACATCAGGGAGAGACGATTGACGGTATCAAGAGTCTTTTTGATATCGGTCTCGTTCCGGAATATCCCGGCACCGTGCCACATTGCCAGTTCAAGTTCTTTTCTAACCCGTGCCGGGTTTTCTGTTCCCTTGAGGAATGCACCGAGATTCCGTTGCGCCGTTTCAACCTGCACAGGATCGATTTTTGTCTGCGTTCTCTCAGATTTTCCTGCATATTCACCAGCGCGTTTGCCAAACACCTGTGTTTCAGCGAGGGCGTTTCCCCCAAGCCGGTTGGCGCCATGCACCCCACCGGAGACCTCACCGCATGCAAATAATCCCGGAATGGTCGTCCTGCATTCCGGTGTGATCCGCAGACCTCCCATAATGTGGTGTGCGGTCGGCGCCACTTCCATCGCTTTTTCCCGGATGTCTACACCGAATTTGAGGAACTGTTCGAGCATGACCGGAAGCCGGGACTCGATCTGTTCACGCGGGAGGTGCGTGACATCAAGGTACACCCCATCATGTTCTGTTCCTCTTCCCTTGAGGATCTCCGTGGCAATCGCACGGGCAACAACATCACGGGTGGAGAGCTCCATCCGGTCGGGGTCATATCGTTTCATGAACCGCTCTCCAAGAGAATTTTTCAGGATCCCCCCCTCTCCCCGCACGGCTTCTGTTACCAGCCTGCCCCGTGCATCATAGGGGAATACTGCGCCGGTCGGGTGGAACTGCACCAGTTCCATATCGATAAGTTCAGCGCCGGCACGGTACCCAATCGCGTACCCGTCCCCGGTACCGCTGGAAGAGTTTGTGGAGATATCATAGACTTTTGTTCCTCCACCGGTTGCGAGGATGGTGCTGTCCGCTTTTAAAAGGATCATTGCGCCTTTCTCATCAAGAGCCATCGCTCCGATCACCCGGTTGCCCTCTTTCAGGAGATCGATGACGGTCATTTCCTGAAGAGTCGTTATGCCACAGGCATCAAGACGCTCGACAAGCGTGGTCATCATCTCATGACCGGTGCGGTCTCCCGCATAGCAGGTTCTGGGAAATCTCTGGCCGCCAAAGGGACGCTGGGCAACTTCGTCGTTGTCAGTAAAATCAAAAACGGCACCCCACTGGATAAGATCGTTCATCCGTTGGGGAGATTCATGCACCAGAATTTTTACCAGTTCAGGTTCGTTGAGGTATGCTCCGCCTTTGAGCGTATCCTCAAAATGAATCTCACATGAATCCTCTTTGCGCAGGACTGCATTTAACCCCCCCTCAGCCATCGTGGTACAGCCACCTTTTCCCACGATCGTTTTTGAGATGAGCACGGTGTTCCCATAGCCTGAAGCCTCGATAGCCGCACGCACTCCTGCCCCACCGCTCCCGATAACCAGCACGTGGCAGTCAACCACGTCTTCTGCATGCATCTTATTATTCTGTGCGTCGTATAGTTACATAAATAAATGGTACGTGCAAGTGTGGGAACACAAATGAGATTGTTGATGAAATTCGGCGGAACATCAGTTGCTGATGCGCAGTGTATCAAAAGGGTCGTTGATATTCTTAAAAAACACCGTGAGGCTGGCGACGAAATGGCAGTTGTCGTTTCTGCACAGCGGGGTGTGACGGATCAGCTCATTGAAATTGCCGGCACCCTTCCAACCGCAAAGGACAGTTCGGCGATTGCACCCCTGATCCAGTCCCTGGGAAAACGGCATATGACCACACTTGAAGGTGCGGCACCCGATTATGTTGCAGAAGTTGGATCTGTCATCGACGAACGACTCATCAGCCTCCAGAGTATCCTTTACGCCGTGTACAATTTGCGGGAGCTCACCCCCCGCTCCAGAGATTACATTATCTCTTACGGTGAGCGTATCCTTGCACCAATCGTTAGTGCTGCTCTCCGCCAGCAGGGCATCCCCTCTACCGTAATGGACGGGTGCGAAGCCGGTATCCTTACCACCCCCCAGCATGGAGAATCCACTGCTCTCCCGGAAAGTGATGCGCTCATTAAAAAACGGGTCGGGGAACTCCTGAATAAAGAAGTACCGGTTATCATGGGCTTCATGGGCTGCACATGCGAGGGCATTGTCACCACTCTTGGACGAAGCGGGTCGGACTATTCCGCATCGATTATTGGTGCCGGCATCGACGCAGATGAGATCTGGATCTGGACAGATGTGGATGGCATTATGACCTCCGATCCCCGGGTGATCAGTGATGCGCGGGTAATGAAAAGTCTCTCGTACATCGAGGTAATGGAACTCTCCTACTTTGGCGCAAAAGTCATGCACCCCCGCTCGATCGATCCGGCGATGAGAAAAAACATCCTTGTCCGGGTAAAAAATACATTCAATCCCTCGCACCCCGGAACAAAAATTGTCAGGAACGGCCATCGCGACAGCCGGGTGGTCAAGGCCCTTACGTATATTGAGAAAGTTGGCTCCATCAATATCAATGGCGCCCAGATGATCGGCAGGCCCGGTGTAGCAAAAGCCATCTTTTCAGCACTTGCCGACAACGAAGTGAACGTGATGATGATATCGCAGGGGTCAAGTGAGGCCAACATCTCGCTTATCGTTGATGAGTCCCACCTCTCCGCCGCAGTGAACGCACTGGCATTCCTTGTCGAACAGGGTATTGTGCGCGAGGTGACGCATAACCATGATGTCTGTGCGGTGGCAGTTGTGGGTGCCGGTATGGCCGGTGCAGCCGGGACGGGAGGACGGATCTTTACCGCTCTTGGCCGTGAAGGGGTAAACGTGATGATGATATCGCAGGGGTCAAGTGAGGCCAACATCTCGTTTGTCGTAAAACAAGAGGATGGTCCCCGTGCAGTGCGGGTGCTCCACGATGAGTTCCGTCTCTCAGAGGAATGTAATGACTGAAAATGCCTACCGGGATGCAGGGGTTGATATTGACCTTGAAGCAACCGCAATAAAATCGCTGATAAAAAACTTGGGTTACCGGCGGAGAGGGAAGCATACGATGCTCGGGAATGTCGGGCATTTTGCCGGTCTTATTGATTTCGGGGAACAGGTGCTTGCCCTCACGACCGATGGCGTCGGCACAAAAATGCTTGTTGCCGACCAGCAGGAGGACTGGAGCACGGTTGGGATTGACTGCATCGCGATGAATGTCAACGATCTCTACGTTATGAATGTGGAGCCAATTGCGTTTGTCGATTACATTGCCACCGACAAGCTCTCGATTGACAAGATGGCCCAGATCGGTATCGGGCTCAACGAAGGCGCCCGGCAGGCAAATATCGATATTGTTGGTGGTGAAACCGCCTCGCTTCGCGGGCTGGTGAACGGCCTCGATCTCGCTGGCACCTGCCTCGGGATTCAGAAGAAGGACAAGATCATTGCCGGTGACAAGATCAAGCCGGGCGAGAAGATCATGGGCGTCCCCTCGACCGGTGTCCACAGCAACGGCCTCTCGCTCGCCCGCCGAGTTGTCGAGAAGTACGCGGGTTACGACAAGAAGTTCAAGGGCAAAAAGACGTTCGGGCAGGAACTCATCACGCCTACCCGGATCTACCACGAGAGCCTGAAGGTTGCCGCATCCTGCACGGTGCATGGCATGTGCCATGTCACCGGTGGGGGTCTCCTGAACTTTAACCGCCTGAGCAAGTACGGGTTCCGGTTCGACACCCCCATCGCCCCGCCCGACATCTTCGGCTGGATCCAGAAGGCCGGCGACATCACCGCTGAAGAGATGTATCGCACCTTCAACATGGGTATGGGCTATGCGTATGTCGTACCGAAATCAAGCGTGACCTGCGTGCTGAAGATGGTCCCCGGAGCGCAGGTTGTTGGGGAAGTTGTGAAGGAGCCGGGGGCATGGCTCGGCGAGATGGAGATAACATAACCAGACAATTTTTTTTAAGTTCTCTTTTTTCTTTTCATTCCGGAAAAAAATTTTACAAATTGCCCCTGCATGCGAGTGCCGGAACTGTTCGCTATTATGAACGTACGGGATCTGACGTGAAGTTGGGGGTCGCATGGGTACAGACCGGTATCCTGCCGGGCAGGCGCCGGCAGGGAATTTCCGTCGTATTTTTCTGCCAATTCACCGGGTCTCTGACTCGCGTGAAAACAGTTTGTACCCATGCGACCCCCCCATCAGGTTTTCCGGAAAGCCCTTATTTTCTGAAAAATTTCGACGAAAAATGCAGTGTGAAGGGGATTGTGGGTTTGAAGGGGTCGCATGGGTACACTCTGTGGGCGATACCGTATTACCGGAAAGAATGTGTTCAACAAGCATCTGGCTGTTTCCGCCTTTTCGCGGGCTGGATGCAATGCCAAGGATCTTCATCGTGTGATCACTGAAAGCAGGGCGTAATAAACTCTTTCTTCTTTTTCTTGTGATCCTGCGGCATCAGGAAATGAAAATTGTTGAGAGAAAATAAGGGCTGGAAATTGAACCGGACTCACTCTTCCGGTACGTATGCGGATTTCACCGCGGTATCTGCGATGATCCCGCTGTTTCCGTTCGGGTCCTCCAGAATCAACGTGATGGGAAACGCCCCGGCCTTTACCTTAGCGATATCCACAAGAAGTGCCGCCGCATTCTCCTTCTCGACATCGTTACCCCACTGCAGGGCGCCCTTCACGACCGTTTCTATACGGTCGAGTACTCCCTCCACATTGGATACGAATCCCTGACATGAGGGCCCCGGGTCGATCCGGGTCCCCAGTTCCGGGATCTCAATGGCCGCGCTCATACTCCGCACCACGCGGACCGAGAGGTCATCCACCGTCTCGATTGCCAGGGTGTATCGTGCAGGATCGGCCTGTTTCAGGAGCTGGGTATCCGCATACCGATAACCGCAGCACGGGCAGATGGCAGAAATTATAAGAATGTCTGAAAAAAAAGGAATATTTTCCGTCTGATACAGATATTCTATTTCAGTATTGCAGGATGGACACGGACCTGGTACGATCTGTCGCACTTATGCCCCACCGATCTTGTCGCGCGAGATCTTCACCGACATTGGTGTAAGGACAACATACCGCTGGTCTCCAAGGCCGATGATATCCCCGTTTACATCTTTTGCGACTTCTTTTAAGTCCTTTAGGACGCGCTCATAGGAGATCTTGTCCATTTTAAGGCGTGAGATGTCGACAATTACAATGTTCCCGTTGTAAACTTCATCCTTGACACGGGGAGTGTCTTTAAGATCTGCGATGGTCGCAATTTTTACAAGAAGTGCCGGGGCAGAACCGCCATGTTCCTCATACGAGGCGAGATCGAGTTCCATGTAATCATCGTCCGTGCTTGCGGAACTCTTCCCAAGAAGTGTGTCTATGATCTTAACCATAAAAAAACTGTATGATGATACTTATTTAATAGTATCTATTTGAAGAGGCTCCGGCAGTCATTTTTTCTGATTAAACTGCTTAAACGGGGATTATTTTTCCGATTTTATTGTTTTTGCGCGATCTACAATTCCAGGCTCCATAATTCATCACCGACGTGATGAACATTTTTGCACATTTTTCCCGACACGCTTTCAAGGATTGCGGGACCCTCAAAGAGGGCAACCCCGATAGCAAGAGGTTTACCATGCCGTTCATCTACGATCTGAACGGGTCCCTTTGCCTTTACGTCGTCAGAAACGCCAACTATTCCCGGGCGCATCACGTCTGCCCCGTTGATCACGTAGGGAATTGCACCGGCATCCACTCTCACCCTGCGCTCCGGGAAGGGGATTTGTAACGCACCTTTAAGCGTGGGAAATACCCAATCCCCGGTATCCATCAGCAGCGGTTTTTTGTTCACCAGGTAAATTGCAATATCCGCGTTGGTCTCAAGAATTTCAATCATATCGGCATGGAAGAGCAAAGAAGACGGCCCTATCTGGAGAGATAAGCGCTCAAGCAGATCCTGTGCCTGGCTTTTGCGGATTGAATGCCGTTTTTTTACGATAATTTTTTTCATTGTTTCTGTTTTTACATTCATCTTCCCGGTATGAAAAAATTTGCCACCGCTAAAAAAGATTAATACCAGTTACTCCGTACATATCAGCAGGCAGATCCGGAAAAACAAAATCATCGTTTGAGTTTTACGGTTTCTGATCTACGGTATGTTTAAGTAGAGTGCTCACGCACATATATTACTCCAGAGCGATGGTAACACAGGGTATTTGTATGACCAAAAGACCGTTGGATATTTTGGATCTGGTGTTGAACCGCCAGCCCGTTATTGTATCTCTCAAGGGCGGGAGAGAAATCAGGGGAGTTCTCCAGGGATATGACGTTCATATGAACCTCGTCCTTGACAAAGCAGAGGAAGTTGAAAACGGACAGGTTCAGAAGGTGGGCACTCTGATCGTCCGTGGAGATAATGTAATCTATATCTCACCATCACTGGAATCTTAGGTGAATTAACATGACAAAAGGCACTCCGTCAATGGGCAAGAGAAACAAGAAGACCCATATCGCCTGCCGGCGCTGTGGGAAGATCTCGTATCACGCCCAGAAAAAAGTCTGCTCTGCCTGTGGTTTTGGCAGAAGCACGAAACTGGTCAGCAATAAGTGGAATACCAAAAGACCAAAAATCCCAACGCATTAGAGATTTACCATGTGTGGTATCGTTGGCATCGTCGATGCTGGCGGTGTTTCCATCCAACTGTATTATGCCCTGTACGCGCTGCAGCATCGTGGCCAGGAAAGCGCTGGGATATCTACATTCGATGGCACAAATCTCTGCAAATTCAAGGGGCAGGGACTTGTTGCCGACGTTTTTTCTCCTTCTGTTTTAAAAGATCTTAAAGGGACTGCCGGTATCGGTCATGTCCGGTATCCGACAACGGGTGCCAACCTTCCCGAAAATATTCAGCCGCTCAATTTCCAGTTCAAGGATCATTTTATCTCGATCGCGCATAACGGAAATCTTGTTAATACGTGCGAACTCCGCGATAAGTATGAAAAGGCCGGGCAGATTTTTATTACCACGACAGACACCGAGATTATTGCAAAGATCCTGATCGATGAGATCAGTGAATCAGGGTGTGTCGAGGATGCTGTGCGACTCTGCATGCAAAAAATGCAGGGTTCATATTCGGTCGTCATCATGATCGATGGCGTAATCTATGCGTTCCGCGATCCTCTGGGCATCAAACCGTTCTGCCTCGGGAAACTTGAAAAGGGGTATATTGTGGCATCGGAGAGCGTTGCCGTAGATGCACTGGGAGGAAGGTTCCTTCGTGACATCAAGCCCGGAGAACTCATCCAGATGAATGCGGAGGGGGTCCGGTGCAATCAAATCGCTGTTGCCGGCAAACGCGCCCACTGTATCTTTGAATATATCTATTTTGCCCGTGCTGATGCGGTAATGGATGGGGTCCTGGTCTATGATGTACGGCGGAGCATTGGGCAGAAACTTCATGAAGAGGCTCCGGTGAAAGCCGACTCGGTTTGCTCGGTTCCTGACTCCGGGACGGCGTATGCAATCGGGTACGCGGAATATTCAAAAATTCCGTTTGTCGAAAGCCTGATGAAGAACCGGTACATGGGGCGGACATTTATCATGCCGACCCAGAAGGAGCGGGAACGGGCAGTGCGGATCAAGCTCAACCCGATTCCTGCACACCTGAAAAACAAATCCATCGTCCTTGTAGATGACAGTATTGTGCGGGGCACAACGTCAAAGCGGATTATTGAAATGATGCGCGATGCCGGGGCTCGTGAGGTTCATATGAGAATAGGCTCGCCTGCGATAAAGGCGCCCTGCTACCTTGGCGTGGATATGCCTACCAGAAAAGAACTCATAGCAAGCGATAAAGTCCAGGATGAAGTCCGGCATAGCATCACGGCGACTTCTCTCCACCATATCTCTCTTGATGCATTGGTTGAAGCGATTGGGTTTTCCCGCTCGGATCTCTGTACCGGATGCCTCACCGGATGCTATCCCCTTCCTATAACCGGAGAGACCGCCGATCCGCGCCAGGTTAATTTTATTGACGGGACGTACCAGTCCAATCTGGAATCGTTTGAATCCGGGACATCGTAAGGGTTTTTCTTTTTACCCGTTCCCTGTTTTGTACTATATTTTTGTGCTTACACGGACAACCCGGAATAAATCCAGTATACGGTTTCCGGGATTATTCAGGTGCAGGAAGAATGGAGCATATCAGGAAAGCCTTCGATGCCGTTGCAACAGAATATGATGCCCAGCGTGAGTATGTCATTCCCGACATGCGGCAGTTTTACGGCGTTGCGGTATGGGCCGCCGAAAGTCCGTCCTCAATGCCTGCAATTCTCGATGTCGGCGCAGGAACCGGGCTTTTAAGTGCGATGCTGCTGGAAAAATACCCGGCTGCAACCCTTACCCTGCTGGATATTTCGGAGAAAATGCTTGCCGTTGCCCGGGAACGGTTCTTGGGCCACAAAAATATCGTTTTCCGGGCCGGCGATTATTCGCAGGCGGACCTCGGCGGGCCGTACGATCTCGTCTGCTCCGCGCTCTCGATCCATCACCTTGAACCCGATGACAAGCGCCGGCTCTTCGAGCGGATCTTTTCCGTGCTCGCACCTGGCGGGGTCTTTGTCAACGCCGACCAGGCCGATGGCGAGACGCCGTACTTCACCGGGAAGTACCGTGAGTACTGGGACGATTTTTTAAAAAACGGGCCGCTGAATACACCAGAGAATGCGGAGATCCGCCGGCGCCGGGACACGCTGGACAGGAACGAGAAACTTTCGATGCTGCTCGGGTGGCTGCACGAGGCCGGTTTTTCCGATGTAGATGTTGTGTACAGAAACCGTAATTTTATCGTAACCGTTGCCCGGAAAGGACCGACATCACTCTTCTGCCAGCAGGATTGATCCGGCACAATAACCCGGCAGTTTACGGGGATAAAAAGGAAAAGTAGCGAGGGATGGATTTGAACCATCGATCTACGGGTTATGAGCCCGTCGGGATATCCTGACTACCCTACCTCGCTGCACAGTCAGGGTAATACTATTGTCGGCAGGCGCTGATATACTTTACTCACTTGCGCCGCATGGCCCTGTTCGTTACATTCAATTAGCAGCGCTTGTATACGGGAAACTATGGATGATGAAGATCTCAAGACGCTCCGTGAGAAACGGATGCATGAACTCAAAGAGAAAATGGATCATGCGGGAACAAGCGGGCAGGTAATTGAGATAAACCAGTTGCAGTTTGCGGAGATATTAGCAAAAAATCCTGCCCTTGTCATCGATTTCTGGGCAGACTGGTGCGGTCCCTGCAAACGGGTTGCTCCTGCAATTGAGGAGCTCGCACAGGAATTTGCCGGAAAGGTCACCTTTGGCAAATGCAATACCGACGAAAACCAGGCGATTGCCCTGCAGTTCAACATATCAGCAATTCCAAATATTGTTCTCTTCTCGCACGGGAAGATGGTAGACCGTATTATCGGCGCGTACCCAAAAGAAGCAATACGGGAGAAGGTAATCCGGAATTTCCCCCAGTGAAGAGACGAGTCAACAAAATGTAAAAACGGGGATGATTATTTAGTAATATCTCGTTCATTAATTTTTGCGGCCATAATAAAATCATTCAGGGTGAGCCCTCCCGCTGGATACGAGTAAAATGACACGGTGACAAACCGCCCTTCTTTCATAGCGATATCCGGAATGTGTCCTTCCTGCGTGGACAGCGTGAGAACATCATTAACGAATTCAATGGATTTTCCACTGTCGTCATAGGTGAATGTCCGTGTGAGATGCCCGTTATCCATTGACCATCCGGGAACTTCCTTTAAAAGTTCAATAGTATCCTTTCTGGTGAGGGGTGGGGATCCGGGCTTATACGTAGAACATTTTTTCTGCGCGAGTTCCATGGTTAATTTTCGTTTCTTTGACCAAAAAAAAGTATCTGTGGTCAGGATGGCCAATTTAATCCATTCCCCGTGTCTTTTTTATCCTTCGGTTATCCGGTTACCCCCGTGGGGAGGGACTGCTGGCGGGAAGAGTTCCATTGTAAGACGATCATAATCGCCATGGATATTGGCAGGGCGATAACAATCGGATCGACAACTGACCAGGGAAGTGGCAGGAGCGATGGCTTATTGAAGATGAACTGGCAGATGCCAAGCGATTTCGCCTCTGCTGTGTGGATAAATGCCGTCCAGAAAAACCAGATCACTGCACCGGAAATCATGCTGCACAGTGCGGCCTTCGTTGACGGTACTTTCGCGTACACCCCGATGGCAAATGCCGGGAGGAACGCCGCCGCACAAAGTCCCATAAACATCGCGGTTGCCCGTGCGATGATGCTTACGGGCAGTGCGAATGCAAGGAGCGTGCTTATGACCATCATAACGATTATTCCGTACTGGTTATGCCGGAGGGAGAGCGCACACGCTCGCCCTCTGCCCCAGAGATCGCAGGTTATCGCTGTACCCATCGCATGGTACAGCGCACTCAGGGTAGACATGGCTGCTGAGAGCAGGGTGAGCATAAAGATGATTACGAAAATGTCCGGCATCGCCTGGTTAATGAAAAGCGGCATGATAGCATCGACATTTCCACCAGCGGCAGTAAGAGCTATCGTGCCGGACGTCTGGAAGAAATATACGTTTGTCAGGGCGCCTACCGTGAATGCGACACCGGTCATCATCAGGATAAACGGGCCACCAACCAGAATCGCCCTGTTCAGTGATTTGTTATCCTTTGCCGTCATGAACCGCACAACCAGCTGCGGTTGCGCGAGAACGCCGATACCAACCCCCAGGACAATCGTTGTAATAAGCGTAAGCCATATTGGCGATCCAAATGAGGGCATAGTTGTCCAGCCGGTCATCCCCTGGTCCGCAAGCGCTTTTGGGACAAGATTAGCCATATTTGTAAGAGCCAGGTTGCCTGCAGAGATCCCGCCAACAGCAACATAGGTCAGCACAAGCAGCAGGCTCATCCCGATCAGCATGATGGTGCCCTGGAAAGCATCATTATACATTACAGCGATAATGCCGCCGAAAATAACATAGACGGCAGTTATTAAAGCAAATAAAATGAGCGATACGGTATACGAAATGTTGAGTGTCGGTTCTATGAACCTCGCCCCTCCGATGAGAATAGCGGCCGTATAGAGTGGCATCGAAATAACGATGACAAATCCGCTGATGTACTGCAGGAGCGGGGATTTGTAGATTTTGCACATCAGGTCAGGGAATGTAACCGCTTTAACCCGCTGGCCAATCTCCCGTGTTTTTTTCCCGAACATGACGAACGCGAGAAGGATGCCGACACCGATGTTTAAAACCGTGAGCCAGATAAGCCCCATCCCAAGATTCGCAGCCTGGCCACCAAAACCGATAATTGCGGACGTAGAGATGAACGTCGCGCCATAAGAGAGTGCGATAATCACCGGATGACTGGACCTGCCTGCGACAAGATAGTCTTCGGAATTTTTTGTCTTTTTATATCCAAGGTACCCGATTATGAGGGTTGCTGCAAGATAGATGAGCACCAGAATCGCCATCGTAAGCGGATTAACTGCCATCCGGTTTACCCCCCTCATTCCAGTGCAGGTAACCGTATACAATACACGCGAACGTAAAGCCGATGGCAAGGCCATAGCCGATCAATATCCATACGTCAGGAATTCCAAGAAGCATACAAAAACCTCTGGTAAACGTTAATCACGACAATGCACAGGGAACCGGGAAAATACCTGGTTCCCTATCTAAAAGTGAATGCGAAGCATGGGTTAAGGAAAAAACCGGTACTACAAACCCATGGTGCTGTCATTTGTTTACCAGATTTTTTCTATGCGGATATTTGTATATAACTGTTTGCAAATTTACTTCAAAGCGGTGTATTAAAAAAATCACCCCCGCCCAAAAGACCATAAGACGTCCGGGATAATGCTCTTGTACGAACGTGGCACCAGTATTTTCCATCCTGCATGAATCTCTCCAGCATGTGCTGAACCAGCGGCTGGGGTGGAATGAACTGCGGGAAGTCCAGGAGCGATCGTATAAAGCGATAACCGAAGGGAGCGATGTACTTGTCCTCGCGCCGACTGCCGGTGGGAAATCTGAAGCGGCGCTGATCCCTGTTATGGATGATATTTTAAAACATGGCAGGACCGGGATCACCTGCCTGTATATCTCCCCGTTAAAGGCGCTTATCAACGATCAGGAAGAACGTTTTTCTGCATTCTGCGTCCCGACAGGCGTCACTTTACAAAAATGGCATGGGGATGTTCCCAAAGGTGATCGGCGATGGAAAGATGGGGAACCGCCGCATATTCTGATGATCACGCCGGAATCACTTGAAGTCCTCCTTCAGGAAAAAGAAATTTGCCCGGACCTCCACAACATAAGGTACGTCATTATTGATGAGCTCCATGCCTTTGTTGAATCAGAGCGGGGAGTGCACCTGAAAATCCTTCTCGACCGTCTTGACCGTATCACCCTGTATCCAATCCAGCGCATCGGTCTTTCAGCGACTGCCGGAAATCCGGTAGAG
This sequence comes from Methanoregula sp., assembly GCA_039698055.1. Classification (GTDB taxonomy): domain Archaea; phylum Halobacteriota; class Methanomicrobia; order Methanomicrobiales; family Methanospirillaceae; genus Methanoregula. The sequence continues at coordinate 46,480 of JBDKTL010000007.1, read as the reverse complement.
ATCCTGAAATGGCTCTCTGATATGCGGCGGGACAACAAGGTTGTCGAGATGGTGTCGCCGCCGAAAAAAAATGAATTCCTCTTCGTTGTCGAGGAAGATGAAGAAAAACAGGTTGATGCACTTGTCCGCATCGTTGCCGGCAGAAAGGCGCTGGTGTTTGTCAACAGCCGCAGTATCGCTGAACGGATCATGAAATCGGCGTGCGGGCGTATTTTGAACCTGCATATCCATCATTCGTCGCTCTCGACAGCCCTCCGGAAAACTGCTGAAGATGCATTCCACCGTGACGATGGTGCCTGTATTATCTGTACAAGTACTCTTGAACTGGGAATCGATATCGGGGATCTTGACGTGGTCGTACAAATTGGCCCGCCGGGATCGGTATCATCATTTCTCCAGCGGATGGGACGAACCGGACGGAGAGGAGGGTCTGCGTTTGTTGCGTGGATTCTTGCAAACCCCGGTGACCTTCTCTGCAGCTGTGCGATCATGGAGTGTGCCATCAATAAAGAAGTTGAACACCTCCAGCCGCTCTTAAAACCCTACAATGTTTTTCTTCAGCAATTGTTCCTCCTTCTCTTCCATGCCTCCCGCATCAGCAGGAAAAGACTTGTCCGCGAACTGCGAGCCCATCCGGCTTTTTCTGCACTGCCTTTAGCTGGTTGTGAAGAGATCGTATCCCATCTTGTTGTTGAAGGGTATCTCGCTCCTGATGGGGACATGGTCATGCCGGGAATCGAGGCAGAGCGGGTGTTCGGGCGTTCGAACTGGAAAGATCTGTACTCGGTCATCAGCGGCAGCGGAGAGTACCGTGCCGTCACTCCAGATGGGGATTTTGTAGGAAAACTGGATGCACGGTTTGTCAACAGCCCGGATTCCGGGGAATTCTCTCTTGGCGGCCAGAGCTGGTCAATGGTGAAGTGTGACGAACAGCATAACCTGGTTGTTGTTGTTCCCCACGCGAGCGAAAAATCCCGTGTTTTCTGGTCCGGGGGCGGGGAACAAGGGTATTCCTCCTTGGTATGCAATGCAGTCCAGAGGATAATTGCCCGGCAGGATACGTTGTTGCCGCTGGGAAAGGAGGAGAAACTATCGCTCAAACACGCGCTTGCACCTTACCCTGAGGGTGTCGGCGAACGGGGAATCTATGTTTGTCAGGAGCATGGCAGGCGGGGTACGATGGTTGTCGTGTACTCTTTTTACGGAAGCCCGTTCAACCGGGTCCTTGGCAGTCTTATCAGGAAAATTATCGGCGGACATGTTCAGGTCCGGTATGATGATTTTCGGATATTCGTGATGAGAGCGGGAAAGGAGGATGGGTTACAGATCGTTGCAAACGCAATACAAAAAATCCCCGCGCTTTCCCGGACGGAGATTGGATCTGCCCTTTCCCTCCCGTCTCATGAGAACTGGAAATTTGCCAGGGCGCTTCCGGCTACCGCTTTTAAGGATATGATCCTGTCTGATTATTTCCATATTGAATCGTTCCAGGATGTTATCGGCCGGGTACCGGTTACGGTGCTTGGTGAGCCGGATGCGATAAAAGGTCCTCGCGCTCCTGATAATAACAATATACCTACAGAGGTTTTGTTTCCCGACCCATACTCTTATAGTAATACGGAGGATACCTGATTCTATGAAACCAGTCCTCCTGCCCATTACCGTCATTATCCTGCTGCTGGTATGCGGATGTTCGCAACCACAGACCGTATCGCCGCCTCCCACGGGCACTCCTGCAGCGACACTAATAACCCCCAGGGAATCACCTCCGGTTGCGATCGCGACTGCGACTGCTGCGCCAACGAAGACCGATTCGGTATCAGCGAATACGATCAGCATTCAGAACATGGCGTATGACCCTGCAACACTGACTGTTACTAAAGGCGCAATTGTCCGGTGGGTGAACTATGATGATACCCCCCACACCGTAACCTTCACAAAAGAGTCGGGGCTTGCGTGTGGAACGGGCCTCCTCTCTCCAAGCCAATCCTGCTCGGTAAAATTCGATACTGCCGGAACATTTGACTATTCATGTGCTATCCATCGCTCGATGCATGGGACTATCGTTGTGAAGTAAGAAACACTTTTTTTTCCGTTAAAAAAATGATCTCATGCCCAACCCGGCAGGAAGCGCGATGTACATTTGTGGGAGCCTGAATTTCCTGTTGGGAGATCAGAATCCTGCCAATCGAAGAAGAGCTCCGACAAGGATCCCAAACATCGAGGTGGATGCAGAAAGGAGTCCGAGAAGTATATACCCGGCTATGACCCCAATCTTTATCGGGATATACGTCTGGTTCAGATTCAGCCTTCGTACCGTTCGAAACGAACGAGCCTCTCCAGAAATGGGTGGTTTGTTTTTCTTTATCCTGACCATATTCCTGTCTCCCTTGTTTCGATATTATCCAGATGAAACCCACGTCATCAGGTTATTGTATTGACCGATAAAATATACTTATAATAAGTCATATTTATTAATTATTATTTAAGGGGAATCCTGCGAAGATTTTTTTCATACGCTTACGTGAATGCATATTGCTTTGACCTGATTAAGGACGCGTCAAAGAGGAATTTGATTAATGGATATTATTCAGGAATTTGAACATTTAAGAGTGAAATATCACTCATGGATTAGATAAAAAAGGTCTCTTTTTTTAAAATATTCAGACCGTTTCCTTGTACGCCGAGGGGGAGATTTGAACTCCCGAGGCGCAAAGCGCCAGTAGCTTTCGAGGCTACCGCCTTCCCGGACTAGACTACCTCGGCACCCGGTTCAGATATTTCTCTTGCCAATTCCTCTAATAGTTATCTGAAGAACCTTCGCTGGTTCTGATCGGGTACGATGTTGTTTTGAGTATTATTTATGCCCTGATTGTGTTTTTCAGGTAATACCGGCTGAAAAAAGAGTGTCGGGCACACTCCGGAAAAGAAAATTTATTATTTTTTATTTACATGCCTGGTGGCATACGGGGTTTTGACTGGGTGATCATCATATCATCGACACGGATGAGCATGATCGCCGTTTCAGAAGCACTCTGGATTGACTGGCGCTTGGATCGGAGTGGTTCAAGAACACCTTCAGCAAGCATATCCACAACTGCTCCTGTATAGACATTGAGCCCGGCATTCTTCTTGCCTTTTGCATGGGCATTCTTGAGTTCGACGAGTTTATCGATGGGGTTGTACCCGGAATTCTCTGCAAGGGTTCGGGGAATTGTCTCAAATGCCGTTGCATACCCCTCGATTGCGAGCTGAACTCTTCCCCCGACGGTCTCTGCATAATTCCGGATCTTCATGAGAAGTTCCGTCTCGACAGCGCCACCACCGACAACGTATGTGCCATCTTCTATGGCATCCATGACTACCCGTGTTCCGTCAACAACTGCACGCTCCAGTTCGTCGAGAAGATAGTCACTGGAACCCCTGAGAAGGATGGTAATGGTCTTTGGGTTCTTGCACCCGGAGATACGGGTAATGTCAACGTCGTTGTCTTCTTCAACTGTCTCGGCACTTCCCAGATCTTTTGCCGTCAGTTCTTCGGGTTTGTTGACGATGTTTGCATGAAGTGCACGAGCGGCATACTTCATGTCACTCTCGGGAACATCTTCGATTGCGTATATCCCGTGCTTTGCAAGGAAGAACTGAACTGCATCTGCAATACCCTTCTGGCAGAAGAGGACATTTGCACCGCTGTTGATGACTGCATCAGCAAGTTTCTTGAGTGCTTCCCTCTCCTGCTCACTGAAAGCGGTGATCTGTTCTGCATCGGTGATTTTGATCTTTGCTTTCACCTGGGTTTTTGTGATCTCCATAGGCATCGCGATGAGTGCGACTTTTGCTTTTGAGACCTTGCGGGGCATTCCTTCATTTACCCGCTTCTTATCGAGAACAACGCCGCGGATCAGCTCTGCGTCATCCATCGACTTTCCTTTCTGTTTCTTGATCATGACATCGTCTTCGTCAACAAGGAAGGTGCCGTTTACCTTCTCTGCAACAGCCATCACAGCATCGACGATAATACTATCAAGTTTTCCTTTTACAGATTCGATGGATTTTCCCGTGATTGCCGTGTCTGCAATCTTTACAAGAGTCTTCCTGTCTTCATGGTCGACTTTGAATGAAAGTCCCTTTGTGATCTCAAGGGCTTTATCCATGCCCATCCGGTAACCTTGTGCGATCACCGTTGGGTGGATGCCCTGTTCGAGCAGGTCTTCAGCCTGCTCCATCAGTGCGCCGACAATAACCACTGCGGTGGTGGTGCCGTCCCCGACTTCGTCATCCTGCGTTTTTGCAACTTCGATGACCATCTTCGCACCGGGGTGCTGGACTGAGATCTCTGACAGAATCGTTGCGCCATCGTTGGTGATGACGATATCCCCAACAGAACCGACAAGCATCTTGTCCATTCCCCGTGGACCAAGGGTTGTCCTTACCGCTCCGGCGATAGCTTTTGCCGCCATAATATTCGAGCGCTGGGCGTCCTTCCCGCGATTTCGCTCGACATTATTTCTTAAAATAACAATTGGTTGACCTTCTAACATATTTGATCCTCCGATGCTGTAAAAGGTGGAATTGAACTTCTATATAAATTATTCTCTCCTTGATCCAAAAAGATGTATGATTAATCAATCCGGGAAATTTTAAAGAGCGAATATACCGGTACTCCTTCAACATCCGTGATACCGCGCTTATCAAAGATTACCCAGATTGCGACCGGTGTCGCGCCATGCTTTTTTAAATATTTCACTACTTCTTTCATCGTATTGCCTGACGTGATAACATCATCGACAATGATGCATCTTTCTCCTGCGACCGATGCAAAATTCCCACTGATAGATCCGATAGGGTGTTCGCTCGCATTTTGTTTTGCCGGGTGATAGATGGCCAGCTTTGCATTCTCCTGAACCGCAATCAGCGTCGCAAGCGGAATCCCGGACAGCGCGATCCCGACAATAACACCCGCTGCACTGGGGTGGCTCATCTCTTCGTTTTGCGATCCATAGTACCGGTTCAACAACATCAACGCTGTTTCTTCCAGCAATGGCGCCTGGCAGCTTACAGCGGACCAGTCAATATGAACATCTTTTGGTGCGGCGGAACCTTTCACCTGGGTAAGCAACCAAGTTACCGTTTCCATGGAAAGGGAGAGCTCATCAGCAATCTGGCCCGGGCTGTGACCTTCAGAAAGAAGCATCTTTGCCCGCATGATCAGATCGTCAAGGGAAGACATGGACAAAAGATTTGTCGTTATCTATTTAAGTTTTCGTTTAATTTTTGAGCCGCAGATGGGACATTCCCCGTCGGTTTCAAAATACCTGCCGCACCCGCTGCACCGGTACTTCCAGACGATCTTTTTTGTGGTTCTCTGCTGGATTGGATGTACGGGAATGTGCAGTTCCATTGCAATGTTCTGGATAGCAAAATCATCGGTATAGATGACCGCTTTCAAATCGAGGGCAAGCGCAATAATTTCACAATCCGTCTCAGAAATCACACCAGAATCTCTGGTTTTTTCAGCAGCTGTCCGGACCAGTTTTATGATCTCCTTCTGCGGTGCGAGAACCCGGAGACCGGCTGAAACGTATTTTTCAAACCGGCATTTGGAGGGGAGATCGATAAGTTCTCCCATGACCAGTGGCGTCGTATATAATTCACCGGAAACCGGGAAATCCAGAAAAAAAACGGTAGAGTCAAGAACGCATTTCATGATCTGACTCCTCCTTGGTATGGCAAAAAAGAAAATCCCGGTCGTATCATTATTCCCTGGTGAGCGCCGACGCGATCAACCCCGCTGCGGAAATTTTACTGCATCCCCGTTCAATGGTATCGCTACAGACAATATCCCTGATGCCATTTGATTTCAGGTGGGTATAAGCACCGCCGATAAGCACCCCGTGAACACAGGATGCATACACATCTTTTGCTCCCTGCTGATAGAGCATGCCAGCGGCAGTCGCGATCGTTCCCCCGGTGGATATGATATCATCGACAATGACCACTGACCGTGAAGCGGCGCACAACTTTTTCGGCGCCATTTTCACTTCCACCCCGCTCAACCGGGTCTTTTCAAGGTGGTCGTAATCCCATCCACCGACAGCTGCCACATCCCGGGCAAATGCCAGTGCCCCATCGTCAGGTGCAAGGATAAGCGGATCGGGAATATCTGCACGACGGATATACTCTCCGACTTCATGAGCAAGTGAAAGATTTGTTGTCGGGGCAGTGAAATATTTCAGGATTTCGGGTTCATGAATATTGACGGTGATGCACGATTCGACCCCCCGTCCTAATACCTGTGCAATGGCGCGGGCGCTGATGGGCTCTCCCTGCTTAAAGCGTTTATCCTGGCGTGCATACCCCATATAGGGAATGACCAGCCGGTTGGATGAACTGTCGCAGGCATCAATCAGGAGGAGCAGCTGGACTAGCGCATCGTTATCCACAACGCTCCCGACAATGATGGTTTCATCATCCAGATCTCCGGCAGCAAGGTAATGTTCGCCATCGGGAAACCGTGAGAATTTGACATCCACGACCGGTATGCTGAGTGCCTCGGCAATACGGGCAGCAAGAATCTGGGATTTTTCTGTGCTGATCACTCTCATGTTAATGTTCCTTTACCAACCAAGGGGATAAAACATATTTCTGGTTTTAGTATACGCCCTTCTGTTTTGTATTATTATGCATTGTTTTTACTGGGATTTTACGACTGACGTAATCGACCTGTGCAATCAGCTGAAAGTACTTAAACTATTATGGGCCAAATTATATGGATACCGAAGGGTTAAAAAGAGGTAAAATCTCCAATGGAAAATGCAGAACAGCCCGTTGAGGCAATCGACGAAGTGAAGACCGAGGCCCCCGTAAATCAGCCAGCCCCCGAGATCATTGTTCCCGGAGCATCGTCACAGATCGAAGTGCCTGCCAAATTGATCGATCAGGTAATTGGCCAGGAGCATGCTGTAGAAGTCATCAGGAAAGCGGCAATACAGCGCCGGCATGTCATGATGATCGGCAGCCCGGGAACCGGGAAGTCCATGCTTGCAAAAGCAATGGCTGAGCTCCTGCCAAAAGAGGATTTGCTGGATATTATGGTTTATCCCAATTCCGACGATCCTAATAATCCTGTCATACGGACTGTTGCCATGGGGCGGGGCAAACAGATTGTTGCCGCTCACAAGGCCGAAGCTAAAAAGAAGACACAATTCAGGAATACGCTCCTGATGATTCTGGTGATAGGCATCATCGGCTATGCCTTCCTTACCTACCAGTGGCTGATGGGTATTATCGCCGCGGCGTTTGTGTTTATGGCGCTGCGCTATACAACTCCCCGCGAAGAAGCGATGGTGCCAAAACTGCTTGTTTCAAATGATACCAAGAGTGCTGCCCCCTTTATTGACGGTACCGGTTCGCATGCCGGTGCCCTTCTTGGCGATGTGAGACACGATCCTTTCCAGAGCGGCGGACTGGAAACCCCGGCACACGACCGTGTCGAGGCAGGAGCAATCCACCGTTCGAACGGCGGAGTCCTGTTCATCGATGAGATCAACACACTGGACCCTCACTCCCAGCAGAACCTGCTCACCGCACTCCAGGAGGGAGAATTTCCCATTACCGGCCAGAGCGAACGTTCAAGTGGTGCGATGGTCCGCACTGAACCGGTGCCCTGCAAATTTGTGATGGTAGCAGCAGGAAATCTCGATGCGATCCAGGGAATGCACCCGGCATTGCGGTCACGTATCCGTGGATACGGGTATGAAGTCTATATGTCCGAGAGCATGGACGATACACCGGAAAACCGGGAAAAATATATCCGGTTCATCGCGCAGGAAGTGAAAAATGATGGTAAGATCCCGCATTTTGACCCCGGCGCGATTGATGAAATCATCCGTGAAGCCAGACGCCGTTCGAACCGCAAGGGGCACCTCACCCTCAAACTGCGGGATATGGGTGGCCTGATCCGGGTTGCAGGGGATATTGCCCGGCAGGAAGGAGCGGCATTAACCTCAGCCACCCATGTCACTGCGGCAAAGATAACCGCACGGTCGATTGAAGATCAGGTATCTGATGAATATATCCGCAGGAGCCGGGAATACGAGTTGACGGTTATTGAAGGCACACGCATCGGCCGGGTAAATGGCCTTGCGGTTATGGGAACTGATTCCGGGTCCGTGCTTCCCATCATGGCTGAAGTCACTCCCGCACAGGGCGCAAGCGGAACCGTCATCGCAACGGGCATGTTAAAGGAGATCGCGCAGGAGTCCATTAAGAACGTCAGTGCGATCCTGAAAAAATTCACCGGGAAAGATGTGAGAAATATCGATATCCACATCCAGTTCATTGGCACCTATGGCGGTGTTGAAGGAGATTCTGCATCGATCAGTGTAGCAACTGCTGTCATCAGTGCGATTGAAGGCATTCCGGTCAGGCAGGATGTTGCCATGACAGGATCACTTTCGGTACGGGGCGATGTTCTCCCCGTGGGCGGGGTCACATTCAAGATTGAAGCAGCGGCAAAAGCCGGCATCAAGACGGTCCTCATCCCCCGGACAAATATCAATGATGTCCTCATTGAAGAGCGGTACAAATCCCTTGTCATGGTTATCCCGGTCGATACCATTAATGATGTGCTCAAACATGCGCTTGTGCCGGAGAATGCAGAAGGCTTCCTCCTCAAGCTCAAAAAAATGGCGATACGATCGACCGCGATGGTTGCAGAGACACCTTCGATCAACCAGACCGTGGCATGAACATCATGCCCGAACCTGGTGGAATCCGTTACTATGATCTCCGGCATGTTTGCGGGCAGAACACCCATATCGATATTGATAATGGAACGGTGGAATCTGCCGGAACTTCATTTTTCAATAAAGCCGTGATACGGGTTCTTGGCCCGAGAGGATGGGGAATTGTCCAAGTAGACAATTACATTCCCGGCTCCGGAAAAAAATTCGACACTATTCTTAACGATGCCAACAAACTCGCCCAGATTACCGAAGAGCCGGTTATTCTTGGAGATGTGCGGCATGGCATGCTGCCGACCGTCCCAACAAAGGAAGACTGCCGTTCAATCAGCATCGAAGAAAAATCTGCACTCTTATCGGAAATCGAACGCTCAGCAACCAACCCTCTCGTAGTAAACCGGCGGGCGAATTATACGGAAAAAATTGAGAATATCCATTTTCTGGACAGTTCCGGCAACGAATATACCTATGAAATGTGCCGGTCAGGATTTTCTGTCATGGCGGTGGCATCACGGAACGGCAATATCCAGATGGGTTATGAACGCGATCACACCATCCACGGTTTCAACCTCCGGCACCAGGCAGAGAAAGGTAAAAAAGCGGCAGATGTGGCAGTTGCCCTTCTCGATGCCGGCGCGGCAAAAGGCGGGAAGATGCATGCTGTTCTCGATCCCGGACTTGCCGGTGTGTTTGCGCATGAAGCCGTGGGACACGCCAGCGAAGGCGACCTGATCCAGGAAGGAAACTCCGTTCTCAAAGGCAGGACCGGACAGAAGATCGCAAACGAACAGCTCACGATTGTCGATGATCCCGGTATCCATGAATTCGGGTTTGATCCGGTGGATGCGGAGGGTGTCGCAGTTTGCCGTACGGAGATCATCAGACGCGGTGCGATCAACGCGTTTCTCCACAACCGTGAAACCCTCGCGTCAGTGGGGAACGGTAGTGCCGGACATGCACGGGCGATGGCTGGCGAGCCTCCTCTTGTGCGGATGAGCAATACCTTCATTGAAGCGGGGGATGCGACCGATGAGGAAATTTTTGCTGAATGTAAGAATGGAATATTCCTCAAAGGTTCCCGGGGGGGACAGGTCGATCCGGGCAGGGGGGTGTTCCAGTTCAACGCGGAATACGGGTACCTGATCGAGAATGGTGAACGCACAAAAATGATCCGGGATGTATCCCTATCAGGTGAGATCCTGACCACCCTGCACGGTATTACCCTGTGCGGGAAGACCCGGCTGATGAACCCGGGATATTGTGGAAAAGGCGGGCAGAGCGTGCCGGTTAGTGACGGGGCACCCTATGTCCTGTTATGCGATGCGGTGGTGGGTGGCAGTGGACTGGATTGAAACGCTCTTAAAAGAAGGATCAAAGAAAGTTGACGAACTGGAGGTTTATTACGTTAACGGGATCTCGATATCCGCCAGCCTGAAACAAAAAAAGATCAGTATTGCAACCTCCTCAGAAGATTGCGGGCTGTGCATACGGACAATTCACCAGGGAAGGATCGGGGCATCGTACACCAACAACCCGGACCAGTGGAAAGCATGCCTGGATGCGGCTGTTGCCAGCGGAAATCTTGCAACACCCCAGACGTGGAATGGTCTTCCGGAGCCGTCATCGGTTCCTGCTGTCGATCTGTCATTTGATCCCAAACTCAAACTCGAACCCGGCATTGCACAGCAGTTCCTTGAAACGATGCTTGAAAGTGCAGCCGCACACCCGGCAGATGTCACATCAGGTTCCGCGGATCTATCCTCAGGCGACCTCACGTTTGCCAACTCACAGGGTATTTTCTACACTCACCGGAGCTCCGGGGTTTCTGTCTCTCTTGAAGCGATCAGCGGGCAGTCCACCGGGTATGAATTTGACCATGCGGCATTTATCGATGACATCGATCCGGGGAAAGTCGGTGAACGGGCAACATTTTTTGCATCCCGCTCTGCCGGCGGCGCAGATATCCCCACGAGAGATTATGATATTATTCTCTCACCTCTCGCGTACGCGGAGCTTCTCTCGAACGTCTTTGTCCCTGCGTTAAGCGGGAGAAATGTCAATATGGGGCGTTCCAAACTTGCCGAAGCATCAGGAACGATGGTAACGGCTCCCGGGATCGATATGTACGACAACCCGCATATTCCCCGGGAAGGTGGGAGTGCATGGTGGGATGCTGAGGGAACGCCGACCCGGAGGGTTGATTTTATCCGGGACGGGATGCTTGAAGCGTTTGCGTATGATCTCAAAACCGCGTACCGGTTCGGCAAAATATCGACGGGAAGTGCAGTGCGGGGAGGATTTGCCGGGCTTCCCTCGATTGGCCATTACAATTTCACGGTTGACGGAAAACGGGAGAACATCGCGGATGAACGTGCCATTTATGTGCACAGCGTTGTCGGTGCCCATACAGCAAATCCCATGAGCGGGGACTTCTCAGTGGAATTATCCAACCCGTTCTGGATGGAAGATGGGGATTTCCAGGATCCCATAAAAAGCGCGATGCTCTCGGGAAATGTGTTTGAGATCCACAAAAATATCGTTGGATTAAGTAAAGAGAGCCGATCAATTGGCTCTTACATTCTTCCTTCGATTAAAATTAATAAGCTGCATATCATTGGTAAATGATAATGGATTCAGTTCTTATTTCGATTATTATTATTATCGCGCTCCTCGCCATTGCATATTACCTGGTAAAAAAACTCGCGGTTCTTGTCGTCAACGGGGTTCTGGGTCTCCTGTTTCTGTTCGTCCTGAATTCTTTGCAGGTCATGCAATGGATAGGTAAACCCGATCTCGGGTACAGCCTTGCCACCATCCTGATCTGTGCTATCGGCGGGCTTCCCGGCGTGCTGATCCTGGTGCTGCTCAGCATTCTTGGTGTCACGATATAACCATAAAAACCAAAAAAAACACCTCAGGACAACCAACGGGATAAACAACATTCCCGGACTTTTTTGTATGCCGATGCCGGGGTTACCTGTTCTCTCAATGGATTGATTATGACAGGAAACATTGTCCGGAAAATATTATTTTTTAAAGACCGATCGTGATCGCGATCGAAAAAAATAGCGGATCATGAAAAGATCCTGACGTATTTTTACCAAACGCGATAATGATCCTGAATTTTTTTATCGCGTCGGTAATCCATAAACCTGAAACCCCGCAGGTTCTGTAGTGACTCTCCGCTTACCCCATTCCATTCCCGCAGGAAAAATCAGAACACATTGGCCTCAGAATATACCATGACCTGCTCCTGTTCGATCTCATAGGGTTTAATCTCACGGGAGTGGGCCGACATACGCATTTTTACTACTTCAAGCGCGAGGTGGACATCAGTGAGATCGCTTGGCCGGACATACCGCAGCAGGATTACTGTATCAGCGAGATACTCGATGAGACCATGCCTGCTCGAGAATACATTATCCCGGTGGGTCTCGGATGTCAACATAATCGTGCATTGTTTGTCCCGCAACCCCTCTACGAACCGGTACATCTCCTGGCGTCGTATGGAATCGGTCTCGAACAGATCTTCAAACAGCGAGATAGGATCAATGACCACGCGGGTGGCATGAACTTCGCTGATAAGGTTCGGGAGTTCGTTTTTTATCCGGTTGTTTGCAAGATTGAAATCTGTCGGGTCGAGTTTGATAACAAACAGCGACTTGTTCAGGTATTGATCCACATCCCAGCCTTTTTGCTTCATATAAAGGATAATACGGTCTTCCCGCTCCTCAAGGCTGATATAAATGACACGCTCTCCTTTTTTCAACCCGTCCCAGACAAACATGAGCGAATAGGTGGTTTTTCCGGTACCATACGTACCGATAATGGAACAGATACTCCCGGGGAAGAGGCCTCCCCCGAGCATGTCATCGAGCCCGGGGATCCCGACTTTCACCCGCTCCGGACTCATATGATCACCCGTATATTGCTCACGTCAAACCCGCTTGTTGTCGATATCCGCACCGCAAATTTCACCAGATCCTGCTCTTCAAGATGAGGCATAACTCCCCTGAACTTCTCAAAATACATCACCCGCTGCCTCCGCGCACCTGTGCTCTCCTCCCACCGGAAGAGCAGCACGGCATCGACAATATCAGAAAGTTCCACCTCTTTTGCAGAATCAAGAATTCCTTTACTGAGCAGGAGATACGTGGTAATATTCCGCTGTTTTGCAACCCGCTGGATCCCCCGGAGAATACCGGTCAGATCCTGCCAGAGATTGGGGATGTTTGTCTGGGTGGCGATATCGGTAATGGAATCCAGCACAATAATACTGTCGTGTTCCGCTGCATTAAAAATCGACGACAGCCCTACAAAGATGCTTTCCCGGTCCGATCGTTTCTGGAGCCGGGTCAGGATATCACTATGGCTGTACCACTCATCAGGAACAATGCTGCGATCAAAATACAGATCGGAAAGGTCATCAAATTGGATCGTGCTTACCACATCGGGGAGTCCCTCAGCATGGAACGACTGGACAATCTCATGCACAACGTCTTCTTTTATCCGGGTGAACGTCACATAACGGATCTTTTTTGGTATCATCACTCCCGGTTGTGCCGGCGCTTTCATGAGTCCAAGGGTATTTACTATGGAACTATACACAAACTCGTAATTGCCTGCCCCGATCTCTCCTAAAAGAAGGATAACCGATCCCATAGGGACACCCCCTTCAAGGATCGGATCAAGCGAGGTAATCCCGGTTGGCATTCGCTGTTGTATGGTTTCCTGCATTATACCCCCTCATAAAAACAATAAAAGAACATTCGCAAATGAACTATCTTTGAAACACTGATAAAGATATCTGTCGTTTTTCACGGAGATCCCCAACGACGAAGTGGTCTGATGCACCAGGAAAAACCCCGCGATTTTTTTGTCTGTGCAACCATCAACCGGAGAGAAAAATGCTACCCTGCGGGCTCCTGCCGGATTGATTATTGTGGATTGCGATCCAGTTATGTAAAACCCAGTATTACCCAGTATAGAACACTACTGTATATGATCAAAGATAGGATCTGGTAAAACACTATATATAGAATCTCTCCCGAACTATTAAACCGGGGAAGGATTCCTCTTTTGTGTGTAAGGAACGGGTAATATGCGTCTGTCTGATTTTTTTTTAGCCCTTCGAAAATCTCCACAGAAAAAAGAGATGGAAACAGCGGTAACCGGTCTTGTTGAGCCGGCGCCAACGTCAGATGATATCCTGGCAGAAAAATTCAAAGAAACTCTATCGGTGCCAACTTCCGCACCGGAACGGACGGAACCAAAAAAACCCGATAACACCTTTCACCATTACCTGGAACTGATACGCGGTAAAAAGAGATCTACCATTGATGAATATAATTTTGAGAAAGACGGGACCCTTGTTGAGGGGGAAGTCCCGGAAGGACACGAATTAATCGACCAGTACTGGATCGATGAAGGACGGACATTGGTATATATTACCCTCAACAAAAAAACAAACCAGAATGAATACCATCTCTTTGAGTCAAGCCTCTCTGAATTTGAATATGAGCTGCTCGAACGACTGTTCGAGGACCTCCGGGACGTTCTGATCCTGACTTCTGACGAGATCAAAAAGGATCGGAAAACAGTCCTCCTTGAAAAAATGTACCGGTTGCTGGATGACTATGGACTCACTCTTGAGAAGTCCACGATCTTCAAGATCCAGTATTACCTGATCCGCAACTTTATCGGATGGTCGAGAATCGATCCCCTCATGAAAGATATCCATCTTGAAGATATCTCCTGTGACGGTACGGGAATCCCGCTGTTCCTCTATCACCGGAAATACCGGAATATCAAGACCAATATCAGCTTTGAGTCCGATGTGCTCAATTCTCTTGCCATCACTCTTGCCCAGCGATCCGGCAAACATATTTCCACAGGATCACCCATGCTCGATGCAACATTGCCGGAAGGGTCGCGGCTTCAGCTGACACTTGGAACCGAAGTGACAACGCGGGGAACATCGTTTACCATCCGGAAATTCAGGGAAGAGCCGTATTCCCCGATTGAACTCATGGAATACGGTACGTTCAGTGCCGATGAGCTGGTGTATTTCTGGCTTGCCATTGAGAACAATAAAAGTCTTATCTTTATTGGCGGGACGGCCTCAGGAAAGACCACGTCATTAAATGCCGTCTCTCTCTTCATACCCCCGGTTTCAAAAGTCGTCAGCATCGAAGACACCCGGGAAATCACGCTCTACCATGACAACTGGATCGCAAGCGTGACCCGCGATTCCATGACCGATGGCGGCAACGCGATCACGATGTTCGATCTTCTCAAATCAGCGATGCGCCAGCGCCCTGAATATATCATTGTCGGGGAAGTGAGAGGACCTGAGGCCCAGACGCTGTTTCAGGCAATGAACACCGGCCATACAACCTTCTCGACAATGCACGCGGGTAATGTCGATGCAGCCATTCACCGTCTTGAAAGTGAACCACTTAACGTCCCGCGAAACATGGTGCAGGCACTCAATATCATCAGCGTTCAGGGTCTCATATATCGTGGAACTGAACGAGTGCGCCGGGTTCAGGAAATCGTGGAAATAGCCGGCATTGACCCGGCGACCGGAAATTTGCGGGTGAACAACGTCTTCATGTATGATCCGATCCATGACCGGTTCAACTATACCGGCAGATCGCAGGTCTTTAGTGATATTGCAGAAAAACGCGGGTGGACACGCGATCAGCTCGATGCTGAAATTGCAATCCGGAAAAAAGTGCTTGAGGCGATGCAGAAACAGGGTATCACCGATTATGTATCCTCCGCTTCAATATTCCACATGTACAATATCGACCGGGAGAAGGTACTGTCCAATCTCTCCGATCTTGCCCGGGTAATGAAATGAACATCAACCGGTACATCCGAAAATGGATCAAACGTGACCCATTACGCTACCAGAGTCTCCACGCCGACTTGGTATCGGCACGCGCGGGAGTGGCGCTTGACCAGTTTTTGTGGCGATCCATAAAAATTTCCCTTTTAAGCGGCATCCTGTTTGCGATTCTCGGGTACTTTGTCGGTTCTTATTTTACCGTGCAGATTGAGTCAGGAACGGGTGGTATTTACAATGTTTTCTCTATTCAGCTTCCTGATATCTTCTCAAATATCTCCTTTGCAGCGTATTTTGAATCCCTCTCTGTTGTCATCTCATTTATTTTTGGGACCTACATCAGCTATGCGCTCCTCCTCAGAATGCCCAACATCGAGAAGAAAAGCCGTGAGATCAAAATCAACCTGACGCTCCACAATGCCGTTGCGTACATGTACGCGATGAGACGGGGCGGTGCAGAGATGATGACCATCTTCCGTGCCATATCCGATCGTTCCGACATTTACGGGGAGGTCGCACTTGAATTCCGGCAGATCGTGCGCGATGCGGACTTTTTTGGTTACGATGTGATGACTGCGATCCGCCACCTTGCCGAAACCACCCCATCGGAGAAGATGAAAGATTTCCTTGAGGATCTCCTCTCCGTGATCGAGAGCGGGGGAAATATGTCGGAATTTCTTGCCACGCGGGTACGGCTGTACCAGGAAGAAGCCCGGTTTGAACAGAAACAGTTCCTCAATCTCCTGTCGATGGTAGCGGAATCCTATGTGACGCTCTTTGTTGCGGGCCCGCTTTTTTTGATCATCATTATGGTGGTAATGGGTATGATGGGCGGACCGGCAGTCGTCCAGCTCGCGATGATCACCTATGCAATAATTCCCATCGGGTCGGTTATTTTTATTTTATTGATCGATCTGGTCTCAATTAAAGGGGAGAAGACAGAACGGTACGTAAAATCCACCCTGCTCAATACATATGCAGATGTAAAAATTGTCAAAAAAACCGGTGAAGATTCCCTGTTTGGCCAGTTAAGAAAATATGACCGGGTAAGGAAGATTCTTCACCACCTCAAACACCCGCTGGAGAGCTTTACCAGCGATGCTACCTACACCCTGTATGTAACCATCCCTCTTGCAATTATTTACGTCGTAGCAATGTTTATGCAGTTACCCTATTACGCGGAACTTGAAACCTTTATCGATGTCGTGGACGATCATCTGGTCATTGCCCTGCTGATTGTCCTCATTCCCTATGCAGTGTTTTACGAAATCTGGGCGAGAAAAGTGTTGGGTATCCAGTCCCTGATCCCGGATTTCTTAGAACGGATGGCGGGAATAAACCAGGTGGGGCTGACCCTTGTCCAGGCAATCGGGATCATGGTCAATACCAATCTTGGCCTCATGAGTTATGAGATCAAACGGATCAAGCGCGATATGGACTGGGGGGCTCATTTCAACGACGCACTGATACGGTTTGAGGAGCGTATCAGCACTCCGGCCATTGCAAGAACGGTCACCCTCATCACAAAAGCAAGCGAGATGAGCGGACAGATTGGAGAAGTTCTGACTATTGCTGCAAGCGATGCGAAGATGAGCGAATCGCTTAAGAAGGAACGCCTTGGAGAGATGTTCATCTATACGGCGATCGTCTATCTCTCTTTCTTTGTCTTCCTCTTTGTCGTGGGTGTTTTAAGCACACAGTTCCTCCCGGTGCTTGCCCACATCGGGACACAAGGACTTCCGACATCCGGCCCCCTTTCCGGCCTGGGGTCGATCCCGATAAAAACATTTGACCGGCTCCTTTACCATGCATGTCTGGTGCAGGCAATCTTTTCAGGGCTTATTGCAGGCCAGATGGGAGAATCATCGCTTTCCGCCGGGGTGAAGCATTCCTGTATTCTCCTTGTGATCGCCCTTGTGACGTTCAACTTTATCATCGCCTGAAAATCACCTTAAAAAACACGAATGAGAAACAAATAAATAATGACATGAAGATGTTGTGATGAGGTGACTGTGGTTTATGTGTAGTGTTGGCGGGCCTACTGATATTGATCTTCCCCCTGACCGGGTGACCGGCAAAGATTACCGGTGCAAAGAGTGCGGTGAGCGTTTCAAGGGTATCGGAAAACGGCCCATGTGCCCAAGCTGCCAGTCAGAACAAGTTATGGAGATATGAACCCTCCACTGGCAGATGAATTGCTGCTGATTAAGGGTAAAAATTCTTTTTTGCTGGCCGGGCTCATAAAAGACCGGTTTCCCCTCTGTATTGAAACATTTCAGGATGAATATTGCCAGGGGGTATTCCCGGGCGATGTGGTAGTGGTTTCGGCTCCCGAGGGCGGCCCGGTTGAGCCAGCGATGATGCTGCTTGAACTTATCCGGAAATACCATCTCCCCCTGCTCGTGCTGCCAAAAGATCATCCGGGATCGAAACGGATCTCGTATGTCGTATCCGTTGGCCCGTCTGTTACGACCAACAGTACAATCTGCCGGGGGACGCATCCGGAACAGCACCTTGTCTGCTCTGCCGGTGAACTATCTGGAATAACTATTACCGGAACCACGGATGGGATAACATTCTCGACCCTGCCGCCGGGGATCATTCCAAAACAGATAAAAAACGAACCATTACCGGTAATTTTTACATAATTCTTAGGTATTTATTTTTTTTAGAATGAATGAAACCGTAAAAGAACGTAAATAACAATACATATATGGTTTTTTTCACCAATTATTGTATTGCCGTGAGAGGAGGGTTGGATGAAAACTGAGGTCTTGAGAGACATCAAAAAAGCAGAAGAAGAGTACCAATCGGTGATCAGTGCGGCTCAGGATGAGAAAAAGCGCAAACATTCTCATGCTGAGCTGGAAGCGGATAACCTGATTACAAAAGCGCAGAGCAATGCAGAACAGTACAAGAAGCTGAAACTGGAAGAAGCACGGCAACAGGCAGCACTTAAACACGCTGAAATCATGAACGCGGGCAATCAGCGTGCAGCGGCACTCAAGGTAAAAGGTTCAGGCAACCTTTCAAAAGCAGTGCAACTGCTGGTTTCGCGGTTTAAGGAGCAGCTGCATGTTCAAGCCTAAACAGATGAGTCGGCTGCTGATTGTTGCATCGCGGGATCAGATGGGTCCGGTTATTGCCGAGCTCTATCGCCGTCATCTGTTTCATATTGAGGAATTTGTTGATCAGGGCAGTGAAGCCTACGAGGGCTTTAAGATTGGCACTCCTTTGGCTGGTGCAAGCGAGGCATCAACCGATCTGGTCAAAGTCCGTGCCATCGGCAATGTATTCTCTCTTCACAGCGATGATGTGGAGCCTAAGGAGAAACAACAGAAGGCCGGGCTTCGGGCAAAAATCGAACATGATCTTCCCGGGCTCGAGCATGAAGTTGAATTATTATCCGGCAAACGCTCAAAACTTGATGCAAAAGTAAAAGAGTGCGAGCAGAAGATCGCGGAGATCACGCCGTTTTCCGGACTTTCCGGCGATCTTGACATGTACCGGGGGTACCGGGGCTTTAGTGTATTTGCCGGGTATGTAATGCACGATGTAGCCCTGAGTGTTCCCAGTGAGATCAGTATCACAAAAGGAAAAGACCGGAATTTTATTGTTGTTGTCGCCCGCAACGAGGATAAAAGTGTTGTCGAAAAGGCGCTGCAGGAATCGGGGTACCAGTCCGTTTCAGTTCCTGAAGAATCCGGATCGCCACAGGCCCGTATAGAATTCTACACCGGGCAGGTGGATCTGATCAAAAAAGAGATTGATGAGATCAACCGGAACCTGGACGAGCTCAAACAGAAGAACACCGAATTCCTTGCCGCATGTGAAGAGATCCTGAAAGCCGAGGTAGAGCGGACAGAAGCACCGCTCCGGTTTGCCACGACGCAGGAAACCTTTGTGGCCGAGGGCTGGGTGCCTTCAACCGACGTTGCAGCAGTCAGTGCGGAACTGGAGAAGATTACCAAGGGGAAAATCTTTGTCACAGAACTGCCAATTGACCTCGAACATGACGCGGTTCCGGTAGAGTATAACAATCCGTCGTTTGCAAAACCTACGCAGATGCTTATGGATGTCTACTCACGTCCGAATTACACCGAGATCGATCCAACGCTGATGGTTTCCATTGTGTTTCCCCTCTTCTTTGGGTTGATTCTTGGTGATGTCGGGTACGGTTTGCTGCTTCTGGCACTGGCGCTCGGGCTCCGCAAGATCTTCAAAGGTGAAGAGGGCCGGCAGCTCCTTACCGTATTACGGAACGCCAGCATATCGAGCATCATCTTTGGTTTGTTATTCAGCGAGTTCCTTGGGTTTGAACTGCCATGGAATCCGATTATATTCTCCCGTCACTTAAACATCGGTGGCGAAGCAGGCGCAGCGGGACCGGCAATCCCCGAACTGATGATCATGTCGATCTGGATTGGCATCCTGCATATCACGCTCGGCCGTGTTCTGGGCATGATCAATCATGCAAACCAGGATCATGGGGAACACCGCATGAAGGCAGTTCTTGCCAATTTCGGCTGGATTGGAGTAATGTGGGGGATTCTCATTGCAATCTGGTCGATGTTCGCATTACCGTTCATGCCCGATCTTTCCGGGTTCCCGGTAATTGCAGCCGGGCTGAAACTGAGTACCGTTATCGGCGCAGTCCTTATTGTTGTCGGGATTATCTGTATCGCCCGCGACTCTGTGCTTGAGATTGTTGAAATCCCGACGATTATTTCCCACGTGCTTTCCTATGCCCGTATCGTCGCGGTAGGGCTCTCATCCGTCGCCATTGCCATGGTGGTCAATTATATGGCAATCGGGATGTTCATCGAGCCGCAGTTAAAAAATCTCTCAATTGTTGGAATTTTCATCATCATCATCGGTGTGCTGGTGTTTCTGATCGGGCACACGCTGAACGTAGCGCTTGGCATCCTGGGTGGCGGACTCCACTCGATCCGTTTGCACTACGTCGAATTCTTCACCAAATTCTATAAGGGTGGAGGAAAAAAGTACAGTCCATTTGGAATGAACAGAAGATTTACGGAGGATTAAATTATGGCAGCAGAAGTTGTAGCAGCACTGGATGTAAATGCAAGTATTGAAGCAATCAAGGCATCGCAGATGGGAATGAAGGCACTCGGCGCAGGTATCGCCGTTGGTCTTACCGGTATCGGTACCGGACTTGCCGAAATGGGTATCGGTTCTGCCGCTGTGGGAGCAGTCGCGGAAAACAAAGATATGTTCGGCCTTGCACTTCTCTTCACCGTCATTCCTGAAACCATCGTCATCTTCGGTCTGGTCGTCGGTCTCCTGCTGTTATTCTAAGGTAAGGAGCAGACAATGGGACTGGAAGCCGTTGTTGAAGAGATCAGGGAAAAAGGCAAAAAAGAAGCAGAAGCGATAGGTGCAGAGTCAAAGCAGGACGTAGATAAAATTCTTGCAGCATCAAACAAGCGTGTTGAAGAGATCAAACTCGCCGCAGACGCGGAATCCACAAAACACACGAGTTATGTTGTTGCCCAGGAAATATCTGCAGCAAACCTTCTGGTCAAGCGTGAGATCCTGAATACCCAGAAAGCACTTCTGGACAAGGTTTACGAATCCACGCGGGAAGAAATTGCCCGGCTCCCTGAGAGCTTCCATCGTGAAGCCATCAAAAAACTCCTCACTGAAGCAAAAAAGGAGATCTCCAAAGGCCAGATCTATTGCAATTCCCGTGATATGGCAGCAGCAAAAGCTGTCATTACCGAGAATCCTGAATTTTCAGGATTCAAACTCGGAAATCCGGTAGATATTGATGGCGGGATCCTCATCGAAAGTGAAGGAGCCGAGTTGCAGATTGACTATAGTTACCGCACATTCCTTGCAAAGGTGTGGGAATCCGGGTTAAAGGATGCATCCGATATCCTGTTCGGTTAAGGGGGCATGGCTGCAATGAGCACTGTCTCAGCACCGTACATTTATGTCTGTACCCGTATGAGGGTGAGAAAAGCCTCCCTTATCCCCCGCGAGGAATACCTGCGGATGCTCAACATGAGTCTTCCTGAAATCACCCGTATTATTGAAGAAACGGCGTATAAACAGGAGATCGATGAGCTCGGGACTACTTTCAAGGGTATTGATCTCATCGAGGTTGCACTTTCCTGGAATCTTGCAAAGGAATACCAGAAGATCCTGGAGATCACACCGGGCACATTAAAACAGTTCACACGGGCATATCTCCGACGCTGGGATATCCAGAATGTCCTTACTATTCTCCGTGGCAAATTCCAGGGAGAAAAGGCGGGAAAGATAAAGGAGATCCTCGTGCCCGCCGGCAGTCTCGATCGGGTAGCGCTCGATCGCATGCTGGCAGAGGAGAGCACCGACAGGATCATCGATATGCTCAAAGGGCACCGGATGTATCCCGTCATCGCCCGTGAATATCCTGCAGCTAAAGAGAGCGGTTCGTTCTCGCATATGGAAAACGACCTCTACAAGCAGTTCTATCAGGAGATCATTGTCGATGCAGAAAGCGGCATCAAGGGCGGAAATCTGTTCCTTGACTTTATCCGGCTGGATATCAACATCAAGAATGTAAAAACTCTCTTCAGGCTCCGGGCTGACGGATCGGGCACGGACGCCCGCGAGATGCATATCCCGGGCGGGGATCTGTCAGCGACAGATTTCACCGCGTTGAATGCAATCCGCGATCAGGGTGAATTTGTTGATACGCTCAAGGCAAAGATACGGTCAAAGCCAATTCTTTCCCTCCTTGAAGAAATGAAAGGTGATGCCCCGGTGCACCGTGATATGGAAGTCCGGCTGACCCGGGTCCAGTTGGAGCAGATGGAGAAACTCTCAAAACGCAACCCGTTTTCCATTTACCCCATTCTTGTCTACCTGGAAAAGAAAAAATACGAAGTGTTCAACCTGCGTGCGCTTGCCCGGGGAAAAGAATCCAAACTACCCTCAGAAACAATCAGGGAATATCTGGTGATGTAAATGGAGATTGCAGTCATTGGCAACAGCGAGTTTATTCTCGGCTTCAGGCTTGCGGGTATCCGGAAAACCTACACGGCTGAGACCGATGAAAAACTCAGCGAATGCATCACCAGTGTCCTTTCGGACGGGCAGGTTGGCATTCTTGTCCTCAACAGCAGCGATATGGATAAAATTCCCCGCAGGCTTCGTGTCACCCTGGACAACTCGGTGAAGCCGACCGTTATTGCGATCGGCGGTGAAGAGAGCGGCATGTCAATGAGAGAAAAAATCAAGAGATCGGTGGGTGTTGATCTGTGGAAGTGAAAAACGAAAAAACGAAAATTGCAAAACAAGGGGTTCTGAAACGAATCGCCGGCCCTGTCGTTACGGCAGTCAATCTTGACGCCCACATGTACGATGTGGTGAAGGTCGGCAAAGAAGCGCTGATGGGAGAAGTCATCAAAATCCAGGGTGATAACGTCATCATCCAGGTCTATGAGGACACCTCGGGTATCAGACCCGGTGAGCCGGTAGTAAACACCGGTCTTTCGCTCTCTGTTGAGCTGGGTCCCGGGCTTCTGACCAGTATTTATGATGGTATTCAGCGTCCCCTTGAAGTACTTGTAAAAAAGATGGGAAACTTCATTGAGCGTGGTGTCACCGCACCCGGGCTCTCCCATGACAAGAAGTGGACCTTTAAGCCGGTGGTAAAGGCTGGCGACAAGGTCGAGCCGGGCGCAATCCTTGGCGAAGTCCAGGAAACCAACATCGTCCATAAAGTGATGATCCCCCCCAACGCCAAACCTGGCGTTGTTAAAACGATCAAGAGCGGGGATTTCAACATCGACGAGACGATCTGTGTTCTCGATGACGGTCGGGAGTACCCGATGCTCCAGCGCTGGCCGGTCCGTGTTCCCCGCCCGGTGAAAGAGAAGAAGAACCCGACGATCCCCCTGATCACCGGTCAGCGGATTCTCGACGGTCTCTTCCCGATTGCAAAGGGCGGCACTGCTGCAATTCCCGGCCCGTTCGGGAGCGGCAAGACCGTTACCCAGCAGCAGCTCGCAAAGTGGTCGGATGCCGAGATCGTGGTCTACATCGGCTGCGGAGAACGGGGGAACGAGATGACGGAAGTTCTTACGGAGTTCCCGAGTCTTGAGGATCCGAAGTCCGGAAAGCCCTTGATGGAGCGGACGGTGCTCATCGCAAACACCTCCAACATGCCGGTCGCGGCCCGTGAAGCATCCGTGTACACCGGTATCACCATAGCAGAGTACTTCCGTGACATGGGATACGATGTCTCCTTAATGGCAGACTCGACCTCCCGGTGGGCAGAAGCGATGAGAGAAATCTCGTCCCGTCTTGAAGAGATGCCCGGCGAAGAAGGATACCCGGCATACCTCGCAGCCCGGCTCTCGGAGTTCTACGAGCGTGCCGGTCTTGTCGAGACCTTAAACGGAAAATCCGGGTCGGTCTCGGTTATCGGTGCAGTCTCACCACCCGGTGGGGACTTCTCGGAACCGGTCACCCAGAACACGCTCCGTATTGTGAAAGTCTTCTGGGCTCTTGACGCAAAGCTCTCCCAGCGCCGGCACTTCCCGGCGATCAACTGGCTCAACTCGTACTCACTGTACCTTGACGCCCTCCACGATTGGTACGACAAGGAGGTCTCCCCCGACTGGAACAAGATCCGGTCCTGGGCCATGGAAGTTCTCCAGAAAGAGGCAGAACTCCAGGAGATCGTGCAGCTCGTCGGTTCCGACGCCCTGCCCGAGTCAGAGCAGGTGACGATCGAGGTCGCCCGTATGATCCGTGAGATCTTCCTCCAGCAGAACGCCTACGACGCGGTCGACACCTACTGCGACATGAAGAAGCAGTATGAT
Source organism: Methanoregula sp. (assembly GCA_039698055.1). GTDB lineage: Archaea > Halobacteriota > Methanomicrobia > Methanomicrobiales > Methanospirillaceae > Methanoregula. The sequence goes on along the minus strand of JBDKTL010000007.1, from coordinate 22,046 downwards.
ATGTTAAAGGCGATCAAGACCTTCGCTGACTATGCCTATGCTGCCCAGGTAGCTGGTATCAGCCCGGCACAGATCATCGCGGTCAAGTCGAAGAACGAACTGCCCCAGATCAAGTTCATCAAGGACTACAAGCCCGAACTTGCGAAGATCGAGAAGGAAATGGACGCAGAGTTCAACACACTGAGGTCGGCAGCATGAAGGAATACAGGACTATCACAAAAATTGCCGGTCCGCTTGTCTTTGTAGAGAAGACCGAACCTATCGCGTACCAGGAACTCGTCAACGTGGTTCTTTCCGACGGCACGATCAAGCGTGGCCAGGTGCTGGATACAAGCGACGAAATGGTCGTTGTTCAGATCTTCGAGACCACAACGGGTATCGGCAGGGACAGCGGCGTCCGGTTCACCGGCGAGACCATCAAGATGCCGGTCGGCAGGGAGATGCTCGGCCGTATCCTGTCCGGTGGCGGTAAGCCAATCGACGGCGGCCCGGAGATTGTGCCGGAAAAGCGCCTCGACATCACCGGTGCTGCGATCAACCCGTATGCCCGTGGCATGCCGGCGGATTTCATCCAGACCGGTATCTCCACGATCGACGGGACAAACACCCTTGTCCGTGGACAGAAGCTCCCGATCTTCTCGGCAGCAGGTCTGCCGCACAACAATGTTGCGCTCCAGATCGCCCGGCAGGCAAAGGTGCCCGGTTCGACCGAGAATTTCGCCGTGGTCTTTGCTGCAATGGGTATCACAAAGGAAGAAGCGAACTACTTCATGGCCGACTTCGAGCGCACCGGTGCTCTCGAACGTGCCGTCGTGTTCCTTAACCTTGCAGATGACCCGGCTGTCGAGCGTATCATCACGCCCCGTCTCGCCTTGACCACCGCAGAGTACCTTGCCTTCGAGCTCGGTATGCACGTGCTCGTCATCCTGACGGATATGACCAACTATTGTGAAGCGCTCCGCCAGATCGGTGCGGCCCGTGAAGAAGTGCCCGGTCGCCGTGGCTACCCGGGGTACATGTACACGGATCTCGCCTGCATCTACGAGCGTGCCGGTATGATCAAGGGCAAGAAGGGCTCTGTTACCCAGATCCCGATCTTAACGATGCCCGGTGACGATATCACCCACCCGATCCCCGACCTGACCGGTTATATCACCGAAGGCCAGATCGTGGTCAGCCGTGAACTGCACCGCAAAGGTATCTACCCGCCCATCAACGTGCTGCCCTCGCTGTCACGTCTTATGAACCTCGGTATCGGCAAGGGTAAGACCCGTGAGGACCACAAGAAGGTCTCCGACCAGATGTACGCCGGGTATGCGGAAGGTAACGACCTCCGCGGTCTCGTCGCCATCGTCGGTAAGGACGCCCTCTCCGAACGTGACCGGCTGCTGCTGGAGTTTGCGGATCTCTTCGAGAACCGCTTTGTCCGGCAGGGTTACGACGAGGATCGGACCATCGAGGACACGCTCACCATTGGCTGGGAGATCCTGTCGACGCTGCCGGTTGAACAGCTGACCCGTATCGACCGCGACCTGATCAACAAATACCACCCGAAATTTAGAACTGGTGCAAAGAAGGAGTAAAAAGTCCATGGCGCTGCGTGATATCAAGCCAACCCGTTCGGAACTGATCGACCTAAAACGGAAGATCAAGCTCTCCGAGCGCGGCTATAAGATCCTCAAGATGAAGCGCGATGGATTGATCATGGAATTTTTTAAGGTGCTTGCAGAGGCAAAGGACAGCCGTGGCGGTCTTTTGAAAAAATACCAGCGTGCCGTTGAAATGATGGCTGTTGCAAACACGGTTGAAGGTGCGATCGGTGTCAAGGCTACCGCATTCTCGGTTAAAGAAGTGCCCCAGATCACCTTAAAAAGCAAGAACATTATGGGTGTTGTTGTTCCCCAGATCGAATCATCGAAGGTAAAAAAGACCCTTGTCGAACGCGGCTATGGCGTGCTTGGCACATCACCGGTGATCGATGAAACTGCATCTGCCTTTGAAGACCTTGTCGAGGCGATTATTGAGAGCGCTGAGATCGAAACCACGATGAAGCGCCTGCTCGATGAGATCGAGAAAACAAAACGGCGGGTCAACGCCCTTGAGTATAAGGTTATACCAGAACTTACTGCTGCCCGGGATTTCATCAAGATGCGCCTTGATGAAATGGAGCGTGAAGAGCTCTTCCGGATGAAACGGATCAAAGCCCGGAGTACAGCTTAAGGCGGAGTATATGCCGATAGGAACTATACGGGAACTGGGATGCAGCGGCAAGACGGTTCTTCTCCGTCTTGACTTAAACTCCCCCATCGATCCCGCTTCACACCTTATTTTAGATGACAAGCGATTCCGCGAACATCTGCCGACAATCCGTGCCCTCTCAGACAGCCGTGTTGTTATCGTCACCCACCAGAGCAGGCCTGGCAAAAAGGATTTTACCACGCTTGAAGCCCATGCCGAGAAACTTGAGCATCTCCTTGGAACACCGGTCACGTACATCGACAGTATCTTTGGCCGGCATGCCCGGGAAGCCGTTCATTCCATGAAATCCGGTGATATCGTGATGCTTGAGAATGTCCGGTTCAGCGCGGAAGAAAATCTCATAATGAAGCCAGAAGAGGCAAAAAAGACGCATATTGTCAAAAAACTTTCTGCAATGGCTGATTTTTTTGTGAACGACGCGTTTGGTACTGCTCACCGCTCACAGCCGACTGTTGTAGGATTGCCCCTCGTGATGAGATCAGCCGCCGGGCTGCTTATGGAAAAAGAAGTATCCACCCTCTCGAAAGTATTTTCCGGTGCCCCCCGGCCGGTCTGCATGGTGCTTGGCGGTACAAAAGTCGATGATTCCATCGCGGTCGCTGCCAACGTGCTGGAAAACGGCATTGCGGATCAGGTTATTGTCATCGGAGTAGTTGCAAATGTCTTTTTAATCGCAGCCGGTTACGATATCGGAAAACCCTCCACCCAGCTGATTGCACAGCTGAAATACCAGCCGGAGATCGAAAAGGCAAAAGAGATCCTCGCGCGGTTTAAAGACCGGGTCATTATGCCGGAGTCTGTTGCCGTGAGGCAGGATAACCACCGTGTGGAGTATCCGGTAACAGGGATCCCTTCCGATGTGCCAGTCCTTGATCTTGGCATGGATGCCCTGGTTACCTTGAAGCAGGCGCTGAAAAAATGCGGCACAGTCGTCTTTAACGGCCCGGCCGGCGTGTTTGAGGAACCGGATTTTGCTACCGGCACCTATGAGCTGCTGCGGGCAGCATCCCAGGTAGAATTTTCCGTAGTGGGTGGCGGGCATACAGCGGCGGTCATCGAAAAGCTCGGCATCGAAAAGGACTTCACCCATATCTCCACTGGCGGGGGTGCCTGTATCGAATTCCTGACCGGCAAAAATCTCCCGGCAGTAGAAGCGCTGGAGCAGTCAAAACAGATATTCGGATAATATCCCCGACCTTTTTTTTACAAAATTCAGTCCGGTGAACAGTGTATCCCGAAAAAATCCCCGCTAAAAATGGTGGGATAGGTTAGAATTGTTTGAAAAAGTTAGTTCCGATGGAACGGGAGTGGATCGGTTTATGATGTTCTTCTGGGGCTGTCGCCTGGCAGACCGCCCGGACACCTGTCACTTTTTCCAGGTGAATCAGGGCTGAGTCTATGTCTGCCTGGCGTTCAATCTCGCCAATAGCGTTTCGTTTTCGTTTCAACGTACTTAAGACCGCAATCGAAAAGATAAGCGCCGTCATCATGAAAAGGCAGACTGAGAACAGCGTAGTTATGCCAAGAATGAGCGTAATCCTGTTTTCCTGAAGGACTGCCCACATTCCGGGAAAGAAGAGCGCCCAGAGCAGCACAACAGCCAGTTTTGTTGATTCAACGGGGCTTGCGATGCTTCGTTCCCGCCTTTCGCTCTCCTGGCCGGTTGGACAGGTATCGATCATTTTTCCTAAAGCCAGCAGTGCGATGCTGCACATGACCAGGAAGATGGCAGATATACCAAGAAGAAAGAGAAGTATTTCATTCATCCTGACGACCTCCAGACACACTCCTATTACCTGTCGCGCCATAAAAAGTATTCCATATAGATTACATAAAGGATACAAACAGAAATATTGGATTACTTAAGGGATATAACGAGTCTATTTATACGATTTTATCCAACTTATTAGAGAATGGTGGAAAAAGTACCGTCGATTCGCGGGGAACGTGTAGCCATATCCTACAAAATGCCCCCCAATATCTATGAAAAGGTCAATAAACTCGTGTATGATGAAAAGAAGTTCTCCACGGTCTCCGACTGCATCACGCAAGCTTTATTATCTTTCGTCGATAATCACCACGATATGGGGCAGTTCAAAGAGCATTTCAAGGATTATATGGCCTCAGAGGAGGGTAGGGAAGTCATGAAAATGATGATGAAAGAAGTGCTCATGGATGTGCTCTCCACCCAAAAAATCGATACAAAAGAGCGCAAAAGTAACCCATAGGTAATCTACTTCCACCGCTCCTTTTATTAATTCCTGAGCCACGCGCATTTTTTTATATCCATCCATACAAGGGAAACCAGATGCAGATCCGGGTTATTGCGGTCGGAAAAATCAAGGAACATTTTTTGCAGGATGGGATTGCCGAGTATGAAAAACGTCTCCGCCCGTATGCGAAACTACAGATCGTTGAGATTGCCGATGAGAAACGTCCGGCAACTGTGACAGCAGCCATTGAAAAAATTGCCATCGAAAAAGAAGGGGACCGGATTTGCGCGGCGATCCCGGACCACGCGTATGTCGTGGCGCTCGATGTGAAAGGGATCGGCTGGTCAAGCGAAGAACTGGCAGGTGCATTCAGGGAATGGGAGATCGCCGGGAAGAGCCATATTGCATTTGTTGTCGGCGGGGATCTGGGGCTCTCTCCTGCCGTCCTGTCCCGGTGTGATTTTTGTCTCTCGCTCTCGAAGATGACCTTCACTCACCCGATGGCCCGGCTCCTGCTGCTTGAACAGATCTACCGGGCATTCAGGATTCTCCGGGGTGAACCCTATCACAAATAATCGTGACGGATATCAGGCAATCCCTGCAATAGTCCCGGCAGTCCGGACGTCCCCGACCCACACGTATATTACCCTCCCCGCCAGAAACAAAGGTCTATGACCAAAAAAGAGCACACCACAAAACTCGTTGATGAGAAGACAGGTCTGATGGAATGCCTTGTCTGCGGTGAGAAGTACCATACTACGGTGAAGATGGGATCTGACGGGAAGTTCCTGCCCGAGAACTGGGAATGTGTGAACAAGTGCCGGCTGATCCATCACGATGAGGAACCGGCTCACAAGAAGTAACGGCATTTTATTTCGTATCTCGTTTTTTGTTGTGCACTCCCTTTATTGGATTTGTCTGCCAGAGACAGAATGACGGTGAGGACTAAAAAAAACGATCGTTACTATTTACACCTGTTCTGATCCAATGAGATACTGCTATGGCTCCTTCTTCCCTCACCCCGTCACGGGGTGCCTGTACACGATGCGGAGAGTGCTGCCGCTGGCTGCCAATTGCCCTTGTTAAACAGTGCAAACCCCACCAGCTGCATTATCTCCGTGAGAGGGGGCTCAGGGAAGAGGGGGGCTATTTCCTTGTCGATTCCCCCTGCCGGCACCTGGAACGGATAGAGCCGGATGGCAGCGGTATCGTGCGGTGGGGCTGCGCCATCTACGCGACGCGCCCATCAACCTGCCGGGATTTCTGCGGGAAATCCCTGAGTGCCGCAAAGCGGTTTTACGTTCCGGCCAGCTGCACGATGGCGGGTGGCCGGAGCAGGGCATCCGGAGATGAGCAGGAGAATCCTGCAACCGGACGGAAGTAACCGGGTTTGCAGGGAGACAACCTCCCCTTTCCTGCCAGGAAACGTCCGGGTCCGGGGGTTTCATCACACTTTTTTCAGCACCGCCGCCCGGTTCACGAAGAACAGCCTTCGTTCCACCAGCCGGAGCCCCGCCTTCTCTGCCAGGGCGATCTTATCGCGGAACTCCCCACCGGAAACGAGGACCGGGGGTTCTGAATAAAAGAACAGGCCGCCCGGCACGAGCAGCGATGCAATTTCCCGGAACAGCTTCGCCGGGTCCGGCACTTCGTGGACGACAAAGATGGCAAAGGCCGCGTTGATCGTCCCGTCCAGTTCCAGAAGACCCAGCGTATCCGGTTCGCACCGGTGCGTCCTGATCCGGGGCATGAGACCTTCTGTTGCCATCTTGCCCCGCAGGATTTTGAGCATCTCATCCTGCAGGTCTGCGGCGATCACGAGTCCACTCTCACCAACCCGTTGTGCAAATTCACGGGTGAAAAACCCCGGCCCGCAGCCGAAATCCAGCACATGGTCGCCGGGCTTCACGTACCGCTCCGCGAGCCGGTCAGGACGGTAAATATACCGGCGGAAGCGGGTATCGAGATGCCCGGCGTTGGTGGCTGAGAACACTTCATGATGATGTCTTTGTGGCGTGTCATCAGGTGCCATGGAAATAGGTTGGAGAATTGCTGGGATAATTGTTCTGTCAGAACGGCGGGCAAGGCTCGTATTTGTTCAAGGAGGCTTGTTATGGGCAGGCCAGTTTAAAAAAATATCGTTCCAGTTTTGTCAGACATGGGATACCCCCTGCCCATTTTTTTAAATGACCCCCCTTACTCCCCCTCTGGCATTTTTTTAGGGTGGGGGTGGTACCCCACCCCCCGTGTCAGAATTGAGATAAACACACCGGTTTACTGGTGCATGTATACTGTTTCATGTGGACATCAGACGGAACGCTACGGTTGCCACCGTTTTCATTTATGAGATTGATGCTCGGACCGGGTCTGATGTGGGGTTGTGGTACCCCCCCACTACCCCCCACATAATGGTGGGGGTAGGCCCCCTCCGGAAAAATTTTGGGGCGGGGGGTAGGGGAGGGTAAAACCCTGTCTTTTTTTATTGTGGTATGAATTCAGCCGGAAACCGGTTTGTTCTCTGGCGGTATGTCGGCTGTATCACCCGGTGCTTCTTCGAGTTCCACCAGTTTTTTCATCGAGGGGAAGAGGATAACTTCCTTGATCGAATTATTATTGGTCAGCAACATCACCAGACGGTCAATCCCGATCCCGACGCCACCGGTTGGCGGCATGCCATACCCGAGTGCATTGATGAAATCGTAGTCGATCATCTGGGCTTCGAGATCCCCAAGACGCCGTTTCTCGTCCTGTGCCTCGAACCGCTCCTTCTGGTCTACCGGGTCATTAAGCTCGGAAAAACCGTTTGCCACTTCCATACCGTAGATGAAGAGCTCGAAGCGCTCCGTGAACCCCTCTTTCTCCCGGTGCCGTTTTGCAAGCGGCGAGTTCTCGACCGGGAAATCATAGATGAAGGTTGGCTGGATCAGTTTTTCCTCAACCATGCCTTCAAAGAAATGGACAAGGTATTCGCGCTGCGATGTCGGCTTGTCCGGGTTGTCCAGCTTGTTTTCCCGGGCAAGTTTTTGAAGTTCTTCAACGCTATGGGCAAAGATATCGATACCGGTATATTCCTTCACCGCATCTGCCATGGTGAGTTTCTTCCATGGTTTCTCAAATTGGAGGGTGGTATCCTCAAACGGGATCTCGGTTTTGCCGTGGATTGCGGTGACGATGGATGAGATGAAATCCTCGGTCAGTTCCATCATGTCCCGGAAATCATGGTATGCCCAGTAGATTTCCACCATCGTGAACTCAGGGTTGTGGTGGGTATCGATATCCTCGTTCCTGAAGTTCCGTGCGATCTCAAAGACTTTCTCAAATCCCCCGACAACAAGCCGTTTGAGGTACAGTTCGGGAGCAATCCGCAGGAACAGCTTCTGTTCGAGGCAGTTGTGGTAGGATGTGAACGGCCGGGCGTTTGCCCCTCCATAGACCGGCTGGAGGATCGGGGTCTCGAACTCCAAAAATTCCCGCTCATCAAGGAACCTGCGGATGAGCGAGATGATCCGGCTCCGGTTCCGGAAGGTTTCTCGGCTCTCGTCATTGACAATCAAATCGACATATCGCTGCCGGTACCGTTTTTCGATATCTTTTAAGCCGTGGAATTTCTCCGGCAGCGGGCAGACTGCCTTGCACAGCAGGGTGACCGTATCCACCCATATTGTGATCTCTCCCAGTTTTGTCCGGAACACATGACCAGTAACGCCGACAAAATCTCCCCGTTCGATATACTGGTTAAAAAAATCAAACTGTGCGTCGCCGACATCGTTCTTGCGGATATAGAGCTGGATCTTGTCGGTCCCGTCGCCAAGATCGGCAAACAGTGTCTTGCCGTGGTTCCTGATGATATACAGGCGCCCGGCCGTGGAAACGGTATCTGCACTTTTCTCGTGGGTGATATCTGCAAACCGGGTTTTGATCTCCTGAATTGTGTTCTGCCGGTCAAAGGTATGCGGGTACGGCATAACCCCGTTTTCCCGCAGTGCACGGACTTTATCGAGTCGGGTCTGGTCAAATGCAACAATTTCAGAAGGATCAGTCATGGATATGCTCCGGGGATGTCAGATAATCTGTAACATTATACTTCGGTTTCAAGCGTAATAATACCTACAGACTTAACGGAACCCTGTCAATCTCCATGACGGGAAACAAAAAAAAATAAAAACACACCGGGGATCCCGCTGTGTTTTTCGCAGGTAACCATTTACGACCCGGTTCTCTTTTTAAGGAGCTCCGATGTGTATTTTGCCAGGCCATACACCCCGTCCGTTGATGGGTGAACCTCGATGAAATCCTCGAAATCATGGACGGTGATATGGCGCTGCATAAGAAACGCCATGTATCCTGCTATCAGCCCTCCACCGGGCCCTGCTGCACATATGCCGGTGATTTCCCCGGACTCTGCATCGGCCATGATCTTTGCAAGCCCGGTGTCGCCGGATGGAACCGACCAGAACGTTCCGGGCCCGGCCGGGCCGGGGATCGCAAGGGAAGCACTCCGTTCACCTGCGGTACCACAGAAAGCCAGTTCATGGGTAAGGTTGATCGACTGGGGAATAAACCGGTAGTCCATACGCCGGTTTCCCCCCAGAATGTTATCTGCCGCAACAACTCCCTCGTGTCGTGCAACCGGCGTAAGATATGGAGGGCCGGTTACGTCCCCGCAGGCATACACCCCGGGAACACTGGTCTGCATCCGGTCATTGACCAGTATTTCCCCGGATGGGCCTTTTTTCACACCCGTGATCATGTCGGAACGCGGGAGGAGCCCGGCGGCAATCATCACGGCAGCCGCATCGATAGATTCCTGGCCATCTCCCGATCCGAACTCCACAAACTCCACTCCCGATGCTCCCTGAATCGACTTCACGCCGGCGTTCTCCCGGATCTCCACCCCCGCAAGCTCCTTTATGGCAATTTTTTTGAGATGCCCGTCGATATTTTTTAAAAACCCGGTCCGGCTCAGCACCGTTACCTGGCTCCCGAAACTGCTGAAGATGTAGGCAAACTCGGCAGCCATCACACCTCCCCCGATGATCACCATCTTTTCCGGTAGGCTCTTCATCGCGGGCAGCGTGTGGGGAGAATATACTCCGGGGAGTGCAATGCCCCCGATTGCAGGAATGTTTGGCCGTGAGCCGGTTGCGGCAATCACCGCTTCGGCTTCGATCTTCTCCTCCCCGATAAAAACGTCCTGCCCGTCAATCCGCCCGGTTTTTCCATAAACAATATCGACACCGGCAGTTCGTGTCTCTTCATCAAGAATCGATGCGATCTTCTGCTGGATCGCGTACATCTCTGTTAAAAGACGGCGGAAATTAATGCGGGGCGTCCCGTCTGCAATTCCGAGATTATTCAGCGTGCGTGCCGAACGTACCATGCGGGCGGCATCGTTCAGGGCACAGACCGGCATGCAGCCAAAATGAAGGCATTGCCCGCCAATCCCCCCGGATTCGACGAGCGTCACCTTTTTTCCTTTGGATGCAAGCCGTATTGACGCAATCCTCCCGGCAGGACCCCCGCCAAGAACAACGATCATAGTGTGCGGGTTTTAGAAGACTTCTACGCCTTCATCCATGGGTTCTGACAGCAGTTCTCCGGTAAATGCATTTACTTCGATGATCTTCTTGCCCCGGATCTGCCATACGGGGATGTAGACCTGTTTGGTCTCGACGATGATATTTTTCCGGTCTGGTTTGAGGGTTTTTTCCTCGTAGAAGATCGCATCGCCCTTCTCCTGCTTGATCCGGACTTTCTGCGTGAGGCGCTCGATGAGCTCGTTGACCATCCGTTCTGCCGCTTCTTCCTTGGTGATATGGGAATCCGAGACTTCCGCACCCACGGGAATCTCCGACTCAACTGCCTGTTTTCCGTCCAGGTCCAGTTTTATGCCGTTGATCGCGTTGATGGCACCCCATCCCTCTGCATCAAAGGGAATGCGACGGTCCTTATACACCTGCTCGCCGCTGCTGACATAGTGGAAAAGATAGTAGGGAATGAAACGGAGTTTTGCTGCGCCTTGGATCCCTGCGGTGCGGATTGCTGCCTGTTCCGTGAGCTTAACCGGGAAATGCAGAAGGGTAATTCCTGAAGACTCATCTTCAACTGGTGCGGCAGCCGTTGCAGCTGCTGCAGGGGCTGCTTTTTTACCTTTTGTCGGGGTCAGGTCAAGTGACAGTTCCCGGCTGACAATATCTGCCAGCACCGCTTCACCCGTGTACCGGACAAACTCGTCGATACCCCACTGGATGCAGTTCTCGGTGACGGTGTCTTTTTCGAGGGTGAACAGAAGTTTTTTACAGGTCATTTCTTGATCGTCGACCATGAGGCTGTAATTGGTCTTGTCGAACTGTTTGATCAGGTCGCTGTCATTTGAACAGAGTACCAGGAGGCAGGTGCCATCACGGACCGCAGAGAGATCGAGAGGTTCGTCAACCTCTTCAACCTCAAAACGCGCAGCTTCAAGAATGAGCCTCATTGCATTCTTGGCTTTTTCCCGCATATCGTGTTCCATCATACATAAATTGCCATGGTCTTATAGAACAATTTTTCTATTGTAATATCCGAGACTACTACAATGACCACGCGCCTCAAATTTGTCAATCACAGTATTGAGGACTATGCGATGCAGGTTACGTTCGATCCTGTCAAAGGGACCGGAAAAGTGGTGTATAACCTGTCCCTGGTTAAAAATGAGGACTTCGAATACGCTGTATCGATCCTGAAGGATGCCATCAAGACCGGTGTCAGCGTTAGTGGAATGGTGAAGTTTTTTCGTTCGGGGGAAAAGGTATCCGGGTTTATTGTTCCGCAAGACTGCACTGCTATCTGCACGATCTGCAGTATCACATTTGACGGTCTGCTTATCAAGCGGGGTATCCCTGTAAACCCGATCGGCGGCGGGGTCGTCGAGATCGAGAACCGGACTCCCATCCGGTTCACTCATATGATCCGTTATGAATACACGACCATCGATCCTTTGCAGGTTCTCATCTCCCAGAAGATCACGTCGGTCAATAATGTGATGCGGAAAGGGAGTGGGACTTTACTGGCAAACATCCGCGAGTTCCACATGGAGGCAGAACCGCTCGTGGGGATGGTGCTCGACGAGCTGGCAGACAGCAGCATCACCGGAATTCTTGAGGTAGGGATGCCCAATGTCCCCCTGCTTGGTGTTCTGGTGAGCCCGCAGTACGTCGGGATCGCAGCTGTTGGCGGGACAAACCCGATGGCTGCCATCCGCGAAGGGGGGCGGTGGGTGAACACGCAGGCAATGAAAGGGATGATGGATATCAGTGAAATGGAAGAGATCCGGGATCTCTGATTCCCGGACGATGTTTTTTTTCCTGGCATTGCATATCGCGGCAGTTTTTTATCGTGCACCGGACGATGATTGGTACGACCCCTGCAAATCCGATACACCCGTATATGACCCGGATTATACCGGATAATAATCGGGTTGCGGAATAGTTTTTGCCTGACATCACTTTATAGGATGCAAGGTAAATCTGTTACAACAACAGCGACAAGTGATACCTTATGAAATATCGCAGCGTTATTATCGTCCTCCTTGTAGTATCTGCCTGCTGCAGTATACCTGCCATGGGAGCCACAAAATATTTCGGGGGAAGTCCCCAGATGGCCGCATATGTCTCCGGTCTGAATGAGTTTGCTCCTGGTGACGATGCTATCATCAGTATAACTCTGCAAAACAGTGGAGTAACTGAAATAAAATTCACCAATTCAGGAACCCTCCAGCCGGATGATTTGCCGACTACCGCCAAACAGGTAAATGTCGGACTCTCCTCAGGAGATGCACCGATCATCATCAAGTCCGATCCCCAGGTTATTGGCGATCTTGCCAGTCCCGGTACGAAAACCGTCCAAATCCATGCAAAGATTCTCTCGAATGCAACCATCGGGCAGTACCAGATCCCCCTCACCCTCAAGTACAAATATCTCAAGGTGCAGGACCAGGAGTACAGCAACATCCTCCAGTTCCTGTATAACGATGTCACAGACACCATCCCCCTCACGATAAACATCAAGCCCCATGTGAAGATTGCCGTGCTTTCGGTCGTTCCGGAAAATCTCAATGTCGGGACGGAAGGTTACCTGAACCTGACCATAAAAAATATCGGATCTGAGGATGGGAAGAAAGCTACGGTGACGATTACCCGCAACGACAACAGCCTGATTATCCCGACGGATGCAAGCGTCTTTGTGGGGGATTTCCCGCTCAATGGCGTGATTACCTGCCATTACAAAGTTGCCGCGTCCAATAATGCCGGGTCCCAGACCTACCCGGTCGATGTAAGCGTCACCTACGAGAACACGGATGGCGACGTGGTGACCTCTTCACCGGTGACTGTTGGCGTACCGGTCGGAGGCAAGATCAGTTTTACCACAATCTCTTCTGCAGGGAGCATTTATCCCGGCCAGACTATGGTCATTGAAGTGGTATACGAGAATACCGGGACAAACACCGCATATAATGCACAGGCCCGGCTCAATGCGGTTGAACCGTTCACGAGTACAGATAACGGTGCATACCTTGGAACCCTGAAACCCGGCGAACAGGCAACCGCCCGCTATGCGATACAAGCCGACAATCAGGCCGTGGTGAAAAACTACACGCTTGACACGGAAATCCGGTACCGCGACGCACTTGACAACAGCCAGATCTCTGACATGTTCAAGACCCCGGTTCAGGTTGTGGCAAAACCGCAGTCTGCCTCCGTTATGCAGGTGCTGCTGGTCGCTATCCTGATCGTCGCAGTCCTGATAGGTGCCGGCTATTACCTGCTCGTAGTGAGAAAGAAAAAGTGATGCCCGGATGGGAAGGGGAACTTCCTCCACCAGCGGAACGAACTGTTGAGGACATGCGCTCCGTTCTTGCTGAACCTGCATGCAGGGAGAGCGGCGCTCTCTATTTTATGTACCGGGACCTTGCGAAGTCCGATGTTGATCGTCGCTGGCTCCACCTCCACCAGCTCCGCTATGATCTCACTGTCATCCCTCCCCGGAATCTCTGCGGGGAATTTGTCAAGACAAAAGGGCACTACCATCCAAAAAACGCTGCCGGCCTGGGATACCCGGAGATCTATGAAGTGCTCGATGGCACCGCATGGTACCTTCTCCAGTCACGGGCGCTTGACGATATGGTGCTTGTCGAGGCACAAACCGGCGATTTGGTGATCATTCCCCCGGAGTACGGGCACGTATCCATCAACCCCACTCCTGACAAAACCCTGGTGATGGCAAATATTGTCTCAACCGGTTTTGAGAGCGAGTATGGCGAATATGAAACGCATCACGGGGCTGCTTATTACGCGATGAGTTCAGGAAACCTGATGAAAAATCTGCATTACCCCCCCGTGCCTTCTGTCCGGAGAATCGGGGCAACCTGTGGAAAAGGGATATACCGGTTCTGTTCCGGCCCCATTTACAACCTGATCGGCAACGAGGATGCACTTGCTTTCCTGAACCATCCGGAACAATACCGTGCGATTTTCAGTGTCCTGCTAAAAGACTAGGTGCAGGAAGGTGCTTGTGCGCGCTCTTTTTTACCAGGGCGAGCACCTTTTCTTCGTCTGGTGTCGTTGCCATCCATTCATTTTTCTCAAGTGACATAAGCGACCGGTCGATCACGGCATACGAAAGACCGATCTCCCCTTCATCGCTCTGGCCCTCCCATAACCCGGCCGATGGTGGTTTTATTATGATGGGTTCGGGAATACCCATTTCCCGTGCCATCTCGTAGACCTGTGTTTTGTACAGGTGCACGATCGGCTGGAAATCTGCTGCATTGTCCCCATACTTGGTGCAGTAACCCAGCAGGTACTCGCTCCGGTTCGATGTACCGCACACGAGCCGGTGGTCGCGGTTTGCATGGTAGTACAGGACGGTCATCCGGATCCGCGCCATCAGGTTACCGAGCAGGTACCGGGATTCCGTGAATTCCGGCATGGCCTTGAATGCTGCAAGCATCGGTTCAATCGACAGGACCCGGTGCTTCATCCCCAGCTGTGCGCAGAGCGATGATGCATCATGGATATCCGCCGGATTGCTGACCGAAGACGGAAGAGAGAGTGCAAGGACGTTATCGGCACCTATCGCACGACAGCAGAAAGCAGCGGCGACAGCTGAGTCCACTCCCCCGCTGAGCCCGACGATTATTCCCGTGCACCCGCTGTTCCAGTACGCATACCGGACCATCTGTTCGATCTGTCCCATCCTGCACCCAAGTTCTTCAGCCATTGTATTGTTCACCTTCCTGTAATTCTCTCTTTATAATAAGCGGATACATCGTTTCAATCGTTCGGTACTGCCGGTCATGATGACCGCGTCTCCTTCATGCAGCATCTCCGTTTCCTGAGGAGATACAATGACCCGGTCCGGTGCCTCAATCCCGATAATCCGCACGCCGGTCTGCTGCGCAATACTCCTGACGGTTTGCATCGTGGGCTGGCGAATATGTTTTAAGACCACCATCTCGCCGTCGGGAAGGTCCAGCAGGATGGTGATCGTGTCGGCAAGGACAATCCTGCCGATCGTCTGCCCTCCGATTCGCGGGAGCAGCGCGACGTAATCGGCGCCGGCCCGGTATAACTTGTCCACGGACGCCGGTTCGTTGGCGCGGGCGAGGATGCGGATGGACGGGTTGAGGTTGCGCGCCATCAGCGTCGTGAAAATGTTGACATTATCATCGTTGAGGGCGACAATACAGAACTGGGCCTCCTCGATCCGTGCTTCTTTGAGGATCAGCTCGTCCTCTGCATTACCCACCACCTCGTTTACCTCATAATGGCGGGCATCGACCACAACGCACGCGATGCCGGTTGCTACCATTTCGTTGTATGCCTCCGATCCCACATCGCCAAACCCGGCGATGACTGCGTGACCGATCAGTTTTTTATCGATTTCAAATTCTTCGTGAACTGCCCTGCCGATCGCATCTGCCCTGCCAAATAAAAAAAGCGAGGTGGTGGTGTCAAGCACTTCGGTTTGCCGGGGCTGGGAAATAAATTTTCCTGATTTCCAGAGGAAGAGGGCAATGATGCCGTATTGCTCAAAAAGATGCAGATCCCCGAGTGGTTTTCCCATCGATTTACTGCCCGCCATCACCGGAATATGGATCAGCCGGAGATCCTTTTCCGGATGACGTTTCCGGCTGATGGTGAGCCGGTCGAGCCCGGGGATTTCCGATCCGGTATCTCCTCCTGAGTGGAGGACTGCGTGCCGTGCAAGAATCCTTCCAGTCGCATGCTTTGGGGAGAGCACATAATCAGCCCCGGCATACCTCAGGTAACGGTCAAACGAGATCTTGTCGACGACTGAAATAATGCGTGCCTTTGTTAGCTCCCGTATCCCGAGGATGATGCTTGCCGTTGTCCGCTCATTCTCGCAGATGATCACGGAATCTGCGTTTTTTACCCATGCCTGCTCCCATGTATGGGCATCATCATAATCCCCCCATATGACAAACGCCTGCCTGCGGTTTTTCTTTGCAAGTTCCCGTGCCTTGTCTTCATCTTTCTCAACGAGAATGATCTCTTTGTCGGAAATGGACAAGCTCTCCACCAGTGCCCGGGAAAGTTCTCCGTCACCGATGATCACCGTATGCCGGAACAATTCATGAGGTGTCCGTCGTGGCGGTGTGGAACTGAGAACCTCGACGATGTACGGGGTGAGGATAAGGGGGATGACCATGAAGATCATGAGCACCCCGGTAAACATCATGATGGACGTGAACAGGATGGTTGTCGTGTTATGGAACGGCAGGAGCCACCCGTATCCGGTCGTGGAAATGGTCTCCATCACAAACAGGAACGATTGCGGCCAGTCCAGCGGTTTTCCCTCAAGAACCGGGTATATTGTATGAAATATTGTTGTATAAATGGTGATCAGCAGGGCGAACAATAAAAAATACAACAACACCCGCATCTCTGCCGAGGTGTGGATGATCCGCCAGAATACACTTCTTTTGGCTGTCATGGTTGTGATCCCTTTGAAAACCCGTCACGTATCTGGCAGTCCGGGCACGTACCGTCCGGACAGGGTTCTCCGCAGCGGGCACACACCGCAATCCCGGCGATGGCACCCGTACCGGCAGCGGCAAGTTGTTCGCCCAGATTGCCGAGCGCGAACCTGGTTGCCGGGTGGTTGCGATCATAGGCTTCCAGCATCCGGTTGATATCTGCTCTTTTCTCTGAACCTGTAAAAGGATACGGGGAGGTTTTGACGCAGGGTATCGCGTTCAACTCTGCATACAGCCGGACTTCCTGTTCTGGTACCTGCATGAATGGATAGATATCTTTGAGGGCACCCTGATAATGCTGACGTGGGACGATCAACGTTTCTACGTTCCCGGTCAGCATGTCACATAAGACTGCTTGTGCCCGGTCATCAAGGGTAATCGCGGACGCAAGGCAGGTGGCGCCGTTTTCCTGTGCGATACGGGCGAGCAGCTGGCGGCGGAGTACACGATAGTTCCGGTAAGCAACCTCGGCACCCACTCTCTGCATGATCTCATCCATCGTTATGCTGTATGCTTCTCTAAACGATCCCGGAATAATGTCAGCACCCATCGATTCAGCAACCTGCACTACCTGTCCAGGGTTCCGGTAGCTGGCAATGCCTTCATCGATGATAATGGCAAAAACTTTTACATCCCGTCGCTGGGCGGTAAGTTTTTTTAAGAAAAACAAAAGAGCACTGCCGGGTGCATCTCCTGAGAGCGCAACAGCAATACGGTCCCCGCCACGAATCCCGCGATGCAACCGGATTTCCCGTTTTGCCTTTGCCTCAAGGTCTGCGATAAAATGCTCGCGGCACAAATGCTGCCCGGAGTACTTCTGGCAGATGACCGCATCCCTCCTGCACTTATCGCACCGCATGAACGTTATCCGGTGTATTTTTGGACGATAAAAGATGTTTAATCTTTGTGATGATGACGGTGGTCTGGCATGTGAGCCATGATTTTATAGTCTGCCACATAACCACTGTAACAACCATGGTGGTCGCTCCCGAGCACATCCGTACGCTGCACAAATATGAAAAGGCCATCCTTGCCGCTCTCGAGCGCATGATGAAGCGGTACGAATGGGTGCCGCTTGACACGCTCCAGCAATCGACCGGGCTTTCGGAATCCGAAGTGATGTACCGGATTTCACGGCTGATGGAGTGGGGCATGGTGCGGTTCAACGCAGTGCCCTATGACGGGTATGCTCTTGTCTTTGGCGGGTACGATACGCTTGCCCTTTCGACGCTTGCCCGAAAAGGAGTCATCTCCGCGCTTGGCTCCAAGATCGGGGAGGGAAAGGAATCCGTTGTTTTTGAAGCACTGGGTCTTGGGCCGGTGGCGATCAAGTTCCACCGGGTGGGAGGACGCTCCTTCAACACTGCCCGGGTCAACCGGGAGTATATCCCGGAGACCGGTAACTGCCCGTGGCTGCTGGCATCCCGGCTTTCTGCGGAGCGGGAATATGCAGCCCTTACCGCATTGCACCCGAAAGTATCGGTACCGCTCCCTATCGGGCAGAACCGCCACACGGTGGTCATGGCGTTAATTGACGGGCCCGGCCTCAGCCGCTGCCGTCTGGAGGATCCGCTTGCCATGCTCGAAGAGATCCTTGCCAATGTGCATGTCGCGTACGAGGCGGGGATCATTCATGCCGACCTGTCCGAGTTCAATATTCTCATCGAGGACGGGAAATGCGTTATCATCGACTGGCCGCAGTGGATGGAGGCCAGTCACCCCAATGCCCTGACAATTGTTACCCGTGATATCGACAACATTCTCACGTATTTTAAACGAAAATACCAGCTGGCATATGACCGCGAGGATGCAGTACGATGCGTGATCGGCTGAAGGTCTTTGGGATCGACATCATCAAAGGGTCGGTGCGGTCAAAGTCATGGCGGCCGATGTATGCGCTGGTGCGGATGGACGGCCAGGTTATCGAGAGCGAGACCGAGGTCTCGATGTTCCGGCTTTTCCGCCTGCTGTCCCTTGAACAGCCGGATATTCTTGCTGTCGACAGCCTTCAGGAGATTTCCACCGACCAGCACGAGCTCTATTTCTTTTTGCAGGGATTGCCACCGCGAACCCGGCTCGTGCAGGTGACCGGTGGCGAACGAAAAGAGACGCTCGGGAAAGTCGCTGCCCGGTTCAACATCAGTTTCAACCGTTTCGACCCGTTTGCCGAAGCCCGTACGACCGCGCGGGTTGCAGCGCTGGGCGCCGGCGCTGAAGTCATCGCGTTTGAAAACGAGACCGAGGTGGTGGTCAGCCGGCACCGGTCGCCTGGCAGGGGTGGCTGGAGCCAGAACCGGTACGTGCGCAAGATCCATGGGGCTGTCCAGCTCAAAGGCCGGGAGATCGAGATGGCGATTGTCGCGGCCGGCCTCCGTTACGAAAAAAAGGAGACAAAGGCGTTTGGGGGGTGCAGCCGGGTAGCGTTCCGGGTTTTTGCGACCCGCGACCAGATCCCGGTATCAACGTATCGCGGGGCCGACGTGCAGGTACGGATCAGCGGCAAGCGCCTTGAACGTATCCGGTTCCGGCCCCTCACTGCCAAACCCCGGTACCTGATCGTCGGCATTGACCCGGGCACCACTACCGCATTTGCCGCACTGGATCTTGATGGCAACCTGCTGCATCTCCAGAGTTCGCGGCAGATGAATATGTCCGATGTTATCGAGGCGCTGTACCATGTCGGCAAACCGCTGGTCATCGCCTCGGATGTCCAGGATATGCCCTTTACGGTTGAAAAGATCCGGCGGGCGTTTTCTGCGGTTGCCTACACTCCCCGGCAGGATACCAGTGTCGAAACAAAGATGGAACTCACCGCCGCGTTTCCCTACCAGAACGACCATGAACGCGATGCCCTCTCTGCGGCGCTCGATGCATACCGCCAGTACCGGAACAAGTTCCAGAATCTTGTAAAACGGGTGCCCCCGGGGCATGATCTTGATGAGGTCCGGGCCGGTGTGATACGCGGCCAGCGGCTTGAGCAGGTTCTCGGGGACTTAAATGCTGAGACGCCAAAACCGGCGGTTGAGGCGCCGGTGATGCCTGTTGATGTCCGGCATGATGAACGGGTTCGGGTGCTGGACGGCATGGTAAAACGGCTGCGGACTTTTACTGCGGAACTTGAGGAAGAGATCAAGAAAAAGGATTATGAGATCCACCGGCTTCAGGGCCGGATACGGGCGTTTCATACGTCGCGGGATGAACAGTTGGCAAAGGATACTGAAATAGTAAAAAGGGACGCTGTCATCCAGAGCCTCAAAAAACACCTGAGGAAAGAAGAGCGGCACAACCGGAACCTGTCCCGGAGGCTGACCCGGATCAAAACATTTGCCGAACTCTCGATGGAAGGCGAGGTGATCCCGGTGAAGGTGATGGATGCCCTCACCAAAGAGGGCATGTGGCGTCTTCTGGAAGACATCGGGATTGGGGAAGGGGACATTATTTTTGTGAACCGCACGGACGGCTGGGGACGGAGCGTGGTCAAAGACCTCGCCGCCAGCAAAATCAAAGCAGTGATCGTGTCTGCAAGCTCATGTGGCAAGAGAGATCCCCAGATCGTGCCAGCGTTCAGGGAGGCGGGCATCCCGCTCCTCACCGATAAGGATACCGGAGTACAGGTGCGGGGCAAACAGGGTCTTGCAGGAAAAGACCCGTTTGATGCGGCGTTCGTCCGCTGGCATGAGGAACAGGCCGGGTATGAGCGGGAGAAGAAATCCGCCATGATTGAGCACATGTTCAAGGAGTATAAGAGCGAACGGGGTAAAGAGGTGCGGAAAAGTGGATGACCGCGAGCTGTTAAAAGTTGTGATGGGCATTGTCGGCAGGGAGAACTGCATGGATGACTGTGCCGTCCTGCCCTGTGGTGATCAGGTGATGGTGGCAACCACTGATATGCTCCACCGCACAACGGATTTTGTTGAAGGTATGTCCGACTGGCAGATCGGCTGGATGAGTGCTGCCGTCACGTTAAGCGATATTGCAAGCATGGGTGCAGCGCCAAAATACCTGCTGGTTGCGGTCGGGCTTGACCAGTGGGAGCAGCTTGCCGGGGTCATGCAGGGAGCACAGGACTGCTGTAAAAAATTCGGTGCGGCAATTGTCGGCGGGGATATCGATCATCACGGGGAACTGACGGTGGTAACTACGGGACTGGGTCTTGTGGATAAACCGGTTCTCGCACAGAGGACCGGCGCCCGTCCCGGGGATCTGGTCTGCATCACCGGCATACCCGGGCAGGCGCAGGCATGGCTTGAAGGGTTCCGGCAGTATGAAAAAGCACTCTTTGAACCGCAGCCAAGAGTCACCGAAGGCCAGGTGCTCGCCCGGGCCGGTGTTACGGCGATGATGGATGACAGTGACGGGATTGCTCTCTCGCTCTACGATCTGCTGGGTGTCAATGAGAGTGGCTTCTCGCTTTCCTCAAACCTGATCCCCCGGCCAGCCGGTATTCCGGAACCACAGGCGGGAGAACTTGCCCTCTATGGCGGCGGGGACTACGAGCTGATCTTCACCCTCCCGCAGGAGCTGCACCCGGTTGCCGGTGTCCAATATACCGTGATTGGCAAGGTCATTGCCGATAACGTCGTACTCGTTGACGGTGAACCTCCGGCACGCCGGGGATACCAGCATCACTGGACATAATCTTTTTTACCTGCTATCCCGCAGTCTCATTTTCCTTAAATACGATCAATGAGAGATATTTGAAGAAAGGAATCTCGCAAAAGGCAGATCGCATGGACTCGCTTGAAAACAAACTGGACCGGCTGACACCCGGCCAGCGCCGGGAAGTGGACGATTTTGTGGATTTTTTACTCCAGCAGTCCAGCGGCACAACACTGGTAAAAATGCCAGTGCCCCCGCCATCGCCACCATCGGGCATTGCTCCGCCTCCATTCACGGTACAGGAGCCGTCTCCCTGGCGGGAGCCTCCCGCTTCACAGCAGGCCGATCCGATAATGGCGGAGGAGACACCTGTTGCAACTCCTCCCGGGGACGATTCCCCGGTTGTTCAGGAGATAACGGTTGGGGGGGATGTCCTGACCCAGGATTATATGGATTATGGGGCGTATGAGTTGTCCCAGCGGCCGGCTTCCCCTGCGGAAGAAGCCGTCAGGAAAGTGAAAGAAAAACTGATCCAGAAAAGCGGGCAGGCCCCTTCACATGACCTGCTCGACTGGATCGATTGACCCCTCTACCGGATATGGGATGCAGACGGCATTGTCATCTGTCGCTTCCAGAATTTTCAGAACTTTTTTTTAAAAGTATACAAAAACGATGGACTCGACGGGATTTGAACCCGTGGCCTCTACGTTGCAAACGTAGCGATCTACCCCTGATCTACGAGCCCTTTCTCATATGTAGCATATACTTTTCAAGCGGATTCCATATAGTTGTTCCTGTTCTGTTCCGTCTCTGTAGTATCCCGAAATCATTTGACATCGAATCTAAATATCGATGTGAGTAAGTTATCAGATCGAGACATTGCGAGAATGATCAAGCAATGGCTGAGGGGAAAGCCGGTTGCCGAGATATCTCGT
>JBDKTL010000006.1:0-17638 GCA_039698055.1 Methanoregula sp. | reverse complement strand
CACGAGATATCTCGGCAACCGGCTTTCCCCTCAGCCATTGCTTGATCATTCTCGCAATGTCTCGATCTGATAACTTACTCACATCGATATTTAGATTCGATGTCAAATGATTTCGGGATACTACAATCAAAAATCAGGTAGCAAAAAAATACGCTACCAAAAATTCCCTTTATCAGTATACTTCATACCATACGCCTGAGGTCATTCCCCCGGGAACTGTTCTCGTAATGGGAAGCGCTGCACCGACAGGTGGTTTCACTTCAATAATAAACTGATCATTGAGTGTCATATCGTTTCCAAACCCGGGATTTATTTCGACGAGAACCATCTCGCGATTATGCAGCGCTCCGTTATGCTGATCCTGATTGGGATCTACCGGTGTGTTCTGTTTAACCCACGTATAATTAACATCCTGATTTGTAAAGGCACTCACCCGTTTTGAGGTGGAGATCGTATAGGTTGTCAGGGCCATGTCAACACCGTTGCCGCCGGCAGCAAGCTGGAGGTAAAATGAAATGTTACCTACGGTGGTTGAGTCGGCGGCTTTTATACTGACCGCTCCAGCTGGCTGTAATGCCGAAGTGGTTTGCATTACACCCGAATGCACGGTCTCCTGTGCCTTCTGGGTTGTGAAGAACCCGGCACCGAGCACCACGTACGCGAATACCGCCGCAACTACCACAAAGGCGATAAGTACGATGGCTGCTTCAAGTCCGGTAAATGCATCATACGAGTAAGGATTTTTCATTTCTTCAACCTCATTGGTATGCCTCATATCACGAGCCTGCGGTCAATCCCACCGGGTAGTGCCTGAAGCAGACCGGGCCGGAACAGCGTATCGCGTATCATATTCTTTGTTTATATATCCACTATTTAATAATGATACCTGTCCAAACGGTTCATTAAGTGTGTAAAAACATAAGCATAATTTCCTTGTACCCATCTGCCAGCAATGCACGAACGACCCAAATAAGAAAAAAATTTCAACAATACAAAAAACTGGTAATTCCCTGGCACAATCCATGAAGGTATGCCCCCGTAAGTATATTATTTGTCTATTTTGGTGCTTTCAAGTAAGAAATTGCCTGATATTTTTTCGTGGATTAAATAATTTATCCAGAATATTTCTTTAATATAAAACCTGAGGAACTCTTTTTAGCGATCATAAATGTGAAAACACAAGCATCCACATTTTCCTTTCAGACTTTAGGAATTCAACAGGACTACCCATAATTGCAAATCGGCATTCTTAAATGAGAACTTCCCCTACGTTAAAAATATACTGGTTATTATCGGTTGATGGGGAAATTCACTCATTTATCAGTTGACGGGATGATCCCGCAGCTTCGCTTTGACTGGTATTCTGCATCCACGGAGAAATCTATTGCGTGGCACACGATATATCCCGGCACTCATCTGTTTTGCACTCATTACTTGTGGTATGGGCACGGCCATGGACTGGTCAGATGAAACGGCCGATGCTGTTGGCAATGTTGGCGAGTACAGTTCGCTTACGCTGGACACAATGGGAAGACCGCACATCAGTTATTACGATGCTGTAAATCTTTCCCTGAAATATGCGGTGAGAAATAGCAGTATATGGTATACCACAACCATTGACAAGAACACACCGATGACAATTGGAAAAGGGTCATCCATCGCGGTGGATATATCGGGCAACCCCCATATCAGTTATTACAATATCACCGGCTCGACCCTGAAATTCGCGTCATGGGACGGGACGGTATGGAAACGGGAAATTGTGGACACATCTGTTGGTTTTGGTATCGGTACGTCTCTTAAGATGAATAAATCAGGGTATCCTTCAATTGGCTATTTTGATTTAAATTCCGGAAACCTGAATTACGCCGCCCGGGATGGAACAATTTGGCAGAAAAATCATGTGGATTACAGCGGAATTGCCGGGGCATATAACTCACTTGCGTTTGATAATGCCGGTAATCCCGGTATGAGTTACTATGATGCGGGAAACAAGGATCTGAAATATGCTCTCTGGAATGGTACGGGTTGGGAAATCCAAACTGTTGACACCACCGGAGAAGTGGGAAAATATACCTCTCTCTCATTTGATAAAACGGGTAAACCGCACATCGGTTATTATGATTCCCTGAACCTGTCCCTGAAATATGCCGTGCAGAATGGTGCTTCATGGGAAATTGAACGACTGGGAAATACCGGTATGGGTGGCATTTATGCATCGCTTGCGCTGGACCCGGCAGGAAATCCGGCGGTCAGTTATTATGATGCAATAAAAGGCACACTCAAATACGCTTCAAAATCCGGCGGCGTATGGCAGAACGAAACAATTGACAGTTCCGCAAATGTCGGGCAATATACATCCCTGGCGTTCGATTCCTCGGGAAATCCCTCTATCAGTTATTACGATGTCACGCATAAGGACCTGAAATTCGCGCGCGGGTACCTTCCCCTGTCCCTTAACTTCTCTGCCACCCCCATTCTCGGGGTCACCCCGATTATCGTTCAGTTCACCGATTCATCTTCGGGTGGATCGCCTTCGTGCTGGAACTGGTCGTTTGGCGACGGGACATGGTATAATACCTCGCAGGCGGGGACAAGAAATCCCCTCCACATGTATACAACTGCCGGAAAGTTCACGGTAAACCTGACCGTGCAGAATTTTTCTGTTGCAGATACCCTGAGCCGGACAGAATACATTATCGTGTCAGATCCGCCGGTTACCACCATCCCGACAACTGCGCCAACACCCCCTCCTTCGCTGGAGGTCTTCGAATCATCTGGCGATGATGTAAACATTCAGGTGCCGTACCCTGTTCTTACGGAGGTTCAGTCACAAGGTTCACTAACGACCCGTACCGTGAATGCCGGTGGTGATTCAGCCATTCTTCAGGTAACGGTCACAGCTGAGGATGTCCCGGACCTGGTCATTACCGCAACAAAAATCACTGCGCTGCCACGGGAGGTACCTGCACCGGATATACCGGTCTACCAGTATATCGGCATCAGCCCGGCGCAGCACCTGGCAATAACGTCTGCGGAGATCGGGTTTGATGTCCCCCTCTCATTTATTGACGCTAACCATTGTTCTCCCGGTGATATCCGGTTATACCGGTTTGATGACGACACCTGGTCTGCCCTGCCGACGCAATTGACCGGGATAAAAAACGGATTTGCCCTGTATTCTTCGAAAAGTCCGGGATTTTCGTTCTTTGCGATCAGCCGGGGCGATTATCAGGATTACCCCCCAGTCACACCGGTTACTACAGTTCTGATCTCTCCAGAACCTCCCCATACAGTGCAACCGGAGTATGCTGATGTCATTTCGATGCAGATTTCCCCAACCGGACAACCATATCCGATCCCACCCTGGACACGTTTCTCCGGTGTAATCATTGCAGGGGTAATCCTTGCCGGTATTGGTATCACCTCCGGCATCCTGATTATCCGGCGATGGTGGCTGCACCGCCAGAACCCGGCACTGTTTGAAGATTATGATTAACCGGCCGTAGTTCATACGGAGAGTAGATTTACAACGGACAAAATAACCCTTTTTTTGTAAAATTATCGATATCATTCTCTCTATTTGACAAACGTTTTGATCCTGCAGGGAAGACAAAGGTGCTGTTTCTCCAATTATTCTCATACTCAGGTCACAGCCTCTTATCATCTCAACAACGTCAAAAAATACTATTTTAATTTTAAACAAATATTTGTATACTAGCAGGTATTATTTATCCGTGGGCGGCATGAATTACCCGCTGAAAATTTTTTACATCGAGGATGACGAACAACTTGCGGATTTGTTGGATATCCGGTTGAAAAAACTCGGGTACCAGGTTTGCGGGCATGCGGACAATGCAGCCAGCGCAGTGACCGGTGTCCTGACAAGCAAACCCGACCTCGCTCTGGTGGATATTGAACTGCATGGAAAATTTGAGGGGTTGGTAATTGGGGATTATCTCCTCTCGTATACCGATATTCCATTCGTCTACATGACCGGATATGACGATATGAATATTCTCGAACAAGCGAGAAGGACTGTCCCGGATGGTTTCCTCCTCAAACCATTTGATGATCGCCAACTCAGGGTCGCCGTGGAGATGGCGATCAGGAATGACTGAAACGAACCCGGGTTGCGAAAAATCGACAGGTAATTTTTGCAAGGGGGATTTTTCCCCAGATTATCATGGCTTCCGGATGAAAACCAATGAGTCCTGCGACTTCGTGGTTTAAAAACAAAACAGGCTAATCAGTAACTGTTGTCAAACAACCTTTTTAAAAAGCATCGAAGAATAACGATGACCGGTAAATAATCTTTTCAATAATATCTGTTTCTGACGGCCGGTTTTTGTGTGTTTGCGTTCTTGTTCACAACAACACGAACTGACATTTTAAAAAAAACCTCAGGAATGTATTAAGTAACGTCACTCAACATCTTTTTAACAAATTCATGATAAAAAATGAATAAATCACTGTTAAAACGAGATTTTGACGCATACTTCACTACGCCCCGGCCGGGACTCGAACCCGGGTCAAAAGATCCGCAATCTTTTAGGATGTCCACTACCCTACCGGGACACTGGCTGAAATAACTTCCTTACATAAATCACTTTCATCGCTTAAATATCTCACCGGTCCCGTAATTGTGAGCTTAAAAAATGTCCGCGTTTTTTAGACAATACACAAAAAAATTGGACTTACCTAAAAGTGTCTGGTTATCGTATCTCCTCGTTAAAGGGTGTCCATGTTGGCGTTGTCGTGGCAGTCTCCACGTATAGCACATTACGGGGGGTGGTGTCCCAGTATTTGCATTCAGTAAAGATTGGCATCTGTTTGTCATCAAAATTCCCGGAAGGTTTGACCCATATTCCGGCAGTTGCCGTGATCAGATTACCGCTGAACTCGATGAGCAAATCATCCCGTTTCATTACCTTGATCGTGCCGTCTGTATAGGTTCGCAGTCCTTTTGCTGTACCAAATCCATCATCAGTATAAATCTCTCCAGTTGTCTTATTACGGGCGATCACTTCAAACCACGAATCAGGGCTATAGTCTGAAAATGTTATGGTCTTCATGTTATCTGTGCCATCATTCGCTTCAACTACCTTGTGCATTGTGGTATTTGTTGGCGTAACCGAGTAATTAATATACATCGGGGGATTTTTGAGGTTGAAACTGAATGCGGTTTTATTATATGCATACGTATTGGTGGAAAGAGCAATCAGGCATGACCGATCGCCGGGTAAGGGGGTCGATTGAGTAATGGACGTGTATCCTGTTGAAGAGGATTTTGTTTCTGTCTGAACCGGGGTTCCAAAGGGGGTCGCCGCATTTACATAACTGGGTGTTGTCGTTGTAGCGGGAGGTGTCTGTTCGTACGAGTAAGAACTTCCCGGTGCCGGTGAAGATGGGCCTCCTTTTGGGGGTGTGACACACCCCGCTGAAATTAATATCAGGATGATGAATATCAATAACCCGATATTATGAATTGCCTGTCTCATCATTCTTCTGTAGGTAGTTCATGATATAAAAGTATGGCAAATGAATCCTGATTTGGATGTCATCCCTACTCTCGCAATTCCACCACCGATACTCATTTCCCTGCAGATTTCCAGAATAAAAGAAAATCTGGTGTGAGAGGGAATGTTTCCACCGATACAACAAGCAACAGAAAGGTTAGATAACTTCCAGATACAAATTATCTGATACTTTTTAAGAAAAACTGGTGGGAGATCTATTCTGATGATGTCCATATATAAGCACATAATTATTTTCCTGATCCTGTTTGTCTGTCTGGGTATCCCTGCATCAGCAGGAATGCAGTACACTACGGGAACGCCGGAATTTTTAGTATATCTGTCTGGTCCAAATGAATTCAGCCCGGGTGATGATATCCAGCTGAATGTCGTCATTGAAAACCATGGCCTGAATGAATACAAGTATGTCCAGTCAAACCTTGTCACCCCCGATGATCTGCCCAACACGGCAAAACATCTTTCTGTAATGGTGTCGGCCGGTGATGCCCCGGTTACGATAAAATCTGATCCGCAAACGGTCGGGGATCTTGCCGGGGGAAGTTCGGTAACTGCTGTATTTACTGCCAAGATCAATGCGGATGCCCGTGGAGGTACCTACCTGCTCCCGGTTGAACTCTCCTACAGTACCCTTTCAAACACCGACAAGCTGAGCGCTGACACCGTGAGAAATTATTACGTGAACGATAGTCAGATAATAACGATCCCCATTACTATAAAACCGGATATCTCTCTTAATGTGATCTCTGCGGTACCTGAGCACCTGAATGCCGGTTCTGAAGGCTACATCAACATGACCGTGAAAAATATTGGGTCTGAAGCTGGCAAAAAAGCCATTATAAAAATTACCCAGAACGATGATAGTCCCATTGTGCCTACCGACAGCAGTGTCTATATCGGGGATTTCCCTGCCGGCGGTGTGGTGAACTGCCTGTACAAGGTTGCAGTGTCCCAGAAAGCAGAGCGACAGACCTATCCTGTCGATGTGATGGTGTCATATGAGAACCTGGAAGGAGATGATGTCAATTCCCGCAGTGTAACGATTGGCATTCCGGTGGGTAGCAAGGTAAACTTTGAGATTGTTTCGCCCCCGGTCAGTATGAACCCGGGAAATACACAGATCCTTTCCATCGTCTATAAAAATACCGGTGATACACCGGTAGTGAGTGCACAGGCCCGTATCAGCGCGGTCGATCCCTTCACGAGCAGCAACGATGTTGCGTACCTTGGCGATCTCAATCCCGGTGAATCCACCACCGCCACGTACGAGATCAGCGTGTCGCGCAGTGCAACGCTCAAGGAATACGGGCTTGACTCAGAAATCAGGTACCGGGATGCGCTTGATAACACCTATATTTCCGATCCGATGAAGGTAAACATCAACGTGGAAAACCAGGGTGGTATCGCAGGCATACTCTCGAATCCCGTATACCTTACGGTCATTATTGCAGCCATTATCGGTCTTATCTATATCGGGATTCATTATCGGAAAAAACAGGTCTGATCTTTTTGTTTTGGTGAATGTTTTTCATTCACCATCGCACCGGTTTTTGCCAGGCAACCCGGATATCGTAATTTCTGGTGATAACATTTTCAAACGGGCGCCATAACCCGATTGCGTGAAATATGGGGACTGTCAATGCAGTCTTAAAAAGACCGCTGTATGATGGGATATTGGCGGGAAATGGGATGGAACTGTCCCTGGTGCACATAATTAATTTTATTGGACCTGAAACAGCCCTTTTACTGATGTGAGAAAATATTATCCCCCTTCTTCTCCTGTGTTCATATGCGCAATTATTAATAGCGACGCGATAAAAACCGGGTGAACACGTGCATCCGGTAATACCCTCGCCGTCTGATGATGATTCCATGTACCGCACAAACGTATGGCTGGCAAAAAAGACTGCCGTGACTTCACGCCCATGGCAGATCTTCACCGGATTTATCCATCGCCATAGCCGAATCTTCGCCCGGTTGCAGGGTGGTTGCCGAGAATGATCCCCTGCATCGTTATCGCCGGAACGCATAGCGGTTGTGGCAAGACTACCATTGCGAGCGGGATCATGGAAGCGCTCACGGCGCGGGGGATGACCGTCCAGCCGTTTAAGGTCGGCCCTGATTTTATCGACCCTTCCCATCATACCCGCATCTGCCGGCGTCCCTCACGGAATCTTGACCCCTTCATGATGGGAGAAGATGGTGTTACCGATACTTTCAACCGGGCGTGCAGCGGTGCCGACATCGCGGTCATCGAAGGGGTCATGGGACTGTTCGATGGCGTCGATGGATCGGACCAGGCAAGTACCGCCCATGTTGCCAGCCTGCTATCGGCACCGGTGATTCTTGTTGTTCATGCGAGGGGAATGTCCCGCAGTATTCACGCCCTCATCAACGGCTTTTGTACCTTTGATCCCTCGGTTCATATCAGCGGCGTGATCGTGAACGCGGTTGGCAGCGAGCGGCACCGGCAGATGATCGAATCTTCGGGAAGAGTCCCCGCGTTCGGGTGGATTCCCCGGCGCGAAGATATCGCCATAAACAGCCGGCACCTTGGCCTGTTTATGGCACATGAACAGGAGGCCGGACACCGGACCGGAGAAGTGATTGAGGAATTCTGCGATGTGGATGCAATCATCGAAGCTGCCCGAACTGCACCGGACGTGCATCATGCCACACAACCCGTTTCCCTTCCGCCGGCAAAGGTGACCATTGGCATCGCAATGGACCCCGCGTTCTGTTTTTATTACGAGGATAATTTCGATCGGTTGCGATCCTGTGGCGCCCGGCTTGTTTTTTTCAGTCCTTTGAACGATCCGTTGCCCGATACCGATGCACTCTATCTTGGCGGCGGCTACCCGGAACTGCACCTTGATGCCCTGAGTACATCTCCCTGCACCCGGCAGCTGGAACACGCGGCTGAGGCCGGGCTCCCGGTGTATGGCGAATGCGGGGGATTGATGTACCTCGCCCGGGAGATTGCAGCCGATACGTCGTATCGCATGTGCGGTATCCTTCCTGCCTCCGCTGAAATGACCGGTAAAATCCAGGGGCTTGGCTATGTGTCCGGGCAGAGTGTAAAAAACAGCACATTTCTCCCGGCATCCATGGACATCCGCGGCCACGAGTTCCATTATTCAAAAGTAATTCCGGATTGTGATGCGGAATTCGCATTCAGGCTTTCGCGGGGAAAAGGAATCGAAAATGGACAGGACGGACTTATTGCCGGTAATACTATCGGATCGTATACCCACGCGTATTTCTCTGATGCATTTGCACAATCGTTTGTCCACGCGGCAGAGCAGTACAAAAACCGGAAGTAATGCGCTCTTTTTATTGTTGATATTGTTTTATGCCTCATGCGATGCAATTCTCTGGTGAATATGACTATGCGGAGTGATGAAGTCAAAACCGGTTACCAGCGGGCACCGAACCGATCGCTGCTGCGATCGCTGGGTGTCACGCAGCGGGAGATGGACCTCCCGTTTATCGGTATCGCAAACGCTTACAATACGATTGTTCCCGGGCATACGCACCTCCGGCAGCTCACTGAGAAAGTGCGGGAAGGCATAGCCGCAGCCGGCGGGGTGCCCTTTGAATTTGGCGTGATTGGCATCTGTGACGGCATTGCTATGGGACACATCGGTATGCGGTACTCCCTGCCGTCACGGGAAAATATTGCCGATTCCATTGAACTGATGGTAGAAGCACACCGGTTTGACGGACTCGTCTGTGTTGGAACCTGCGACAAGATTGTTCCGGGCATGCTGATGGCTGCAGCCCGGACCAACATCCCCACGATTATTTTGACCGGCGGTGCGATGCTTTCGGGATTCCAGGATGGTGCAGAGCGCTCGCTTATCGATGTCTTTGAAGGAGTCGGGAAGGTTGCGGCAGGTTCCATGAGTAATGAGGCATTATGCGATTTGGAGAACTGTGCGATGCCGGGTTGCGGCAGCTGCCAGGGGCTCTATACGGCAAATACGATGGCATGTATGACCGAGGCGATGGGTATGTCCCTTCCCGGCTGCGCGGCAATCCCGGCGGTTGATGCCGCCAAAGTGCGTATTGCCCGTGAAACCGGGGAAGCCATCCTGCCGCTCGTGAAAAAAAATATCTGTCCGCGCAACATCATCACGAAAAAAAGCCTGATGAATGCGATCCGCGTCGATATGGCGCTGGGCGGTTCTACCAATACTGTCCTTCATCTCATGGCAATCGCTACCGAAGCAAAGGTTCCGCTTTCACTTGCTGATTTTAACCGGATCTCTGACGAGATCCCGCATATCTGCGATATGCAGCCATCCGGTCCCCATTCGATGCAGGCACTCTACCGCGCCGGTGGTATTCCGGCAGTCCTCAACCGGCTCAGCCCGTACTTGGATGACGCCCTGTCTGTTTCCGGCACGTCTGTCCTGTCAATTGCGAAGGATGCGGTGGTGAAAAATGAGCATATCATTCATTCTTGTAAGGAATCGGCTCATGCTGCCGGTGGGCTGAAAATATTGTCAGGTTCGCTTGCCCCAAACGGCGCGGTGGTGAAGTGTGCTGCAGTTCCACAAGATATGTGGCGCCATACCGGACCTGCCCGGGTCTTTGATGGGGAGACACCGGCGATGAAGGCAATTCTTGCCCGGGAGATCCGGGAAGGAGATATTGTCATTATCCGCTATGAAGGACCACGGGGCGCACCCGGAATGCCGGAGATGCTCTCCCCGACATCGGCGATGATGGGTCTTGGCTACAAACGCGTCGTCCTGATAACAGACGGTCGGTTTTCCGGTGGGACCCGCGGACCCTGCATCGGGCATGTCGCGCCGGAAGCTGCCATCGGTGGCCCGATTGCGTTTGTCCATGACGGCGATCAGATCGAAATCGATCTGTTTGCGAAAAAGATCGATATCCTTGTCGATGCCGCAATACTTGACGCCCGCAAGAAGGACTGGAAACCGGTAAAAAAGCAGCTCCATGGGGTGCTTGCCCGGTATGCTGCCACGGTGGAACAGGCAAATTTCGGCGCCGTCCAGCGGTAAATGATATCAAATCCCTTTTTTAAGATACATTAAAAAAAAACACAATCCGTTCCCTGGCAATCCTGTTCAGAAGCGATTACTCCCTCAACGTAACGAAATGAAAAAATGCTCTCCCTACAGGCAACCCCCATCAGGAACTCTTCCGGCAACAATTGCACCGGCATAAAAAACAAAGAAAAGAAATTTCTTCTAATCAAGCGGGATCGTTTCCAGCTGGGACACGAGTTCCCAAATCCGTGTGCGTGCATGGATGGGCATGTTGGGATCGTTGGAGATTTCATCAATTTTCGATATGGCTTCAGCAGCGCGTAAGCCCATCGCTTTGGAATCGTTTGTCAGCAGGTTCCGGGTCTCGTCTGCAACGCGCCGGATATTTCTGGGGATTGTGCTGTCTTCCTGTATGTGCTGAAGCATCAGGATACAGTTTTCCATAGTTTTTTCAGGATTTGACATGGTATCATCTTCCCGGGTACCTGTAGTTAATACGTGGAACCGGCATATATAAGTTGAATATCAGAACAGACGTGATTGCATGACCGCACGAAAAGATGATGAAATTATGGCTGAATACCTCCTCAAAGGGGGCAAGATGCTTGAAAAGTGCTGCAAAACCTGTGGCTGCCCGCTTTTTGAGTACAAGAAAAAGACCTTCTGCGTCGTATGCGCGGAGCATGAAGCCCAGGCCGCGGAGATACAACCTGCCGCTGTCACCCCCAAGCCCGCGCACCACGAAGATGAGGCACACGAAGGGCACGAATGCACCTGTGGCGATTCACAAGACGGTTCGATGCTTGCCGACGAGCTTGCCGGAACGATCCTTGTGCTGTGCCAGCGTATCCGTGACGAGAAGGATCCCGAAAACTGCCAGGTCCTGATGAACTCGGTCAAGACCGGGTGTGAAGCGCTCAACATTCTCTGTCAGCTGTAAGAGCGACGGCAGAGATCAACTATTTTTTGAGCGGTTTTTTCCCCAATCCCTTTTACTGCACTGATCTCCGAGATCTCTGCATTCACAATCGCCTGCACCGATCCAAAATGCCCCAACAATAACCGGGCATTCTTCAGCCCGATCTCCGGGAACGCGGAGATGACATATTCCTGTTCCTCACGTACCGAACCCTGCACCTTGTGCGGGTGGACCTTGCGCTCGCCCCGCTCGCTTTCCTCCCGTCTGGCGATCACAAAGAGCATCTGTGCGGTGTCCTGCTCGTCGTTGGTAAAGAGCAGCGAGATGCCCATATCCACCGCAAGGGCCGAGAGCACACCCCGGATTGCATTCGGGTGCATATCCCGCTTGGTATACAGGTCGCCGCCTTCGATTATCATAACCGGGCGCGGGACTGCGTCCGCCATTGCTTTTGCCTGCCCGAGAAGGTCACGGTTGATCAGGGTATCGACAAAGTCCTTTGCGGTCTTGCGCTCCACGAGTATCCGGTCGCCAATCGCGTAATCGCCCTGCGGGAGACGTTCGAGCCGGATGGACGCACCCATACCGGAGAGAATTTCAACAACTTTTGACGAGGTTTCCCGGTCGTCGATAACAATTTTCGGGCCCTGCGGGGTGAACTGGTCGATGCTTACCTGATCTGGTTCAACCGGTTTCTGGATGGAAACCGGCTGGCCGCTCATCTTCCGCATGCTCTTTTGCATCTGTTGTTCTTTTGACTGGCTCACGAACTTGAAGATTTCGTCCGAGGTCCCTTTGGTGACAAGGACAACGACCCTGCCCGCTGCCGATCTCCCGGTGCGCCCCTTGCGCTGGATGGACCTGATCTCTGAAGGCACCGCCTCGTAGAAGATCACCATGTCAGTGGAGGGCACGTCAAGTCCTTCCTCCCCGACAGAAGTTGCGATCAGCACTTTGAACTCTCCCGAGCGGAACCGGCTCAGAGCTGCTATCTGTTTTTTCTGGGAGAGCCCCTTTTCGGCATCCTTGGTTGCCTGCCCGACAAAACGTTCGCAGGCGATGCCGTTTTTCGTGAGGTAATCAACAAGAATCTGCACCGTGTCCCGGTAGGTAGCAAAGATGATGATCCGGCTGTCCGGGTGGGATGCCAGCTGGTCGCGGACAAGACCCAACACGATTTCCGGTTTGGGGTGCAGTTCCCGGGTCCACCCAAGAGTCCGCTCGTAGAGTTCCCGGAAGATGGGGTCTTTTACCAGCCGCTGGCTTGCCTTGCTGCCGCCGGCACTGTTGCCCTCCGCCACCAGTTTTGCGATATAGCCTTTGAGCACGTCGCTGCCCTGAGACTCGGCAAGCGTGACTGCATGGCGGAGTTTCATGCATTCCGCGTAGACCGACGCCGCAGAATACGCAGTCTGGTCCCGGTTCTGGATCCGCTGCTGGATCTGGGCGTTGATAACCGCGAGCGTCTTCATCGTGAGCCGATCGCGTTTTGGCACGGTGAAATTCAGTGACGCAAGGAGTCCCAGCCGGTCCCCGATGAGCTGGTCGATGGCGTGTATCGCAGCCTTGATCTCCGGGGGAAGATCGACCGGGACCGTCTCAATATCGCGCTCGAACACATACGGGCTCACATCCGGATCCGTTTCGGTCCGGTTTTCAATATGGGTGATGCCGAGGTTTGCACAGACGTCCTGGACTTTCTCCTGTGCCCCTCCCGGGGATGCGGTCATCGCAAGAATAAGCGGTTTTGCCGCAGTGCCAAGGTAGCGCTGTGCGAGAAACACGTATGCGTAATTGCCGACAGCCCGGTGGCATTCATCGACAATCAGGAGCGTGACATCGTTGAGCGTATACCTGCCCGCGATGAGATCGTTTTTGATGACCTGCGGTGTGGCAAGGATAACCTGTGCCCGCTGCCAGTCCAAAGTCCGCTCTTCTGAAGGGGATTCGCCGGTAAACATCGCAAAGGGCGAAGATGAGGAGCCGTCAGGACTTTTTGCAAGGAGAAATTTTTCAAAAAAGCGGAGGTGCTGTTCCACCAGCGGCTTTGTCGGGGCAAGCATCAGCACCCTGCCCCCTTCATTGTAGAGCCGGGATGCGGCGACGAGCAGGGCGACTGCGGTTTTCCCGAGACCCGTTGGCAGGATCACCATCGTATTTGCATCCAGCGCCTTCATCGCAATCGAGAGCTGGTACTCCCGCGACTCGATGCTGTCCGGTTTGATGAGTGGATGGCTGATGAATTGGCTCATGTTCCTATGTGTGGGTTGGCTTCCTTGAGTAATATATGGATTTATGATCCCGGGGAAAGTTGAATTTTATGATAATTCCGTTCGAGAGACAGGAAGATTACGAATGCTCCCCGCATCAGGGCCCCTCGCGGGGCACGGCGGGGCAAATTACTGGTGCGGGATATGTACGGGATTTGAGGCCGCCGCGGGGCGCCCTTCGGGGCGGCGGCAGGCATCTTAAGTGGAGTCGTAAAGGCAGTAATCCCCCATCCCCCACTGGCGATATACTTTTTTGGGCGGTCGGTTTATTCAGACCAATAAATTAACAAAATTGTTCTATTACCAAAATAATATGGTTAGTGTTGAGGATCGAATGATTTGGGACAAGATGCCTTGGTATCTTTCAATTCTATCTCTTTGTGGGCTGTTCTTAATGATCTACGGTTTTTTATAGCTTCATTTATCCAAAGATTTATTCTCAAATGCTCGTTTAAAAAAAATATCAATCCAATAGTTTTGATTACAATTGGAATTGCATTTTTCGGACTCGCGTTATCGTGGAATTCTATAATAAAAAAATAGGATTACTCACATTACTAAAACAAGTAAAACTTTTTTTAAATCAAAAATTTATTGAATTTCTGCAAACTTCATGTTGCCCTTAATCAGCGCACTTAGCGTTTCCGGTATCTTTTCGATCGCAATCCGTGCCTGCTTCATACTGTCCCGGTCACGGAGGGTGACGGTGTGCTGCTCTTTTGTGTCATAGTCAATGGTAACGGCAAACGGTGTGCCGATCTCGTCCTGCCGGCGGTACCTCCGGCCAATCGCACCGGAATCGTCGTATTCCGCAAGAATGCCGGCGTTCTGGAGCGTGTGCGTAAGTTCTTGTGCAATCGTATCGAGTCCGTCGCGGGTCATCAGCGGGAATACCGCGACCTGCACCGGTGCAACATTTGGGGAGAGCCGGAGCACGACCCGTTTTTCGCCGTCTGCGGTATCCTCGTCATAAGCCTGTTCGAGCACCGCGTAGCACATCCGGTCAATGCCGTACGAGGGTTCGATGACGTGCGGGACGATCTCCTCGCCCCGGATATCGATCACTTCATCCCGGACTTCAAACAGGTCTGCGGGGATGTGGATCTTCTCGCCGTCCACTTCAACATCCGCGCCATCCGCCGTCGGGGTCGCCTTCTCAAGCGCCTCAAAGACCGCTTTTGCTTTCTGCCGGTATTGTTTGCCAAGCACGCTCATGTTCGGGATGATCCGGCGGCGCTCCACTTTCTGCGGGGTGTCGTACTGGATGAAAACCGTCATAGGCGTCCCGCTCTGCTTTGCATGGGCGTTCAGGTCGTAATTTGTACGATCTGCAAGGCCGACGGTTTCCACCCAGCCGAACCGGTCCGAGAATACTTCTGCATCCCAGCAGTCGGTTGCATAATGCGCCCGCTCATCGGGGAGATGCTGGCGGAACCGGAGTCTTTCCGGTTTGATGCCGATCGTGACAAGCAGGTGATGGGTGAGGGCAACATAGTACGCGAGATATTCGTTGGCGATGATGCCGTTATCAACTGCTTCCCTCATGGTCATTTCGATGGGCGGTTCGCATTTCTGCTGGTGGACGTAGGTGAGCAGCGGCATCCTGTATGCCGCGTAGCGGGAGAACTTCGGGTGCCGGTTCTTCTCATTCGGGTGGACAAAGATCTCTGCTTCTGCCTGCGTGAACTCCCGGAGCCGGATCATCCCCTGTCGCGGTGAGATCTCGTTCCGGTATGATTTGCCGATCTGCACGGCGCCAAACGGCAGTTTGTCGCGGTAGAACCGGAGCAGCCGGGCAAAATCCACAAACATGCCCTGTGCGGTTTCCGGGCGCAGGTAGCCCACCCGCTGGGAACCGGGGCCAATGGAGGTCTGGAACATCAGGTTGAAGTTATACACGTCGACTTTTCCCAGCACTTCCTCGCATGCCGGGCATTTACAGGGTGCAATTGCCGCGGAAAGCTGCTCGTTGGTCATGGTTGCAGCACCCGTGACACCGCCCCCGTCGGCAACATGGTCAGCCCGGAGATATTCCTTACAGTGCGGGCACTGGCACATCTTGTCGGAAAATCCCTTCACGTGTCCCGAAGCGATAAACACGGATTCCTGTGCGATAGTGGGGCACTCGATCTCGTAATAGCCTTCCTGGATGACGTAAAACTGCCGCCAGATATTCTCGATCCGCCGTTTCATCATCGCACCCAGCGGACCATAATCGATAAACCCTGCCACCGCACCGTAGCACTCGGACGTCGGCCAGATAAAACCCCGGCGCTTGGCGAGATCCATGACGTTTTCAAATACGTCCTTATTACCCTGTATCACTATCGATCACATCTCTAAAAATTCAGGTTCTTAGTATCAGATCTCTTCCTGACACAATATAATTATCATCATACGGCGATGTTTTTGCCCGCTCATCTTAAAAAGCTGGCCTTTTTACCTTTGAGGAATCATCCCTCCTGCCAGTCCGGGCACGAGACAAAAATAAAACAACGCGAAATTGGTGCTTCATCCTCTCTCTCTCTGTGTGTATCCCCACGGGAATACCTTCTTTGCAAACGGATGAGGATAACCATTCATTAGTGCAGGCAATGAACATAAATTTACGATTTGGGTATGGGGGAAATGACGGTTTGCCTGAATAAAAAAAAGAACCTGTAGGGACAAGGGTAACCTGATCCAACAAAATAGAAGAATAGTGCGATTGTACTGGTAACCGGTGATTCTTATGAAAAAATCCCCCAAAGAAACGGCAGCGACCCCCGATTGTATCGATGTGGGGGGGTCGATACGGCAGCGGCAGGATGATTACTCCATTCTCCGCATCAGGATTCCCTGTGGTCACGTCACGGCAGAACAACTCCCCCTGTTAGCAAAGATCGCAAAAAAATACGGGCACGGAGAACTGCACCTGACAACCCGGCAGGGTGTGGAGATCCCATGGGTTCTTTCCAAAAATATTCCGCGTGCCAAAAAAGATCTGACCTCGCACGGGTTTACATTCGGGGCATCCGGCCCCCGCGTACGGGTCATTACTGCCTGCCCGGGTAACCTTGTCTGCCGCCATGGGATCATCGATGCCCAGGAATTTGGCAGGGAACTCGACAGCCGGTATTTCGGTGGGGAGGCACCGCATAAATTCAAGATTGCCGTTTCAGGGTGTCCCAACTCCTGCACCAAACCCCGGGAAAACGATGTGGGCTTTGCCGGCATGGCTGAGCCGGGCTGGAATGCTCCGGATTGCATCTCGTGTAAAAAATGCCTGAAAATCTGTAAAGAGAGGGCCATCACCTTCGTAGCTAACAAGATAAAAATTGATAAGCGCAGCTGTATACAATGCGGGGATTGCATTACCGTCTGCCCGACAAAGGCACTGGTCCTGAAACGATCGGGTCTTGCGGTCTATGCCGGGGGAAAGATGGGACGCCACCCGGTGCTTGGCCACAAGATCGCAGAGTTTGTCGATACGAAAACAGCTTTTACCTTACTGGATTGCTGCCTTGAGTTTTACCGGCGGGAGGGAAAACCCCGGGAGCGGCTGGGTGAAACTATTCAACGGGTGGGACTATGTACGTTCAAAGAGGAAATTAGTGTAATTTTACAATAATTGTGAGATGCTTTGCAGATCTCCTGAACAAATCCTGTTTTTTTTAGGTAACTGTTTTTTGATTGGTATTTTCAAGGGTGCCAGGAAAATTATTATTGCGGTCGTGGAATTGCAATCGTATATTCCCCATATTCTTTTTATAAAAAATGCGAAAATAGGCTCTGTAGAATTCCTCAATGAAAATAAGGAATGACAAAGAAGAGATCAATTTTGAGATATTGTAGAGGATGATTTTGATTTTAATTTCCTTGATCTGAAGTCGGTATTTGCGGGCTTTGAGTGCT
>JBDKTL010000005.1:0-12730 GCA_039698055.1 Methanoregula sp. | reverse complement strand
CGACCACATCCTCGTACCGCTCTTTAGTCTCGCGGAGCTCCTCCTGGCTTTTACTCAGCTCATCATAATTCTGCCGGAGTTCTTCTTCGGTTGCGGTGAGTTGCTCATACGCCGCATTCAGCTCTTCATGCGTCCGCCGGAGTTTGTCTTCAGCATCTTTGCGATCGGTAATGTCACGGATGGATTCAATCGCACCGATTACCTTGCCTGATGCATCGTACAGCGGGGAGGCGATAAGCCAGAGATGCGCCCCTTTGCCCTGAAAGATGGCCGGGCTGAACAGCTCGGCGATGAATTTATCGCCGTCATGGTTGAGGCCGGGATATTTTTTTTCCAAAACAGGATCTTTTTTGAGGATCAGATCCACAAGGGGGGGTCTTTTTTCATTATACGTGGAGAGAACATGCGTATAATCGCTGGTACCCAGGATCGCAGACGAAGGTATCCCTGTCAGCACTTCCAGGGTTTTATTCCATGCGATCACCCGGTTATCCTTGTCAATCGCAAATGTTGCATCCGGAAGGGAGTTAATAAGCCCGGTCATTCGCTGCCGGGATTCGAGCAGATCGTCATTCATTCGTTTCCGGTTGATGGCCGAGTTGAGCTTGTGTTCAAGATCAACAAACTGAGATTTCATCTCCCCGCCTTTCTGGACGTAGAAGTCAGCGCCGCTGTTCAATGCTTCAATAGCGATCTCTTCCCTGCCCCTGCCGGTGAAAAGAATGAACGGAAGATCGGGGTAATGCACACGGAGATCGTGGAGAAAGTCAATGCCATCCTGGATCGGCATCTGGTAATCGGAGATGATACCATCGTAGTGCTGCTGCCTGATTTTTACCAGCGCTTCTTCAACGGAATTTGCGGTATCGATCTGGAACTGCCCTGACCGTTCAAGAAACACCTTCCCAACGTCGAGAAGAGCCATCTCATCATCAACATACAGGACCGTGTGCATACTCTTCTCCTCAAGTGTCATGAGAGATTTTGTTGATACTAAATAAAAACCAACCGATTTGATTTTTGGATAATGTAAACATATTTTATCGAAAATACCAATAATATGCGTGATAATCCCTAAAAATTGTTTAAAATCAAACAAATTTTTTTGGAAAGATTCTTCTACCTTGAAGAATTTTTATAAAATTTTTAAAAATAAAACCATAGGATACCTGCCAGACAATATTGTTGTTAATATTCGTGCGCCGCTCAAGGATACCTCAAGATGACGATAACCGCGAATTCCTGATGCTGGTGATTCCTGGCAGATGTGCCCCTCTGGCAGCATCAGGGATGGCGCGGATATCATCGTTGTTAAACGGCCCGGGACGAAATTGCCGTGAGGGCTTCCGTCATTGTATCACTTCAAATACATCGATACTTCTGCCCGGTTCACTTCCCATCCTCTTTTTTAGTCTTATATCGAGGGCAAATTTTTTCCTGATTTTCCAAACCGTGCCCCCAGTTCAAACGCCCGCTTACAGTCCTTGGGGAATACAGTCCGACGCCGTTCTTTGCGCTCCTCCGGGTCGAAATAGTTAAAGACTACCTTATCGTAGTCCTCGAACTGGAGCGTCTCACATGAGAAGAGAGATTCGGCATGGCCGAACATTCGGTTGAGGATGCTTTCATTCAGACCGGTATGAACGGTATAGTGGGAATCCTTCATCTGCTGTTCGGATACATTCATCGTGTAGATGAAGGCGGCGGGGATCTTCTTCTCGAACAGTGACGACGGAGGGTTTGTATACGCAAGATAGGGGAAGAGCAGCCGCTCCATAAAACAGCGCATCATGCCGGTCACCGTACCGAAATAAATGGGGGAACCAAGAATCAGGGCATCGACTTCTGGTATCTTTTCAAGGACTGGAGTTAACCCATCAATCATGGCACATTTCCCATAACTCTTCCCACCTTTCAGCTTACATGCAAAGCAGCTGGTGCAGCCTTTAAAATCAAGATCGTAGAGATGGACAAGTTCTGTCTTTGCCCCTGCTGATGCGGCACCGT
The DNA here is from genome assembly GCA_039698055.1 of Methanoregula sp. Taxonomy (GTDB): domain Archaea; phylum Halobacteriota; class Methanomicrobia; order Methanomicrobiales; family Methanospirillaceae; genus Methanoregula. The sequence goes on along the minus strand of JBDKTL010000005.1, from coordinate 10,723 downwards.
TCAGCGCGTGTTCAAGCAGCATTGCAGTGTTCCATTTCTTTCTCGGGCTTCCGTTAATTGCAAGAATTTTCATTCGTTTTCACGTCCAGTTTATGGAAAACAGATACTATTTCCAGGTTACCTGTACCGGGTTGCGCCGGGGGATCCCGTAAACCTTGTACTGTGGGTGGCCGAACATCAGGCCGTAAGCATATGCGCGACTCGGGGGCAATTCAAGCGCAGCCTGAAGCGGTTCATACGAAAGGGCAGCCATCGACAGGAATCCTGCCCAGCAGGTTCCTATGCCAAATGCAGGAGCGGCAATATCAACATGCGTCAGGGCAATGAGGGCATCGACAGACGCAACCGGGTTGCCTGCTGGTATATGAGCAATCACAAGATGGGGTGCCCCGCGACAGATGGGATCAAATCCTGCTTCCCATGCGGTAATCAGCGACGGGACATACCCGCTCATGGGGTGGTTGCTGTTTTTCAGGGTTTTCATCCAGTCGACTGTCAGCGAAGCCAGGCGGTGGACTTTCTCCGGGTCATGTACAATAAGCCACTGCACCGGCTGGCCGTTACCACCGGAGGCGGCATACCGGGCGATATCCAGAATCTGCAGGATCTTTTCTTTTCGCACGGGTTCCTTCGTGAAATGGCGTACTGACCGGCGTTTTTTCAGGTACATCCCAAGTTCTCCGGAGGTAAGAGAGCCCACCCCTTCTGGGAGTGCAACTTTCTCATCGGGAAGATAATTCAGGAGGAGCGCCAGTGAGGGGCAGGATACCTCGCAATGGCCGCAGCGGATGCACAAGCCTGCCTTTGCATCAGTAACAACCGGCAGCGTGGTTTCGTCTGCCGGTTCAACAATTCCCATCGGGCATACAATCGAGCAAATCCCGCACCGGGTGCAGAGATCTTGGTCAACAAGAACGGTTGTCATTATTCAACTTCCATTACCTGTACTCTATTGGTTTGTACTTTATCAGATTCTTTCCGGTATCCATGTTTTCCCCGTGTGCTTTTTTTTTAAATGCACCCGATCCGAAATGTCCAACAGGAAAGGATGAATGATTTAAAAGCAGCAAAACGGGTTCCTGCTATGATTCCGTACTCTTCGGATGCCAATTCCTTATCATCTGTACATTCCCACGCTGTACTATGGATCCGGTCATTACGTGCATCAGGGAAAATTTCAAAGAGTATGCTGATCCCGCACTCCAGAAACGCAGCCAGAGATTCTTCAAAGAAGAAATATCATGTTACGGGATTAAAACGGCAACCGTCGTTGCTATTGCAAAAAAGTACTGGAAGGAGGTAAAATTACGGGATAAACAGGAAATCTTCAAACTTTGCGAAGATCTCTATGAGTCAGGCATGATGGAGGAGGCCTTCGTCGTCTCCAGCTGGGCTCACCTGCTTGCCAAGCGATACGAGAGAAAGGATCTCGCCCTGTTCCAGCGCTGGATTGATACCTATATCACAAACTGGGCCGCATGCGACGGGTTCTGCAACCATGCCATGGGTGAATTTATCCGGAAATATCCGGACACAGTAGATGAGCTCAAACACTGGACGCAGTCAGAGAATCGCTGGATGCGAAGGGCAGCGGCAGTCTCACTCATTATACCCGCAAAACACGGGGAGTTTCTCAAAGACGCACTGGAGATTGCGGATCTGCTGCTGACCGATACAGATGACATGGTGCAGAAAGGTTATGGATGGATGCTTAAGGAGGAAAGCCGGAAGCACCAGAAAGTTATCTTCGGGTATGTCATGAAAAACAAGAAACTGATGCCCCGTACCGCGTTGCGGTATGCAATAGAGCTGATGCCAGAAGATTTGAAAACAGAGGCAATGAAAAAAGACTGGTAGGGAAACGGGAACGATGTGTGGCTCCTTTACTCACCGTAAATTCAGCAAATATCATGACGATGACCACAAACCGTTTGTAAACCATAAAAAAGAATTATTCATGAGGGATTGACATGTCACAAATTTCGATTATCGCCAGAATAAAAACAAAACCGGATACTCTTGTGCAGGCCAAAAAAGAGATGAAAAAGATCATAGAACCCACGGTTTCCAACGATGAAGGGTGTATACACTACGAGCTGTTCCAGGATCAGGAAGATCCCACAACATTTGTGTTTCTGGAAACATGGAAAAATGAGGGTGCGTTAAAAAAGCACCTTGAATCCGGGCACCTGCAAGCGTATTTCAAAGCAATGGAAGGATTGACGGAATCCCAGACGATTACCCGGCTGATAAAAATCGGATAACCCGTGTAATATCCTGACAGGATAACGGGATCTGCCTTTTTAATACTACATTGTTGGCGGTGGAAAAAAATTCTTTTTTAAATCGCTTTACCAAAGATCACCAGGAATTTTCTTATTTATTATTCCATTTCCCGGATGTGGTGCCTTCCCCCATCCTCAAGCTGCTGATCGCACTCATTTTTGAGGGTCGCAAGCATATCGGGGTTCAGCAGTTTCCCGGCCATGACATGAATTTCCTTTTTTTTTGGTGGCCGGGTTGATCTCATACGTGAGAACAAAATCCTCATGGTTGGCCATTGCTGAAAAAAGCAGATCGGTCACGAGTTCGTGAAACGGCTTATCGGAATTCTTCCGGCGGGCTTTTCTGATCGTCATAAAGGTACGTGCAGTATACGGTATAATAAACTGTTCTCCCGTTGAGCAGAATTTACCTGCCATATCCGGGTGAATCATGGAAATCCGTAGGATCAAAAAGGATTTTTATTGCAGGTTGCGTTCTCATCCGCCTTTATGCGGCTGATTAAATCCCACACTTCTGTAAAAAGCGTTCGTGCAGCCGCGTATCCCCGCCAAGTTCCGGGTGGAATGCAAGCACCATGCACTTTCCTTTCTCAGCGGCGACAATCCCCTGATCCAGCCGGGCAAGGACTGTGACGGTTGGATCTGCATCGGTTACAACCGGTGCCCGGATAAAAACCGCATGAAACGGACCGCCGTCAAGACCTTTAATAGGAATATCTGCTTCAAACGATTCCCGCTGGCGCCCGAACGCGTTCCGGTTGACGGTTATATCGATAAGTCCCAGTGTGTGGACGCGGGGATCATCAACCTTGGTTGCCATCAGAACCATACCGGCACAGGTTGCAAAAATACCGCCGGAAAACGTTCGGATCGGCTCATAGAGTTGGTTTTTATCAATCAAACGGGAAATGGTTGTGGATTCTCCACCCGGGATCGCAAGAGCCCGGCATCCCGTAAGATCGACAGGAGTGCGGACCTCTGCAATGACTGATGATGTTCCATACCCGCGTTTGGTCAGGGCATTCCTGAACGCATCGATATGCTCGCTTACATCCCCCTGGAGCGCAAGCACGCCTATTTTAATTTCCACGGTACTGGAGCACCTCATCTTCCCTGAGGGTGTGGATGTCAAGGCCCGGCATTGCATCCCCAAGACCCCGGCTTACCTTTGCAATCACGGCTGCATCGTTGAAATGGTTGACCGCTTCAACAATTGCCTTTGCCATCAGCTCAGGCTGTGATGATTTAAAAATACCGGACCCGACAAAGACTCCGTCAGCACCAAGCTGCATCATCAGCGCTGCATCGCTGGGTGTTGCGATACCACCCGCCGAGAAATTCACGGTTGGGAGCCGGCCCCGCTCTGCACATTCAATGACCAGATCTGCCGGCGCTTCGATTTCACGTGCGTAGTCTATCTGCTCCTGCCGGTCCATTCCTTTGATCGTGCGTATCTGCCCCATGATTGCATGCATATGGCGCACCGCTTCCACAACGTTTCCGGTTCCTGCTTCACCCTTGGTCCGGATCATGGCCGCACCTTCGTTAATCCGACGCAGCGCTTCGCCAAGATCCCGTGCTCCGCAGACGAAGGGTACTTTGAACTGTTTCTTATCTATATGATATTGTTCATCTGCCGGCGTCAGCACTTCACTCTCATCGATCATATCGACGCCCAGTACTTCAAGCACCTGCGCCTCAACGAAATGGCCGATCCTGACCTTGCCCATGACGGGGATGGTGACCGCATCGATAATCTCGGCAACTTTTTCCGGGTCTGCCATGCGGGCGACACCTCCCATCTTCCGGATGTCGGATGGAACACGCTCAAGCGACATAACTGCGACAGCGCCGGCGCTCTCCGCAATCATTGCCTGCTCGGCATTAACCACATCCATGATTACGCCTCCCTTCTGCATGGAGGCAAAGCCGCGCTTAAGAAGCTCAGTGCCAAATCTCAGTTCTGCCAGATTCAGAAGATTGTGATCCGGGGCGCTGAGCTTCTTTGGTATGCGCTGATCCTTATTCTGCCCTGTCTTCATATGCAGGTACTATTGATCACCCCTGCCAATAAAATCAGAGTACCACACCCAAAAATTGCAAACAAAATAGTAACGGCACGGACGGCCCGCAGGATATCAGCACCACCTTCTTCAAGCGAACGCTCCCCGTTACCGATCGTATAAACCCCCGGCTTTTCAAACCGGATACCGCACCCACCGGCCATTGCTCCCATTACGATTCCCCCGTTGAATCCCGGGCGCTTCTTCCCGTCCCTCCGCATCACCTGCCATGCACGCCGTGCAGTCCCGCAGAACATGAAATAGACAAGAAGGAAGAGCACGGTAACCCGTGCAGGAATATAATTCAGGATATCATCCATCCGTGCAGAACACCAGCCGAGATGGATGCGTTCGTCACGGTACCCGAGCATTGCATCCATTGTATTAACCGCCCTGAAAAAAGCTGCCCCGGGAAGCCCGAATATTGAAAAATAAAAAAGTGGCGAGATAATGCTGTCTGTGAGGTTTTCAGTCATGGATTCATATGCGGCAGAGCGAATATGCACCGGATCGAGATTTGCCGTATCCCGGGATACCAGCATCCTCACCTGATTCCGGGCATTTTGTACACCGGATTCCAATGCGGACACAACTGCACGCGTATGTTCTTCAAGAGAACGCCAGGCAAAACAGCACTTGAGGAGAAACGGGGCTCCGCAGAGGAAAAGCCACCAGGGCACAAACCGGACAAACAAAAAAAACGGCAGGGTAAACAGGCAAACGGTCACTATCCAGAAAAAAATTCCAACAGCACGCTGAACCTTTTTGGAATAATGAGCCGGTTTTCCCCACCAGCCAATAAACCTCCCAAGGAGCGCTACCGGGTGATATGCGGAATGCGGATCCCCAATAGCCCTGTCAACAACGAGTGCTGCAAAAAGCGTGCAGGCAGCAAGCGCTACTTCTGGCGGTACCATACGTACAGGACACCGACAATGAGCGCGATAAATGCCACGCTGTTAAGGACTTCAAGGTTTGTATAATACCACGAGCTGTACAGGATGAGGGCAATACCCATCATCACCATTAAAATATGGGGTCGTCCGTGCGCAACCGGCTGCGGGGGTACCTCCTTCTGCGGCTCCGGTTCGCCACGGGAAGGTTTGACGTTGACTTCCACGCGCATTGATGCTTTCATCACGCCATAGCCTGCAATAATTTCGATATCAAAAAAGCCCGGGGGTGATTCCCGTTTGAGGGGAATTACCAGGTTCTTCTCGTCAACAACATACATGTTCTCGTGGAAAAACTCGGTAAACATACCGGCATTTGAAGATGTTGTCGTGATGTGGATAGGAGCCCCGCGGTTTAAAAATTTAACTTTAAGTGCGCCACCCATCAGAACATGTGCGTTTTCTGGTGGTACCTCAATGGAATTTATTCCTGACCGGTTGAGATAGATGAGGACATCCGTCTCATCCGACTGTTCACCCGTAACAGCCAGTGCAGTGAATGGCAACGGGAGGTTCATGGTGTCACCGGTTAATCTTTGCTGGTTTGCGGGAGAAGGTTGGGAATACCTTCATGAATGGGGTAATCAACACGGCATGCAGCGCAGAAGAGTCCACCTTCAAGGATCTCTTTTTCATCCTCACTGTCCACCCTGAGTTCAAGATCGCCTTTGCACACGGGACAGCACAGGATATCCATGAGTTTGCGCTTCATTGCTATTCGTTCCTGATATCAATTATCTGCGACATCTCGGGCCCGGTGGAGATAAGCGTGATAGGGCTTCCAATGTCTTCTTCTGCCTGCTCTAAAAAGGCGAGTGCCTTTTTGGTGAGTTTGTTATAGTCCGTGATGCCAAAGCAGGCCTTATCTACATTGTCAATACCAGTAATTGCTGCCTGTGTGCATCCGTTAATCATGGCGGAGTAGCGCGCCATGTCGCCATCCCAGCCGCCAACCCTCCGCTGCCGGTGCGTAACGGTCCCAAATTCCTGGATGCCCATCGCATCAGATTTCGCCGTGGTCATTTCCGTGGAGAACGGTCCTTCTCCGACCCGGGTCGGGTATGCCTTGAAGACAACGATGACATCGTCAATCTTTGTCGGGCCGACACCATTATCCGCTGCGATTTGCGATGCCGATGTATCTTTACTGGTAACAAAGGGGTAGGTCCCGTAGTAAAGCGAGATCCCAAATCCTTGTGTTCCTTCGAGAAGAACCGTCTCGTTTTTCTTCAGGGCATCATTAATTGCAAGGGGCACATCAAGCAGATATTCTGCAAGTTCAGGTACATCCTTTGCCTGAGGGGATATGCGCATCACGCGATCGGAATTTGCAGGTCCGCACCCGGATCCGGTGCTCCCAATCTTTTTTGAGAGATGGGTGCTGCTCTTATCACGGGCTATATGCTCCTCTGTGATAATACCACAGCGTTTATCGACGAAAACCCGACCCCTGACACCGAGCATTTCAACCTCGCGTTCGAGAACACGGGGATCAACAAGAACACCGCTTCCAATACAGAGTTTTGCTTTCTTGTACACAAAACCAGAAGGAACCATGCGGACACCATATTTCTGGTCTCCGACAATAACGGTGTGCCCGGCATTCGGACCAACACCGCCGCGGGAAATAATTACGGGTTCATCCTTGTGGGCGATATGGGCAACGACTTTGCCCTTCCCTTCATCCCCAAAAAATCCACCAACGATGATTGTACAGCTCATTGAAATATCAAGTAGTGTAGGTCGAAATGAGCAATAAAGTATCCCCCATGCGCCTGCACAGGTGGAATAAGAGAAAAAAAGGAGTGCGTTTGAAGTGTGTAGCCAGAGTCAGAGCCCATTTAAGAAAGATTCCATCCGGTTGAGCGCTTCATTGAGCTCTTTTCTGGATACTGCGTAGGCACAACGGAGGTGATAGTCCCCGCCCACACCAAAAACGCTGCCTGGCACGACAGCTACCCGCTGTTCTTTGAGGAGCCGCTCGGCAAATTCCACATCCGAGAGCCCTGTTCCTTTTACTGACGGAAACGCATAGAATGCGCCCTCAGGAACATGGCATGAGAGCCCGATCCGGTTCAGCCCGGTAACAAACATGTTGCGCCGAAGCCGGTATTCGTTTACCATGCTGTTCTTGTCTTCCTCAGCAGACCTGAGCGCTTCAAGCGCCCCGATTTGTCCCATGACCGGGGCGCAGAGCATCACGTACTGGTGAATTTTCAGCGCCGCATCACAGAGGTCTTTTGGAGCGCAGAGATACCCGACACGCCACCCGGTCATTGCATATGCCTTGGAGAAACCGTTCAGGGTAATCGTCCGCTCCCAGAGATCACCGATCGTTGCCGTTGAGACGTGTCCTCCTTCATACGTGAGCTCTGAGTATACTTCGTCACTGATGAGCACGAGATCGTGATCGGTGACGATATCGGCAATGGCAGCCAGATCCGCCCGGTTCATGACGGCACCCGTCGGATTGTTCGGGAAGTTGATGATCAGCGCTTTTGATTTTTTGGTGATCTTTTCAAGGAGCGCATCAGGATTAAGTTTGAAATGATCCTTTTCCGTACACTCAACAGGCACAGGAATTCCACCGGCGAGGGTGACACAGGGGCCATATGATACGTAACTGGGCTGGGCGATCAATACTTCATCACCCGGATTGACAATTGCCCTGATGGCGATATCGAGCGCCTCCGATACACCGCTGGTGATGATCATCTCGTCATTACTGTCATACGACAGGTTGTACTGTTTCCTGAGATGGGTGGACAGGATGTCACGAAGCGGTTGAATTCCCCGGTTTGAGGAGTAATGGGTCCCGCCCTGCTCAATCGAGTAAATACTGGATTCGCAGATATTCCAAGGTGTCCTGAAATCAGGCTCCCCGACACCAAGGGAGAGAACGTCCTTCATGGTAAGGACCAGATCGAAAAATTTCCTGATCCCTGAGGGCGGAATCTCATTTGCACGCGTTGAAATAAAGTTACGCATTATCTCACCTTAGAATGAAAACGGAAGGCGTTCTGATTCCGGCTGCTCAAAGAGGGTATTGCCATTTTCCTTGTACGACTTCATAATGATGTGCGTCGCCGTTTCACGGATCCGGTCCATCGGGGCCACGTGTTCTGAAACGAACCGGGAAACATCCTGCATATTTTTACCGCTCACGAGCAACTGCAGGTCGTAGGTACCGGTCATCAGGCGTAAAGTCCTGACCTGCCTGAACCGGGAAAGCCTTTCTGCGATCCGGTCGTACCCGAAATCCCGTTCAGGGCTGACTTTGAGTTCAATAATGGCAAGGACCTCGCCGTTACCTGCTTTCTCCCAATTAATGACCGTTGAATATTTACGGATAACGTTTGCTGTTTCCAGTGCATGGATCCGTGCTTCAACCTCAGCAAGAGCGAGATTGATCATTGATGCAATTTCCTGTGCAGAGAGCCGGCTGTTATCCTCCAGGATGTGGAGGAGTTCGAGATCCTTATCATCCATAACATTTCACCTGAACCACGTTTTTAACCACTTTGCTGCCATCTGATTTACGTCGATATCTTTTAACCCGTTCAACCGGGGATCTTTGAGCACGACGTCCCGGATTTTTCCGGTGTTGTTATCAAACCACATCTCTTTTGTCCGCCCGTAGCGGCCACGGCTGACAACACGCGTGTTGATGACCCCCAGCATATTGAGTTCCGATATGAGATCGGTAATCCGACGGTGTGTGAGGATATCAAGTTCGATACTCGGTGCGATATCCTGATATACACGTGAGACTTCCCCGCTCGTAAAGATATTCTGCCCCAGCTGCTCCAGCGTCAGCATGGAAAAGAGGATGAGCTTGCTCTGTGTGGGAAGTGTGGCGATACACTCGATCATGCTGTCTGTTTCGATCTTTGCCTGTGCCTGCTTCACATGTTCCTCAGTAACCTGCTTTGACTCATCCCGGTCTGCAAGTTCACCGGAAATTCTCAGGAGATCCAGTGCGCGACGGGCATCGCCATGTTCCTGGGCCGCAAGAGCAGAACAGAGCGGGATCACACCTTCTGCAATCGCCCCATCAAGGAATGCGGCAGCTGACCGCTGGGAAAGAATATCCACCAGTTGGGGGGCATTGTAGGGCGGGAAAACAATTTCTTCCTCAGAAAGGGACGAGAGCACCCGGGGGTCCAAGAAATCTTTAAAGCTCAAATCGTTCGAGATTCCGATGATACTGACCTTGGAATTTTTCAGGTCGGAATTAATGCGGGTCAGATTATAGAGGGTATCATCCCCGCTTTTCTTCACCAGTTTGTCAATTTCATCGAGCACGATGACAAGGACACCGCCTCCGGATTCGAGCTGGTTTTTCAGTTCGGCATACACTTGATCCGTTGGCCACCCGGTCATTGGAATATGAGTACGCGTCTTGTCACTTGAAACATCATCGACCGGGTCCAGGCATTTTGCGATCTGGGCAAGAACCCGGTACTGGGTGTCGATCACTTCACAATTCAGATGGACAATCCTGCAAAGGGGACCCATCTTACTGCTCGCTTTCTCAAGCTCATAACCAACATACCTGACGCAGGCAGTTTTTCCAGTTCCGGTTTTCCCATAAATCAGGATATTTGATGGCGTTTCGTTTCTAAGGGAGGGTGCAAGAATTGATGCTATCGTATCTACCTGCGGCGTACGATGGGGGAGAATCTGGGGGCGGTAAGAGTGCCTGAGAACTTCCCGGTCGCGAAATATCCGGTTGTTTGAAAGATATTTTATAAACAATCCGGTTGATGAATCTTCGGTTTCGGGCATAGTGACACTGTGGATCTGATTCTTAGTTTGCAGAGATTAAAAAAGCGATCGTTTTGTCTCATTTATAAACCCCATATCTTCCATTGGAATATCTATGATTAATTGTTTAATTTAAAAACAAAGGCGAATTTGGAAGATTACTGTTTTTTTATTTAATTAAACATTTTTTAGGGACTGTTTTTAAAATCGGATGTAAATGCCATCTTTTTCCTCTTAATTATGGTAATTTCTGGTTTGAGTGGGTAACCCCTTTGTTTCCTGTGGAGAAACGGAAAAAGCATCAACCGATTGAAAAAATAAATTAGAAAACTATTCATTTCATATTTTGTCTTACTTTTATATAAATTGATTGTTGTTTAATTCTACTTCTTTGTTTATTTTTAACAATTGCAGGTCATTTAATTATTGAATATAGGAAATCAGAGAATTTGCAGCATTCCAGTGGAAACAAAGGGGGGGCCTCCTGTTTATACAATTTTTAAAAATACCAGGAATTAAAATATAAACGGCTCTGTAGAATTCCTCAATGAAAATAAGGAATGACAAAGAAGAGATCAATTTTGAGATATTGTAGAGGATGATTTTGATTTTAATTTCCTTGATCTGAAGTCGGTATTTGCGGGCTTTGAGTGCT
>JBDKTL010000004.1:0-19196 GCA_039698055.1 Methanoregula sp. | reverse complement strand
CACGAGATATCTCGGCAACCGGCTTTCCCCTCAGCCATTGCTTGATCATTCTCGCAATGTCTCGATCTGATAACTTACTCACATCGATATTTAGATTCGATGTCAAATGATTTCGGGATACTACAATTTTTTTACTCCGTCAATCATTCTAGGATCTAGGGGCTGAAATAGTACATTACCCTTTAAAAAAGGGAAATTGAAGTAAATTATCCGGGAGAAACCCGGTAACGGTCCTTTGGAACGGACAGGATAAAACGGACTCCTTTTCCTGGTTCTCCATCTTCCTGTATGCTGATACCGGTGATGGCAAGGATCTCGCGGATCATAAAAAGGCCAAGACCTGTATTTTTCCCGTAGCCTCGATTAAAAATGCGGTCCTTGTCAGTGGCAGGAATGCCCGCCCCGTTGTCTTCGTAAATAATTAACAGACGGTCTGGCTCCTGCCGGCAGTATACCTTTATTGAGGTTTTGGGATCACCATATCGCAATGAATTATCGAACAGGTTATAGAACACCTTTTCAAGCATCGGATCAGCGAATATTTCAGTCATTTTTGATTCGGCATCGATCTCCAGATCCGGAAGCCGCAGGGGTTGTCGGGCGTACTGCAGGGTCATGAGAAGGTTCTGCCATTGTGGGGACTGAACACCAATCTGCTGGTAATCCTTCGCGTACTGGATCTGGGAAATGATGATATCAACACCCTGTTCTGCCTTCAGGAGATATTTTTTAACGGTCAGATCATTGGATCGTTCACCGGAGAGACTCAGGTAGGAACTCACAGCGGATAGCTGGTTGAGCATATCGTGGTGGGTGATCCCATTCATGAGCGTGAGTTTGCGGTTTGTTTCAGCGAGTTCTTTTTCAGCAACTTGGGCTTTTTCCCGCTGCTGCCAGGCAGCACGAAGAGGAAAAAATACAATGACTGCGGCCATAACGCTTGTGAAAATGATCGTTATTATGTGGGATTCCCAGAGCGAGATGGAGGGGTTGATCACCTGTTTGGTAAGCTCATAACAGGACATGAGAAAAAGTGTTGAAAAAAATACGACAGCAACTGAAGTATAGATAGAAGAGAAAAGACGGTTCCTGATCATACTTGAGTATCACATAATATTTTCTTTACCAGCCATTAAAGCATATCACACCCGAGACCTGCTCGGTTCATAAAATAAGTCGGCACCGATACGCTCAAATCTGACCTGCTGGTATTATTGACATAACTACTGTTTGAGAAGGTGAAATGAGGATGAAGATTACTGATGTTGAAGACGTGGAGTCGGGCCCGAACCCGCACCATGTGGACGCCCGTAAGATTTACGACACGCCCCATGCGATGGCAGTCGTTATCACGCTTAAGCCCGGTGAAGCGTTAAAGAAACATATCACGCCGGTCGATGTTTTCTTTTACGTGCTGGAAGGAACGGGGGTTGTTGAGATTGGCGATGAAAAGCAGATGGTAGGAAAAGATCAGCTGGTCGAGAGCCCGGCCCGAATCCCTCATAAATGGACAAACGAAAGCAGCTCCGTGTTCAGGGTTCTTGTCGTCAAAGTGCCAAAACCAACCGAAGAAACAAAACTGCTCTGAACGAGGCAATTCCCAAAAAAAGATAATTACCGGATCATTTTTTTCCCGGTATCGGTAAGCGAGTAGATGATCCAGTTTCCATGATACTCGCCTTCGACAAGCCCGCTCTCTTTTAAAATATTGAGATGATACGAAAGTTTGGAACCGGCAATGCGGACGAACCGGTTGATGACGCAGACGCAGAGCGGGTGATCCCTGAGCAGGTACAGGATCGTGAGCCGCAGCGGATCGGAAAGGGCATGGTACACCCGGCTCTTCTCGTCGAGTTCAGAAAGTGACGGGATGCGTGCTGCAAGCGCATCAAAACCTCCTATCGCATCGAGCTCCTTCTGGATCGGTTCGGGTATCTCCTGTATATTTTCCCCTGGGATTTTCTTCGCGTTTGTTGCACAGCAGGAATTTTTTCGGGAGGTCATTTAAAATTAATCTGAAATGAAAAGATATATAACCTTGCCTTGTCCACATTAATTCAACAAAATTTGAAATGGTGTGAACATCATGGAAGGACAAACATCATCCAGCGGTTGTGGTGCCGAGGGAAAAAAACGGATTATCTATGCCTGTTCAGGGATTGGATCAAATGTCGGGCAACTGGCCAATGCAGCAGCATGCCGCCTGACGCTTGAAGGATTCGGTGGCGGGTCCTGCCTCGCCGGTATCGGCGGGAATGTGGACAAACTTATCAGCATTGGAAAAGTGGCAGACGAGCGGGTTGTCATCGACGGGTGCCCGCTTGCCTGCGCAAAAAAGATTATGGATGCACAGGGACTGGCGACGAACTGCTATGTCATGATCACGGAACTGGGAATTTCAAAAACTCCCGGTCCTCACTACAGTGAGAGCGATCTCCAGACGGTTGTCGATGCGGTCCGGAATGCCTCTGGGTGAAATCATGTGCTGCCTGGACACGACAAGAACCATTCATGAGGCCGTAGTTGCCGGAAATGAACAACATGCTGTGGAATCAATTGCATGGAATCCTCATGCAAAATTTCCCGGTGTCGCGTTAAAACACCTTGTCACCGGCAGTGACACGGGCGGCCGCATGAGCATCCACCATGTCCGCATCAATCCCGGTTGTGAGATTGGCGACCACACGCATGCCGGGATGGTTGAGGTCCATGATGTGCTGGCAGGAGACGGGACCTGCACGGTCAAAGGAAATAATATCAGGTACGTGCCGGGCGTAATCGGAGTCATGCCGGCCGATACCGTGCACCGCATCGTTGCAGGAGACCGGGGGCTCCTCCTGCTTGCAACATTTTCTCCTCCGCTCGTATGAGAGAGAACCATGATCGTGCTTGTTACTTGTTCGGGAGTATCAAATACCGGCAAGCTGACCACGCAGGCTGCTATTGCCCTGATGCAGAAGTGGCCGGGCCGGTTCCTGTGGACACATGTCAGGAAATCCGCCGCCTCGCTGGAAGACGAAGTCCGTGGCGCAGACCGGGTTGTTGTCATTGATGGATGCCATGACTGCTGCGCAATAAAAAAACTTATAGGGGTGAGTGATATTCCCAATCACCATATCATCGCAACTGATCTCGGCATTGAAAAGAACGGGATGGCGGACGTGAAGTATGCCGAGATCGAAAGGGTAGTGGCAGCAGTGCACACCATACTATCAGGGGATTAAACAATGCTTGACTATTTACAACTCTTTGCCGACTGGCTGACGTACTCTGTTCTCGGGATGGGCCCGGCAACACCGCTTGGATCGTCAGTGGACTTTTTTATCTACGATTCAATCAAGGTCACGCTGATGCTCGCGGTGATTGTTTTTGCCGTTGGCATCGTCCGCTCCTACATCACGCCGCAGAAAGTGAAAAAGTGGGTGGCGGGCCGCACGGAAGGCATGGGCAATGTGCTTGCCGCCCTGCTTGGCATCCCCACACCGTTCTGCTCCTGCTCTGCCGTCCCCCTTTTCATCGGCTTTGTGGAATCCGGCGTCCCGCTGGGCATCACGTTCTCGTTTTTGATCGCTTCACCACTGATCAATGAAGTTGCAGCTGCGATGCTGCTTGCGATGTTCGGCTGGCAGATCGCGCTCATCTACATTGTGTCCGGGCTCATCATCGCAATTCTCGCTGGTATCATCATCGGGCGCCTTCATATGGAAGGACAGGTTGAGGATTTTGTCTGGAAATGCAAAATGTACGATGGTGCTGAAAAGGTGATGACCTGGCGGGACCGGGTGAACTTTGGGATCAGCGAATCAAAGAGCATCACGCTCAAAGTGCTGCCCTACATCCTGGCTGGTATCGGGATCGGTGCGATCATCCACGGGTATGCGCCGGCAGATTTCCTGGTCAACATCGCCGGTCCTGACAACCCGCTTGCTGTGCCAATCGCGGTATTGATTGGTGTCCCGCTCTACTCAAACGCGGCCGGGATGATCCCGATCATGGAAGTGCTCACGGCTAAAGGCATGGCAATGGGTACTGCCCTTGCATTCATGATGTCGGTTATCGGGCTTTCACTTCCCGAAATGATCATTTTACGAAAAGTGATAAAAGTCCGGCTGCTCCTGCTCTTTGCCGGCATCCTGTTTGTGTCGTTCACGCTGACAGGATATTTATTCAACGCGATGCTGGGATAATAAAAAAAGATGAAGGGAACCGGTATGAAATCTGATAACCGCCCATTCTTTTTTTAATAGAATCTGATTATCGAGTTCTTCTTTATTATTGCGGCAGGAATTACAGTTGTGTATTTTTCATAATGTTGCAGTTACGGGTATTCATTTGTCATGGTAAAAAGTCGATATTATTCTAAAAAAAAGGGATCGTGCAAAAAGAGGGGATTTTAAAGTCCTGCCCGATCAACAATCACATCGGCGACAGCCTTTGCGTTTTTGAACGGGAAGTCCGTGGCTTTCAGCAATTTTCCTGCCTCACCCGCAGTCATCTTCAGGTCTCCTGCCTGGCACGTTGTGTCAGCACCGTCCGGGAATGCTGCAATGAGAT
Source organism: Methanoregula sp. (assembly GCA_039698055.1). Lineage (GTDB taxonomy): Archaea > Halobacteriota > Methanomicrobia > Methanomicrobiales > Methanospirillaceae > Methanoregula. The sequence goes on along the minus strand of JBDKTL010000004.1, from coordinate 14,642 downwards.
CCTGAGGCGTCCTGACCGGGAATTTTGCACCTTCCAGTGCACCGGAAATCTGTGCATGGATCTGTTCCCGTACAGATGGTGTTTCACCGCCAATCATCCCGGAAACATCTCCGGCTGCCTTGGCAATCGAGCAGTCCGGGTTGTGCGTACTGCACCCGAAACACGCGCTCTTGATCGATTTCAATGATTTTTCGGCTTTAGCCGTTGATACATCCTTGTCCGTATACTTCCATGTCGGCATTCTTTTCACCGGACAATGTTACGGTTGTTACAAATATATACTTGAGCGTCATTAAAATATACAACGGTGGTTGGTATAGTCTGATGACCCTCACGTTCATGTGCATATATTCCGATACATCATAGGGGAGAATTATGGGTGCGGCACTGGGAACTTTGACGGAAATACGGGATCTCAAAACAGAAATTACCGGGCTCCGGACCGATCTCAAGCGGTTCATCGAGCGTGCAAACCAGCAGCATGTCGATATTGTGCTTGGAGACTTAAAGAAAAATTATGCGGACATGTTTACGGCAAACCAGATAGACACTGCACAGGCCGATCTCTCTGCACATATGGTTGCCGATTGTAAAATGCGGGAGAAATGTTACGATGTGTTTATGGATTTTTTGCAGAACACATCACAGCATATCAAAGATGGCCAGGTATCTGATGAGATTATTCAGTCCTATCGTGAGCAGATGAAGACCCTGCGCAGCAAAGGGCAGTTTGACCGGTGCGATACCTGTTTTCTGGAGGTTCACAGGCTCTTTGAAAAACAGGTTGACCTGATGCAGACGCTTGGGATTTACCAGAAGGCTGGCGATGATGCTGAAGGTGTTTTGAAATTTGCCGATGAGTCCGTAGTAAAAGATCTTATCGAACCTGTGTCAAATGTCCAGCGGTTTCAGATTCTCAAATCCCTCACGGTCCAGACACGGACATTTTCCGATATTTCCCAGATGACCGGGCTCCGTGGCGGGAACCTCCTGTTCCATATCAAGAAACTTACCGATACCGGCATGATTCTCCAGCGTCATGAACGGGGAGATTACATCATCACGGATAAGGGATACAAAACAATAACTGCTATCTCGCAGTTGTATCAGGTACTGAACCCGGTGTAATTTTTTTTACAACCCGGCAATTAATTTATTTTGATATCCTGTTGTCAGGATCAGATTATGAAAAAAAGGTCTATGCGGGAGAAGTACGGTCATTGAGATGAGAGGTGCCCTGCACCAGGTTTATTCCTGGTGACAGAGAGATCGGTGCTCCCGCACAATTCCATTATGTTATGGGTAATTCTCCTTTAAGAGCAGCACGCTCCATCAGGATTTTTTTTCAGCAGTACGCGGACGATGTTTGGTGCACTGTATTCGGTATCGATCGTTATGCCAAGACGCTCTGATTCCACCGCAATCCATGGGGGCAGGTGATCGCAGAAGATTTCAAGCTCACAGAATGCGCCCCTGCGGATGAACTGCTGGAGCACCTGCTTGCTGCTCACTTCAGGGCGTTTTCCCTGGATCTCTTTAATTGAGATAGTAAATCTGCCGGGAGCAGTCTCACGCGGGGTGGGAATAGTTGCCCCTTCTGCGGGCGGGGCAGCTGCATCGGCTTCTTCTTTTGCATCCCGCCAGACCGAATCAAGGAACTCCTCAGGGTGACCCGCGATCTCCCAGACTGAACAGCGGGCTTTTTCAAGTTCGAAGAAAACGGCGCCGCTTGCCGATTGTGCGACTACGGTCCTGCAATCCCCAAGGAATCCGATGAGTTCCGCCATCTTATGGCGCAAACCCGAAAGGCTGCTTTCCTTTTCGAGCGAGAACGGGAGCATCCGTTGGTTCTGCCACGTACCTTGAATCCTTCGAAATACAACTACTGTTCCCGGTTCGCTGAGGGGAATTGTTGTGCCATCATTCCCGGTTATTACCGCAATCTCTGAAATGCACATGTTGTCCACCAGGCCTTACAGGACAAGACGCTCCACGATTGTACCCCCCTCAATATGCTGGTCGAGAATCTCGGGAACATCATCAGGTGTAACCGATCCGTACCAGACATTATCCGGGTAGACGACAACGACCGGGCCTTTTTCGCAGATGCCAAAGCACCCGGTATTGGTAAGGAAGACCTCATTACCTATTCCGCGTTCTTCTATCTCTTCCATGAATCGCGCCATGACCTCGACACCGGTCTTGGTATGACAGAATCCTTTCTGCTGCCCGTTTGGACGGGAGCTTGTGCAGATGAAAATGTGGCGTGTGGGTTTTTGCATATCATACACCTTGTGTAATTCCCATGTGTTCGCGTATCCGGTTGCGGTACGTGCTGTATTTTGCCTCGAGCAGGCAGTTGGTCAGACGGTCGAGGAATGCGAGCGTGCCCGCATATCCCATCGAGAGGATCCGCTGGCCTCCGATCCGGTCGTGGATGGGAAAACCCATCCGGACGACAGGGATACCGTATCGTTCAGTAAAAAATTTCCCACCGGAATGCCCGATGGCAAACGTAATGCCCGCCCGGCAGGATGCGTCTTCAATGGTTGCAAAATCTGTCTCCTCAATAAAAATCGGACGTTCATCGAGATTGGCGATTAACGGTTCGATACAGGCAGCGAGCCGGCTGTTTTTTGTGCCGCTTGCAATAACGACCGGGGCAATTCCGTTCTCGGTGCAGACACGGACAACCGCGTACACTAGTTCGGGGTCACCGTAGATTGCCGCACGGCCTTCTGCATTATACTTGTGGGCATCGGCCATGCCGTCGAGAAGCCAGCCTCGTTCGAGCGCAAGGGCTTCGGGCAGCGGACGTCCGGTAAATTCCTGAAGGGCGACGAGGAACCGATCTGTGGCCTCAAGTCCAACCGGAAGGGGGAGATTTTTAAGCGGGACCCCGAATTTATGCCGGAGCCAGAGACCGGGCGACAGTTCGTCAGTGCAGGTCTCGCCAAACTGGATGGTCAGGGGAGCCCCGGGCATCCGTGCAATATCATCTGTCCTGGTACCACCGGGTGGAATTTTCTGGTACTGGCCACCAGCAGGCCGGTCGAGGGTGAGCGAGTAATCAGGAATGAGTGTATACTCGCACCCCATCAATGCAAGCAATCGTTTGATCTCCCGTATGTCAGCAGGGCTGATGTGGGGGACAATCACGTTGATCCGCTGGTGCGGTTTTGTTGGTTGTGCATAGTGGGCGATGATGGCTTTGGTCGCTGCAAAAAATCCTTCGGTGTGGCTGCCGCTGTAACTCGGGGTGGGGACCGGGATGATATCAATGCCCGTCAAACCACGCTCGGAATGGTATTCGGTGATGATCCGGTCGAGGTCTTCACCCATGGTCTCGGCAAGGCAGCTCGTGACAACGCCAATGACTTTTGGCTGGTAGACTCCGGTGACATTGTCCAGCGCTTTTTTCAGGTTCGCCTCACCACCGTAGATTGTCTGCTTTTCGTTGAGCGATGAGGATGCGATATCCACGGGCTCATTATAGTGCTCCACATTGACAAGGCGCATGTACGTACTGCAGCCCTGCGAGCCGTGGACAAGTACCATCGCATTCTCAATTCCTTTGAATGCAATGACGCCTCCAAGTGGCATGCACTGCTGGCACTGGTTCTCGTTTACCTGTTTTGCCGTTGTAGCATGTTTGCTGTCCATCTTACATCCTCCCGGGGAACGGGGTTTTCACCAGCTGCCAGACTGGTGTGCAGGTTGTGATATAGACCTCATCGGCAAATCGTATTGCACCGTCAAACCCCGCGAGGCAGTCTTTGCGGTCATGGTTGTGGTCGACAAAGCCGACACCAAGTTTGTACGCAAGCACCCGTTCCTTGACTCCACCGGCCATTACATCAACTTTCATTTCGATGAGGAATTTCTCGATTTCAGCCGGGTTCGCGTCATCAACAACAATTGCATTCTCGTTTAAAAGCCCGCTTATCGCAGCATATTCCTCTTTTTTGCCGGTCTGGGTACCCGTGAGAACAATTTCCATGCCGAGTTCTTTGAGCTGGCGGATGATGGCGATTGCTTTGTAAGCCCCTCCGACATAGATGGCAGCCCGCTTACCGGCAAGTTTTTTCCGGTATCGTTCGATAACTGGCTGGATTCTGGCAAGTTCCCGTGCAATCAGTGTCTCTGTTCTTGTAGTAACAGCCGGGTCATTGTAGAACCGGGCTATCTTTCTCAGGCTTTCGACCGTGTTCTCGGCGCCAAAGAAATTGATGTCCATAAATGGCGTGCCAAATGTCTTCTCAAGCTGGAGAGCCACCCAGTGCATCGAACCGGTGCACTGCACGAGGTTCAGGCATGCCCCAGGTGCCTGTTTTAAAGCGGCAACGGTCGAATCACCGGTGAAAGCAACATTGATCTCGATGCCCATCTCGCGGAGGTATCTTTCCACGAGCCATTTCTCGCCACCGAGATTGTACTCCCCAAGGAAATTGAGTTTCCGGGTAGGGGTGACTGTATCTCCGTCTTTTGGAGTGATCAGCTGCATCAGTGCCAGGGCTGCTGCCCGGTATCCGACTACCTTGTTGCCGGATATGAACCCGCTTGATTCAACTGGAATTACGTCAATCCCGTGACGGCGCGAAGCTTCCTTACTGACTGCGATTATGTCGTCGCCGATCATACCGGTTACGCAGGTGGCGTAGACAAAAATCGCAGGAGGGTGGTATTTCTCAACGATCTCATCGATGCAGGCTGCCAGCTTTTTCTCGCCGCCAAAGACCACGTCCCGCTCTTTCATATCGGTGGAGAAACTGTTCCGATACTGCTCGGAGCCGCTTGAAAGGCTGCCCCGGATATCCCATGTGTACGTGGCACAGCCAATAGGGCCATGGACGAGATGGGCAGCATCCGTCACCGGGTTTAATACGACCCGGGCTCCACAAAAAACGCAGGCCCTCTGGCTTACCGAGCCAGCGAGGCTGTCGTCAGAGCAGTGGATACCGGTTTTGCTCTTTCCGGCCGTCATGATCGAACGTTCACGTTCGCTGATGCAGGCAGCCGGCCCGGCTGCGGGCAACACACAGAGGTCTTCCATAGATATCATCCCCATCGTTCTGGTTACAGCACCAGTTCGTAGTCCTCGTCAAGACACTCCCGATCGCGCTGGTCCAGGAGTGCGTTACTGATCTGTTCGATTAATCGAAGGCAACCCCGGTAACCGACTACGGGCATCAGTGGATGAACGGCCCGGTCGAGTATCGGGAAACCGAAGCGGACGAGCGGGATATTCTCTTTACGGGCGATATATTTCCCATATGTCGTCCCGATCAGCAGATCGACTTTCTCTTCACGTATCCACTGGTGGAGATCGAAGAGATCGCCATCCGCTTTCACCCGGCTTCCCGTAATACCGGCTTCGTCCAGCATTTTCTGGATCTCGATTTCAAAGGTCTTGCCCGGGGTTCCGGTCAGGACATATTTGGGGATCATGCCCATCGTAAGCACAAATTCCGTCATCGCGATAACATGATCGGGATCACCGAAGATCGCCACACTCTTTCCCTGGTAGTGGAATTGGGTATCAATCAGGGTATCGACAACCTGTCCGCGTTCCAGCGTAAGCGTAGCAGGGACTTCGACACCAAACCAGCTCTTGATTGCCATGATGAATGCATCGGTCGCTTTGATCCCGATGGGGAGTTTAAGCGGGACACCGGTAACCCCGCATTTCTCCTGCAGGAGTTCAGCGGCGTCGTTTGAGGCAAACGATCCAAGAGCGAGCGTGAGCGAGGAGTTACCGGCATCACGAATCTCTGCAACCGTTGCACCGCCATCCGGGAACATCTTATATTTGCTGGTTATCGGGGAATCGAGAACACCTGATGTGTCCGGGAACATGATCATCTTTACCCCAAGCGCATCAACAATCCTGCGGATTTCCCTCATGTCGCCCGGATTGACAAAACCCGGAAGTACGTTGACCTGGTCTTTCTGGGGGGTCCCGTCCGATTGCGAAAGATACGAAACCATCGCTTTGCACATCCCGGAAAATCCGGTGATATGCGAACCCTGGTAACTGGGAGTGTTGATATGGATGACCACTTTTCCTTCCGGGATTTCCGCCTGTTTCAGGATGTTTGGAAGATCATCGCCGATTGTTTCGGAAAGGCAGGTGGTGTGGACCGCCATTATTTCGGGATTGTATATTGCAAAGACGTTTTTTATCGACGTCTTGAGATTTGCCGCCCCGCCAAAGACCGAAGCCCCTTCCGTAAATGAGCTCGATGAAGCGAGCACCGGGTCGCGGAAGTGGCGGGTCAGGTGCATGCGGTGGTAGGCACAACACCCCTGTGAACCGTGGCTGTGGGGCAGGCAACCGTGGATGCCGAGCGCAGCATACATGGCGCCCATTGGCTGGCAGGTTTTTGCCGGGTTGATTTTTCCGGTTTTGTGTTCGACCGGAGTCTCCGGGATACATTCAAGCATGTTTCTCACTTCCGGTATCCCCGTTTTTCTCCCACGGGGGGATAATCAGGTTCCAGGCTGGTGTCATGAGCGCATTTGCCACGTCCTCGGCAAATTTCACGGCACCGTTATACCCGGCATAGGGTCCGCTGTAGTCATACGAATGCAGTTGTTTTGATGCGACCCCGAGTTTGTGGGCAATATACTTATCGCGGACACCCGAGAAGATCAGGTCAGGTTTGAACCGTGCGACAAGTTCTTCGATCTCGTGATGGTTACAATCATCAATCATGACCTTTCCCTCTTTCATATCCGGGTACATCCCTTCGTAATAGCTAAGCGGGATCTCTTTTTTGAGTGCGTCGTAACATTCCTTTGGGATATTGAGGTGTTCGTAGGCCTGCCGGTAAAGTTTTTCATCGGCTGAAAGATGGAGTTCGGGAATATTTTTGGAATCTGCGTCCGGTTTGATCGTGGGAATGACCTGGCGGCCTTCATAATCATCGCGGTGAGCGAATTCATATCCGGCAACGACCACTTCCATGCCGAGATCCCTGAGGAGGTACTGGTAGTGGTGGCTTCTGGATCCCCCGACAAAGGCAAACGCGGTTTTGCCCTGGCAGATCTTCCGGTAATGCTCCATTACGGGTGCTATGCGAGCCGTCTCACGGGCAATAACGAGTTCGGTCTGTTTCTCCAGTTCCGGATCATTGAAACACCGGGCAATCTGCCGGAGCGACTGGTTTGTCGCATCGATCCCGATGAAATTGACTTTCAGCCACGGGGTACCGTACTTGGTTTCCATCATCTCAGCGATGTAGTTGATCGACCGGTGGCACTGGACAAGGTTGAGATCCGCAAGGTGGAGGTTTTTAATGTTGAGGTAACTCGAATCACCCGTAAGTATGCTGTTGATTGTGTACCCAATCTCGGAAAGGAATCTCTCCAGTTCCCAGCCGTCGCCCCCGATGTTGTATTCACCGAGAAGATTGATGACATGTTTGCCGGGTTTGCGTTCCGTGCCGGTTCCGATAATCTTCTCCATGATGATGTTGTTGGCGATGTGATGGCCTGCTGACTGGCTGACGCCTTTGTAGCCCTCGCAGTTGTACGCAAGTACCTGGATGCCGTGGCGTTCCTCAGCAGCTTTTGCCACTGCATTGATGTCGTCACCTATCAGGCCGACCGGACACGTGGCGCAGATGTTGATAGCCCGGGGATGAAATGCAGCGACAACCTCGTCAATCATTTTTGCAAGTTTTTTTTCTCCGCCAAAGACAATATCGGGCTCCTGCATATCGGTGGTGAAGCACAGATGGGAGTAGATCTTGTCTTTTGGCGTGGTTTCATCGGCCCGGGCTTTGTTGCGCCGGGTTCCCCAGCTGTAGTATCCGCAGCCGACCGGGCCGTGGGTGATAGTAATCATATCTTTGATTGGCCCGATAACGACACCTTTACAGCCGGCATATGCACAACCGCGCTGCGAAATAATACCGGGGATGGTCCGGGTGTTTGCCTCAATTGTGGGGCAGCACCCGGCGGCCTCATTTTTAACAACGAGATGTTTTTTCCGGTTTTTCTTCACTGTTTCAGGGTAGGGATCAAGCATCTCTTCTATGAACACATCAGTTTCTGCCATACGCTGATTCCTCCTTACCAGATAGCGGCCTCTCCGGCCTCTCCCGTGCGAACACGGACTGCATCGGTTATTGGCAGGACAAAGATGGTTCCATCGCCAATACCGTAGTCAGTCCGGTTCACATTTGTAATCGCTTCGATGATGCGGGGAACGTCTTCATCATGGGCAAGAATGGTGAAGAGGCGACGGGGAAAGAACCGTGAGCCGTCAAGAAAACTCGTGACCAGCTTCTCGGTATCCCCGGAATCGCTGAATTCATCGAGGCCCATCCCGAGGAGTTTCGCTTTGCATTTCTCCAGTTCCTGTGGGTCAGTGACCAGTTTTCCCCGGCCAAGGACTTTGATTGCCGTGAAACCGGCTACGCCAGCTGCAACAAGGGCTTTTTTGGTGGCTCCGGTTTTTTTCATCCGGACAATTGCCATGATCTCTTTCAACGGTCTCCCTCCTCACAATCCCTGGGCATTTTTTGAGATGGTGTAAGCTTCCTCAACCGGGCTGACAAAGATTTTGCCATCCCCAAATGTACCTTCATTTCCGGTCCGGGCAGTCGAGAGGATAATTTTTATGACTTTGTCTTTCTCCTCATCCGGTATGACCACAAGGATCAGGATCTTTGGGATTTCATCATAGACCATCCCCCCGATTTTAATTCCTTTCTGTTTCCCCCGGCCTACTACGTCCACCATCGTGGCGGCATTGAATCCCGCTCCAGACAGTTCGTGCAGCACGTCATCTTTCTTTTCCGGTCGTACAATGGCTCTTATCAGTAACACTTTCACACTTCCGTCGTTTTTTGATTCTTAATTTTCCTGATGTTAGAATGCGTCCAAAAATCCGTGCTGCATCATCAGTTCCTCTAACCGCTCCTGTTTCATCGGTTTTGGGATAACGAACATTTTGTTCCCGTCAATAGCCTTTGCAAGATTGCGGTACTCGTTTGCCTGGTTTGATTCCGGGTCGAAATCGATAACCGTTTTCTTATGAATTTCTGCACGCTGCACAAGGTTGTCTCTTGGGACAAAGTAGATGAGTTGCGACCCGAGCTCTTCAGCAAATGCTTTGAGAAGGGCATGTTCATTGTCCACTTTTCTGCTGTTGCAGATGATGCCGCCAAGACGGACTTTACCGTTTATTGCATATTTCTGGATACCTTTTGCAATGTTGTTGGCTGCATACAATGCCATGAGTTCCCCGGAAGCGACAATGTAGATCTCCTCTGCCTTGCCTTCGCGGATAGGCATGGCAAATCCGCCGCAGACTACGTCACCGAGTACATCGTAGAAGACATAATCGATGTCAGATGTGTAAGCTCCGAGTGATTCGAGCAGGTTGATGGAGGTAATGATACCCCTGCCGGCACAACCTACACCGGGCTCAGGTCCGCCGGATTCTACGCACCGGGTATTGCCAAAGCCGGGTTTTACAATTTTATCGAGTTCGATATCGTCACCCTCGTCCCTGAGGGTATCGAGCACGGTTTTCTGGCAGAGCCCGTGCAGGAGAAGGCGTGTGGAATCTGCCTTTGGATCACAGCCTACGACCAGGATATGTTTTCCGGATTCTGCGAGCGCTGCTACGGTATTCTGGGTAGTTGTTGATTTCCCGATACCGCCTTTTCCATAAATTGCTACTTGTCTCATACTGTATAACCTCATTTTGCCATTAGTTGAATTCCTGAATTTTCGCTATTTTTCGTCCTTTAACATGCAAGTTTTTCCGGAGTGCTCTTTTGTACGGGGCTCTTAAAAACAACCGGGATGTGCCAGATTGTTCTGAACTTCTCTGTTTTTTGGGCGTCCCCTAAACTCATTTCCCGGTTCGGGACCGCCGGTTTCCGCTAAACCGTTTTTTCCGGTTGCGGTTGCCCATGTCATTCCGCCCGTGAGTAAGCACTTGGTGTCTGCCATCCGATCCTTGCAGGCTGACGGGAAACGGGAAAATCCTGTTCCTGCTGTGCCCGCTTTACGAGGGATTATCGCAGTTGGACCAGGATCATCCCTATCATACGCTGCATTTTGTCGCATTTCATTCTCCATTTTTATTACATACTATCGTTGTTTTTGCAAATATTTATATTAGATGGCAGGAATATTCCTTCCTACAAGATAACGATCAATCATGTAAAAAATAAATTTATTGTTCAAAATGTCTGGAATCAGGAGATTTTCTATATAATGACCGATTACTGTTGATTTTCTTATTCATACAGGATCTGTATCCGTACGATTATGGCGGAGTATTTTTGATAGTTTCATATTGCTGGTAAAAACCAGAAACGGTGAAGATGAAAAGGGATTTTTTCATAAAAAAGGCGACAGGAACTGATAAAGTTTGACGAGCCTGAAGCACTATGTATTGTTGTATTAAAAAGTGTTTGAGGCATGTTTCCAAATTTTTTCATTTGGGCTTTTTTAATATCCTGGTTAACTGCAGGAACGATAATTGTCACCAACTGGTTTCGCACCCTCATTGCAACCATCATGAGAAACCTTAGCACTCTAATCAGCTAAAGATTGAATCGCTATCGATCCTTTCTCACATGGCCATTTTTTTCACAAAACCGGTTATCTGAACGGACACCGGTTACTGTATCGCCACTGTTGTCAAACCATCCGGCTTTTTCTTCAGGATATGCATCAAATGCCGGGACATAGGGTTTGATATCCAGAAGCGGTGTACCATCAAGAATATCAACGTCCTCAATGATCAGCTCGCAGCCGTGAATCGCAACAAGTCGTACTATCGAGATTCCGATAGCATTTGGCCTGCGGGGAGCCCGCGTGGCAAAAACACCGTGCTGCACTGTATCGAGAAATGGCATTATGTTAAGGTTGTAGCCATTTGACCGGTGGAAGATGTAGATAAGAATAATCCGGGAAAATCCGGTTAGATCCTTAAGTCCATCCTGGAATTCCGGATCAAGGACAATCCTGCCTTGCACACCCGATGCCCCGGCCGGCTGGATGGGCATACCGGCAGGTTCAGAAAACGGGGAATGGATGATACCTATCGGCACAAATTGGTATAAATCCGGGATTTTTTCTGGTTCCTGCATATTAGAAAATCATCGTATACCCTAAAAGAAATTCTTATGTGTTTATATAAATGCTGGAACTTCGCTTTTACCTAAAAATAACTCAAAGGATGGATAGAATCGATATAAATTAAGAATTTTTTTACAGTATTAATTTTTAGGAATTGACCGAAAAAAATATTATTTTTTCATTTTATTATACACGCAATAAAAATTTTCAATGCCCGCCTTTTTAGGAATATTTTTTTCCCTGGACGATGTAATGATTTTAACAGAGACCATTATCAGAAGTGACTGGCTCGTCATACCGCAACAAATGCAATCTCCTGAAATTTTTTTGATAGAAAGTGGATGTATATTTTAAAAACCGATGGGACGAAATGTTGAATAATTTTTCACGCATCAAAACTTTTTCAGGATAATTGCAATAAATCCAATGACAATGATAAACGCGAGGATGGCCAGCATCAGGATATAGCCGGACACATCCAGCCCGGTTATTTCACCATACATCGGCACGAGCAGGAATGCACATACCCCAATAAGAAACAGCGCAGCAACAGCTTCGACAATTGCTGCGAAGAAGGACATGATTGTTGATTAACTGGAGTGTATATCTATTAAAATAACATGGAATTGATACGGTTTTTTGGTGCTGTCATCACGAGCCCGGTATAAAAAAACATACGGGCAAAACCCGGATATGATTCTTTTCCTGAAGAACCATTTTCATGCACGGATAAAAAATTACCGTTCGATCAGCCGGATATGTTCATCGGTCTTTTCGGATAGATCCTGTCGTCCCTGTAATCGCGAAACATCCGATATCGCTTCAAGGACATGGACAGAATCCTCCAAAAATGACAGTACATCCGCAGGAAAAATCTCGATCCCATACTCATCTGACAGTGCGGCAGAAATCTGCCGGTGGTCAAGCCCGTTCTCACGCAGTTCGATAACTTTTTTTGCAAACTTCTTTTCCGGGCACCCGCACAGAGGAGAATTCTTGCATTTACAGCGAAGAAAATCATTAAAAAAGTTAAGCAACTGCTGACGAATGGCAAAATCGAGTGCATCGTAATTAAACCGGGCAGTGATGGTTTCGAGCATTGCCGGATGAAAGGCAAGATCCGGAACCCGGTAACCTGCAAGCCGTTCAATCTTTTTTGCGTGACGGAATCGTGCCCGGTTCGCGATCAATCGTCTTCTCCGGTTGACTCGTCAAAGTCTTTGAGCGATCCCATTGCCTCGTGCATCCGCTCGCACTCAATAAGCCATTCATCAAACAGGGTCGGATTCTCAAGATCGTCTTTGACGTATTTCCCGCAACAGGCAGCGCCGTCGATCACGCTCGCGCCAATATTTGCAGCTGTATCAAGTGCGCCTTCCATGTCTTTTTCGATAAGATCCCTGCCTTTTTTCACGAGAGTTTTGATATCCTTGTCAAATGTCCCGCTAAGGTATTTCCGGCAGGCAGCAAACAATGCAACTTTGGGGAGCTGGAGAATCTCGACCATCTCCTCAAGATCGCCTTCAGGTGCAGCGGACATGACAATTGCTTCGACCTTTCCCAGTTGCACAAGTGCCTCTTCACTACTGAAGCGTTTGTTCTGGTAGAGTTTGACGATCTTGAGCACGGACAGCGTGATATCAACACTGAACGCGTCAAGAATCCGAAACCCTTCCGGCATTTCTTCGCTTTTTTCATCGAACTCAAAACTTGCTTCGCTCAGTGAATGCAGCCAGTTGATCCAGCGTTCTTCATTATAAAAAATATAGAATAATTTGAGCGGTTCTTCGGTTTGTTTACTTGCCTTTTTCGCCATTTCAGTACACTATTCCTTCCCCTGATTAAAGGATTTCGTTGTTCCGGCCTGGTACATTTTCATAATCATGACTTGTTTTATTATAAGAAAACCTCCCTAGCCACCAATGGTTATCTTCCTTGACCTTCAATATCTGGGTACGAGTATGGCAGTAGGAATCGTGTATCCGAAATCAAATGCAAAAAAAATCGTTATGGTGCGGTATGGCGAGCTGTTCCTGAAAAGTGAACCGGTGAAGTATCATTTTATTGGTCTTCTGTTGCGAAATATCGGAAAAGCGCTGTCTGCTGCCGGCCTGACCTACCATACAGAGACACCGCGGGGGCGCATCCTTCTCTATGGGGATGACCCCGTTAAGATCGCAGCAATCACGGCACGGGTGTTTGGTGTCGTGGATGTGAGTGTCTGCACGCTGACTGATGCAGAACCGGACGCTCTGTGTGCGGAGGCAATTGGCCTTGCATCTATCCACCTTCAGGCACCCATGAGTTTTGCCGTGCGGGCAAAACGGCAGAACAAGGTGGGGATGAACAGCCAGGAACTGGGTGCATATGTTGGTTCGGCCATCTACGATCATATTTCCGGTCTCAAAGTGGATCTGGAAACACCGGACTATGAGATCTTTGTCGAGATGCGAGATTTCGGTGGGCTTGTGTATGATACCCGTATTCCTGCACCGGGCGGCCTGCCATGGGGAACACAGGGAAGAGTAATCGCATTGCTCTCAAGTGGTATCGATTCGCCGGTTGCATCATGGCTCGCGATGAAACGTGGCTGTGAAATAATTTACCTGCACATGGACGGGGGCCGGTGGGCCGGAGCAGATGTACGGGAAGCGGCAATCGAAAACCTGCGGAAGCTGTCACTCTGGTGTCCGGGATACCCGATGCAGATGATTATCGCGGACAGTGAACCGCTCTATGAAGCGGTGCAACGGTGCCGTGTCGCACCGCGATATCGCTGTGTGCTCTGCAAGCGGTTCATGGTGCGGGTGGGCGCACGATTGCTTGAACCGGAAAATGCATATGCGCTGATCACCGGGGAAAATCTTGGTCAGGTGGCGTCCCAGACACTTGCCAATCTTGCGATTATATCAGAAGTAGTCGCTATACCAATTCTCCGGCCCCTCATTACCTACGACAAATCGGAGATCATTACGATTGCCCGGAGGATCGGAACATTTGAGATGCATCCCGGCGATCTTGCCTGCCGGGCTGTCCCGAAGATGCCAACAACAGCAGCGACTCTCGATCCGATAAAGGAGGCGGAGGAAAAGATTGGCATTGAAGAACTTATTGAACATGCGATTTCTTCAATTCAGTATGTAACTGCTCTCAATGGGGAGATTACATGACCGGAATTGGTATCATGATTCCTGTTGCCCGTTTGTCTATTCAGGCATAATAAGAAAAAGGATTGTTCGCGAATTTTTTTAACCCGATTTGTGGAAATACACAAAAAATGCGCTGTTAAAATTCCACTTGAACGAGAGAATCGACTCGTGAGGGATTTATCGATATATCGTTCTTCTGTTTGTCCTGTCCGGGTATTCCCTGAAACTTTTATTCACCCCGATAAGATTGATAAAAAAATGTGTGGAATCCCGAATTAATTTTACACATATAACCATTTCTTCGCATAATCCAAAATCCTCTCCGGAGGCAATTTGTACCAGAAGACGTTACACGGTTCATCCCAGTTGAGACTCATGTGAGGCTTG
>JBDKTL010000003.1:0-41671 GCA_039698055.1 Methanoregula sp. | reverse complement strand
TCCCTGGCCCCCTGTTGTGTCCCGGGTTAGAACCCCCCATTCCGGTAAATTCTACAAAAAACGGGGTTGCTCCCGGATGCAGCCTGCCCTGCCCTTGCACACAGCTCACCCCATTTTCTGACACGGGAATATGGCTATTTTTGACCTCATATTTACCGAATTTAACAAACGGTTTTTTACAGTAATTGTTACCCCGGTTTCCCGAATTATTACCTCCAGCACCAGAAAAAAGGGTAGCCGGAGCCTAATACACGCTCCTTTTCGCAGTACTCCCTGACTCCACGGTACGAGGAGTATCTCCGACGTGTTTGGGATATCTCCCCTGATACCTGGCCAGTGAGGTTCCAGAAACACCCCCAAAGAGACCTTCCCCGGCCCTTGCTTTAGTTACCCGCCGGTACCGTTCTTCTCACGCAAGCGGCCTGCCATTCCGGTCCAGCTCGGCAAGGCCGTCACCGGTGACGCGGAAGAACCGCCACGTACCATGTCTGGAACGCAGCCAGAGCTCAAGCGAGATGGCGGCATCTCTCGCGACAGCCCGGAGACGCCGGATCTCATCCTGGAAATCTTCGGCAATATGTGAGATCGTTTCGAGGATCCGGGCTGCAAACTTCACCCGTACAAAAGCGACCGGTGTGGTTCCAACGATAGCGAAATCGTAGAGAGACTCAGGGGCGTTACCGGCATGTTGCTGGACAGTACCTCTTTGTTGCGCGATGATGACTGCATCAGAAAGCGCCCGGCGGGGGCGGGGTCCCCGGCTCATAAGACGCACCCCCGGCAATTCCCCGGGACGGGCTCCGGGTCTTTTGTCCAGGAAACTGGCGCCATCTGATCCGGCCCGGTCACTTCCTGATGATTTATCGATAATATTTCCATACACATCTCCTTTCAGTTGTGGTTTGTTCTCCTGCAATTCTTTTTTATGAGACCCAATAGAACGTCGGCTCTCCGGTCAAAGCCTTACAGCGCCGGTCCGGTCAGGGCCGCAACAAGGTGCAGCGACTCAGTTTCCTGTTCACGAAGCGGACGGCAGGTTATCGGTGTCAGCAATCGTTTTAAGGGAATTACCCACCGGGACCGGCGGTCAATTACGATGTATGCGAGAAGAGGAGTACACGATGTACACGGCTGCTGGGTCCGCGATGATGATCTCCGCGCCGGTAGTCCGGCTGATTGATGCAATGGGGCCGGCAAGCGTGTACCGGAGGAGGCGGGGGATTTCATCTCCAATGAATATCACTCCGTTCCGGTAGCGCATGCTGATGAGCACAATTCCGCTCACAGACAACATTGACAGGTAAAAAAACCGGGAGAAAAAGGTCGCAACCTTTGGTACGTACCCGAGCTTCCGGAGTTTCCTCGCTGTTCGTGTGCAGAATTCGTTGTCCATTGTATATTTTCACATTTTGGCAGTGAGATTAAAAGGTTGATGGTCACTTCGAATATTTTCGCACTCATCATGGAAAATCCGGGTATTTTTCAAGGAATCCGGCCGCGTACAGCGTTTTTTATATTGCCAGATATCTGACAGGAAAAAAGCGCGGCGCGGCCCGGACAAAAAACCGGTTTTGCGCGGTTTTTCCTTAAAAAATGTCAGGGACTGATGGATGGTGCGCCATCTTTTAGCTAACTTTGCAGTTAGATCTATTCAGTAAAGGGCAGGTTCCGGTTTTGTTTTGCATCACAGGTACTCTGTAATAGTACATGTCACAAAATCCGGAAATGAAACAGATGTTGATTTATGAGAGACCTGAACAGTTGAAAATAAATAATGGTGATTCATCATTTGGCGCCACCAAAATTTTTCACGAGATTGATATTCCAAATGAAATCAGAGCCAGATCAAGAAAATTCAAAATATTTTATGAGACTGGGTAATACAGCATCATCGCAAAATGGGGGATGCCATAGCGGCGGGGGCGAATCCCCCAAGAACGTCTTTAAACTAAAAATAAATGAAATTCGTTGAATTTTTTCCATAACAGTACTGATTAATGGTGGTCTTTATTGAGCAATCACCAACATAATTTATACGACCCTTGAGGTGGTCGATGCTTCGATCCCGTTTTCGGTAATAATAAACGGCAGCAGGCGCTGGGGAGCGGCTGAATCTTTTATTTTTAGTACGGCCAAGGTTCGTTCGATCTCGCTCTGGTGGATATCGTTTTTGAATTCAACGACGATATCTGACGCACGCATGATCCGGGTCATTTCAACGGAGGTATGGACACCCGTATAAACGATGAAAATCATGTTTGCGCCGCGCTTCTTCATCTCTTCACGCGCAACACGCAGGAATTTGAGGGCGACATCAATCCCATACCTGATGATAACAGTAGAGAGAGAGTCTACAACAATTCTGCCGCCAGTCATCTGGGGGACATACATTTCCGGGTGGAGATCGGTTGCATCAACCATCCCGATTTCAATATCGCCATCATTCATCAGGTAGGTACCTTCTTCCCCACCATCTTTCCAGAATTGCATTGCCGCAAGGTCGACCCCGGCAAGCGGCGTACCGTACACCATAACAAGGCTTCCTTGCGGATATCCCCCGTCGAGAAGCAGGTTAAGACCCACAATACCGGTTGTCCGCTTTTTTGGCTTCCCGCTAATCGGGACGTCCATTATACGGCTTTTCGTGTCCACTTACGGATGCACCGGCTAATATTATTCAATAAGAATTTAAAAGGTTTGTGGAATTTTTATCAATCGGTCTTCAGGAGATTCCCGAAATGTTTTTTTTGCTATTCCCCGCCACGGTTGCCATACGTTTCCCGCAGCGTCCGGCGCAACAGCTTCCACCCGTGCACCCGGGGCAGTGACGGCACAATCACCAGTTTCCGGGGGATCTTGTATCCGGCAAGATGGTCCCGGCAGAAACTCTCCAGCTGACTGTCAGTCAGTATATAGCCGTTTTTCAGGACAACGGCAGCAACCGGGACTTCGCCTTTACGTTCGTCCGGGATCCCAAACACCGCAACGTCTGCAACGGCCGGATGCTGGACGATCACGTTCTCCACTTCAGTCGGGTATACTTTCCAGCCGGACATAATGATCATGTCTTTTTTCCGGTCGGTAATGTAGAGGATCCCGTCTTCATCGAGATAACCGATATCACCGGTCAAAAACCAGCCATCCTCCCGGAATACTGATGCTGTTGCGTCCGGCAGGTTCCAGTAGCCTCGCGCAACCGATGGCCCGCGAAGCGCAATCTCTCCGGTTTCGCGAAACGCCATATCCCTGGCAGGGTCATCGACATCGACTATTTTTACTTCCGTGTAACCAACCGCTACGCCTACGCTCCGGTACTCTTTTGTCAGGTGGGGGTATTCGGGAAGGGTGGTGGTGCCCGATCCAATGACAATCGTCTCAGAGAGCCCGTACGAGTTTGCCACGGGTATGTGGTACCGGTGATCGAATGCTTCCCAGATGGCAGGCAGGAGGTTGCCGCCACCTGATATGATCACCCGGGCACTAACGAGTCTCTTTTCGGTGCCGGGCGGGCTGTGGACAAGCGAGTGGATCACCGGGGGCATGCCGGCAAGGACCGTAATCTTATATTCTTCTGCAAGTGCCAGGTACCGCTCGAGGTCAAAACGCTCCATCATGACGTAGGTTCCCCCGGCGCGGAGGACGGAGAGCCCCCATGACAGCCCTACGTGCCCCATCGGATAGATGCCCAGGTAGAGATCTTCAGGGCGCAGCCTGAGGGCTTCCCGTTCAGCATCGAGCGCGGTCATCCAGTTCCCATGGGTGAGCATTGCCCCTTTGGGTTTGCCGGTTGTGCCGGCAGTGTACTGGAGATGGCAGAGATCGTCCATGGAGCAGTTGGTCGCCCGCATGGTTTCAGGTGCCGGCGGAAACGAGTCCCATGCGACGGATCCGGTGCAGGAGCCGCTGGTGCTGATGCAGTGTATGAGGGTAGGAGCGAGTGCCCGGATGCCATTTACTATTCCCGTCCCGGGAGCATCCGTAATAATGGCGCATGCACCGGCATCGTTGATCGCGTGGAGGAGTTCCTCACCCCGGTACGTGCTGTTGATCGGCACTGCCACAGCACCGATCCTCCAGATGGCAAAATAACTGATAAGGTATTGGGGGGAACTTTCAAGATAGATGCAGACCCGGTCGCCTTTTTTTACACCCAGGCGGGAGAGCCCCAGTCCAACCCGGTTCATCTCCCTACGGAGTTTTCCATAGCTGTAGGATTCGTTTCGGGTGGGGCAGATGAATGCGATCTTTGCTTCAGGAACACTTTTTGCATCGAGAAGGGTAGTGACGTTGGACATCCTGGCACCGGATTTTAATGATGGTAGATAATGGACGTTGATGTTTATAGATGTGCATTATCCGGCTGCGGGAAATGAAATGAGAGTCAGGGCAAGATTTTTGTTGTACCTGTCCTGTAAGATAAGAGATGATAGGTATGGCAGACGATTCACCAAAAGAGACGCTCCAACCCCCGATCCGGAAGGGCAGACCACGGTTTCATCACGAGCGGACACACCCTGATCAAGGGGCAGATCACCAGCCAAAAGATCCAAAGACCGGTCTGGATGCGGAGGATACCGAGGAGGAGCGGGCTACCTCGCGCCAGCATGGATCCCGTCACGGGAAGCCGCCCAAAAAAGTCTACGAAGAGTGGGCAAGCGATCCCTACTGCGAATAGCGGGGCGGGATTGTACACGGGCTGGAACAAACACAACAATCCGGATTATATGTTTAACGTACCTGTTGGAAGGCAACAGACTTTTTTTTTCAGATATTTTTTTTAAAAAAAGGGTTATTGGTATTCCGGCGGCTGGACCTGTTTTGGCAACCCGCCTTTGAAATGTGCCTGTATCTTTGCATAATACATGCGGAGATTCTCGTTCATCGTCGGGTGCACCTTTTGCTGGGCCGCCTCAAAGTGGCGCTGGGACACGGTTGATACCCCTTCCCGCAGGGCAAGCATACCTGCTTCACGGCAGAGGGATTCGAGATCAGAGCCGACAAAACCCTCGGATATTTTTGCAAATGTCAGCGCAAGCGCGTCCCGTGCCGGATCGGCTATCGTGAGTTTTTTCTCGCTCATCAATTCGATGAGACGTTTCCGTCGTGCACCCGCTGATAGCCCAACCGTGCCTTCGGTCTTTGGAACACCAGTGGCCCGTACATCATCAAGCGAGATCAGCTTATCCGTTCCCCAGGTTTCAATAATCTCGGCCAAAGATTCCTCGGTAGTACCTGCAAGGATCTGGTTAAGCTCTTCGAGCGTTGAACCTTCAAGCGGCATAAACCGGGTATGGATGGAGAAGATCTTTTTCCGGTCTTCAAGCGTCGGTTCCCCGATATAGACCAGCCGGTCAAACCGCCCGGCCCGCAACAATGCCGGGTCAACAATATCCGGGCGGTTTGTCGCGCCCATGACAACGACATCCTTGAGTTCTTCGAGTCCGTCCATCTCGGTCAGGATCTGGTTGAGCACATTGTCGATGACATGCGAATCGCTCGATGTTCCCCGTGCAGGGGCAAGGGCATCCATTTCGTCAAAGAAGATGATCGAAGGTGCGACCTGCCGGGCTTTTTTGAAGATTTCGCGGACGGCCCGCTCGCTTTCGCCGACCCACTTCGACAGCAGCTGGGGGCCACGGATGGGGATGAAATTTGCCCCGCTCTCGCTTGCCACTGCTTTTGCGATCAGGGTCTTTCCCGTCCCCGGAGGGCCATACAGCAGGATGCCATGCGGCGGTTCAATACCGAGGTCTTCAAATTTCTCGCGGTTAGTAAGCGGGAGCTCGATTGCTTCGCGGATCTCGGTCTTTGCCGATTCAAGACCTCCGACGTTCTCCCATTTCACGTGCGAGACCTCGAGCATCACTTCCCGCATGGCGCTTGGCCCGACATCCCTCTGGGCACTCCTGAAGTCGCTTGCAAGCACCTTTAACGAGTCAAGCACTTCCTGCGGGATCTCTTCTGCGTCAAGGTCGAGGATCGGCAGGTACCGGCGCAATGCACGGATTGCCGCTTCCCGGGCGAGTGCAGCAAGGTCCGCACCCACAAACCCGTGCGTCTGCTGGGCAAGAATGTTCAGGCTGACATCTTCGGCAAGCGGCATCCCCCGTGTGTGGATCTTCATGATATCGATCCGGTCAGGTTCACCCGGCACACCAATTTCAATTTCACGGTCAAACCGGCCGGGCCGGCGCAGGGCGGCATCAATCGCATCGACACGGTTTGTTGCGCCGATGACGACAACCTGCCCCCGCTCTTCAAGACCGTCCATCATCGTCAGCAGCTGGGCAACAACACGCCGTTCGACTTCCCCGGTCACTTCCTCGCGGCGGGGGGCGATTGAGTCCAGTTCATCGATAAAGATAATTGAAGGTGCATTTTCCCGTGCCTCCTCAAAGACCTCGCGGAGGCGTTGTTCGCTTTCGCCGTAATATTTCGAGATGACCTCTGGCCCGGCAATCGAGATGAAATGAGCACCACTCTCGCTTGCCACCGCTTTTGCGATCAGGGTCTTTCCCGTCCCCGGAGGGCCATACAGCAGGACGCCTTTGGGTGGCTCGATTCCCAGTTTCTGGAAGAGTTCCGGGTGGCGCAGGGGGAGTTCGATAGTCTCGCGGAGGCGCTGGAGCTCGTCTTTTAAACCCCCGATATCCTCGTACGAGAACCTCTTGACTCCTTCAAAACCGGCGGCTGGTTTATCGGAAAATTCAACCGACGTGTTTTTGGTGATGATCACTGCTTCTTCAGGCTCGATCTCGATGACTTTGAACGCAACAATCTGGGGCTGGATAAAGGGGAGCCCGAGCATGATCGGGATTGAGTCGTTTTTTACCACAGGGAAATCGATGAGCCCGTTTAAAACATGCGGGTTATTGGCAATCGGGATCTTCTTTGGCATGTCCTCGGGCGGGGCAAGGACTACGCGCTTTGCCTCGATCTCATCAGTGAGCGTTGAAACTTTCACGGTGTCACCGATACTCACACCCGCGTTGATCCGGGTAAAATTATCGATACGGATCTTTCGCTGGTTCCAGTCCTCGACGAGCGCCCGCCAGACTTTTGCGACCGTACGGCGCTTCCCCTCAATCACCACGAGATCGCCGGGGGAGATTTTTAAAAGAAGCATCGTCTCAGGATCGAGACGTGCCTTTCCGCCACCCTGATCGCCGGGATATGCAGAATCCACCCTCAATTGAACTTCAGGCATTACCTTAAAGGTCATATACGCAGGGATTTATAAGTACTGTAACGTTATGCGAGTCCTTATTTTCGATCCGTTCCATGGCGCGGCCGGCGATATGATTATCGGAGCACTGCTTGGCTGTGGTGCCGATCAGGAGATCGTAACCAAAGCGATGCAGTCAGTCGTTGCCACACCCACCATCAGCTGCGTTCACCGTGCAGGAATCTCTGCGATACGGGTAGAGACCCATGCCCCGGTTGTCCACCGGACATTTTCAGATGTGATGACACGCCTGGAGGCAGCCCGGGATGTAATTCCACCGGAAGCGCTTTTTTGGGCACGGAATGTCTTTGAGCGAATCCGCAGGGCAGAAGAACAGGTTCACGGGCAGCATGTCCATTTCCATGAAGTAGGAGCAGACGATGCGATTGCCGATGTAATTGGTGCATGCACGGCACTGCACACGTTGCATGTTGAGGGCGTCGTGATACACCCCCTCGCCGTAGGCAGTGGCACGGTGAGCAGCTCCCATGGCACGGTACCCATCCCGGCCCCGGCAACCGTTGCCCTTCTTGCAGATAGCGGGCTTTCAACCATTATGGGGACCGATGAGGGGGAGCTATGCACACCCACCGGGGCCGCATTGCTCGCGGAGTTCTCCACGATGAAGCCACCTGCATTTCTTCACTCCACGATTCTGGCAGCAGGGTACGGGGCGGGCACCCGCAATCCTTCACACACGCCAAATGTCCTGCGGGCGATGGTGGTTGAGACAACCAGCGACCAGCCTTCTGAACTGGCGGACGATTTTGTCGATGTGCTGGAGACAAATACCGACGATATCAGCGGGGAGGTGGTTGCCCATGCGATCGCGGGATTCATGGACAACGGCGCACGGGACGCGAGTGCAAACCCGATCATCATGAAAAAAGGGCGCCCGGGATTTCTCATCCGGGTGATCTGCCTTCCCGACACCAGTACGCAAATGGCTGAACTGATGGCACGTGAACTCGGCACGCTGGGCATCCGCTGTATCCCGTCGGTACACCGGTTCATCGCCGATCGCACGGTCGAGAAAGTGGACGTTGAAATCGCTGGACACAAAAGATCGATGCCGGTCAAATGCGGGTGGATGCATGGTAGTGTGTATACGCTGAAAGCGGAGTTCGATCCTGCCCGGGATTTCGCGGCGGAACTGGATATGCCGGTACGGGATGTGATCCGGGCAATTGAAGATGCCGGGTGGAAAACATGCAGGGCTGGCAGGAATCAGCGGGGCACACCGTGAACACCGACCGGCGCAGCAGCGGAAACCCGGCTTTTGACCGGCTTCTCAGAGGGGGACTTGAATCCCGGACGATCTGCCAGATCTACGGTGGACCGGCGAGCGGGAAAAGTACCCTGTGCACGATTGCCGCCGTCGCCTCGTTGCGGGCCGGCCGGGCCGTGGTCTTCATCGATTCTGAGGGTTTCTCTATCGAGCGGTTCCGGCAGATTGCCGGAAGCGATACGGATTCAATTGCGGACCGGTTATTCCTCTTTGAACCTATCGATTTTGAGCAGCAGGGCACCATGATTGCAGAAGCCGACAAGATTCTCAAGGCAGGCAAGACCGGACTTCTGGTGATGGACTCTGCAACAGCTCTTTACCGCACAGATCTTGAAAAAGGAAGGGATGCGATGCAGATGCTCACAAGGCAGATGATCCACCTGCTCGGGTATGCAAAACGATACGATATCCCGGTCATGGTCACAAACCAGGTGTATATGGATACGGTAAAAAACACCTATGCTGGCCTTGGGGGGACATCGCTTGAACATATCTCCAAATCAATTGTCCGTCTCGAGCGTCTTGATGCGCCCGGCGTGCGGCGGGCAACGCTCATCAAACACCGGTCCCTGCCGGAAGGGGCATCATTTGATTTCGAAATTGTAGAAGATGGTATCAGGACAATGTGATAACCTTTTTTTCCCGGTTGCCTCTTAAAGAGAGAATCGCATAATAAAAATCTTAACCATTATATCTTCATATGCCAATATTACCCGGCCCATGGTTTTACGTCCCGCGATAACTGCGCAGATCAAGGAGATCCTCAAGGAAAATCCGCAGGGTCTGAGTATTACCGATATTGTTGACGTAGTCAAAATTAACCGTAACACGGCTGGCCGGTATCTTGAAAGCCTCCTTGTATCCGGGCAAGTGGAGATGCGGCATTTCGGTATGGCAAAAATGTACACCCTGTCTCACCGGGTGCCCGTATCGGCAGTCCTCTCTATCTCATCAGAACTTATCCTGCAACTGGATACAAACCTGCGGATTATCTACGCAAACGGGCCGTTTCTATCATTTCTTGACACCAGCTCACAAGACCTGTTTGGAAAGAATATCGAATATTCATCGCTGGTACCGGTTTTTGATGAGGTCTTTGGTACTTTTATTGACAACATAAAAGGTGGAATTAAAGGCGATGAATGGACCGGGGAACTTGCATTGAGCCGGCGGGGAATCTTCTTTTCATGCCATATTGCACCGACTGTTTTTGATGACGGGCATAAAGGAGTATCCGTTATCCTTGAGGATATTACCCGAAGAAAAGAGGATGAGGCCCGGATACAGGACAGTGAAGCACGGTACCGGCTGCTTGCTGAAGCGTCAAATGACCTGATCTACATGATTGGCAGGGATGACCGGGTTGAATACGTCAACAGTTTTGCTGCTGGCATCTGTGGGAAAAGTCCCGCCGAGATCATCGGGAAGCCCCGGTCCATCCTTTTTCCCCCCGAACAAGCACACCATCAGGGTGAGCAGCTGCAAAAAGTTATTGCATCGGGTACGACGCTCAGGAGTGAGGGGGCGATTGTTGTGAACGGCGCGGTGCGGTGGTTTGACCATTTCCTCGCACCGGTTCCTGACGGCCACGGTGGGATCAGGTCCGTCTTTGGGGTCTCGCGTGACATCACCTCCCGTAAAAATGCAGAAGACACCCTAAAACAAAGTGAGGAGCGGTTCCGGAGAATATTTGAAGACGGTCCTCTTGGTATGGCAATGGTGGATGCCAATTTCCGGTTTACCATCGTCAACCGGAAGTTCTGCCAGCAGCTCGGGTATACGGCAGAAGAACTTCTAACAAAAACATTCATGGATATCACCCATCCCTCCCATGTTGACAAGGATATCCTTGAAGTCCGGAAACTCTACGAGGGAAAGAGCGATATTTACCGGACGGAGAAACGGTATCTGACTAAAAGCGGATCGGTAATCTGGGGTTCCGTCACCATCACGCCGCTCCGTGGAACAGACGGGAGCGTCCATTCCACGATCGCCTTGATCGAAGACATTACTGGCATAAAAAGAACAGGTGCCCGGCTTATCGAGAGCGAGAAGAAGTTCCGTGACTTCGCGGACCTCCTGCCACAATCGGTCTGGGAGTGCGATCTCCTGGGGCATCTGGTATTTGCCAACCAGGGCAGTTTTACCATGTACCGCTATACACCTGCCGACTTTGAATGCGGGTTGACGATATGGCAGATGATATCCCCGGCCGATCGGCCGATGGTATCGGAACTTGTGGCGCAATCGTTGTCAAAGCCTCCCATCAGGTTCCCCACTGCCGTCGAATATACTGCATTGCGCAAGGATGGCAGCACATTCCCGGTAAAGATGTATGTTTCTCCGGTTACCAGTAACGCTGCAATAACAGGCATGAGGGGCATTGGGATCGATATGACCGAACAGAAACGGTCAGAAGAGATACTCCGGGAAAACGAGAGTCGTTTCCGGGATCTGATCACCATGACACCGGACATTATCTGGCAGACCGATGCCATGGGCCGCTTTGTCTACGTGAGTCCGCAGGCAGAAGAGATGCTCGGTTATACCCTGGAAGATCTTATCGGTCATACACTATTTGAGTTTCTTGATCCTGCCTGTATCGAACAGAACCGGCACATGTTCGCAGAGGCGGGAAGATTACACCAGAAGCGGGTTCTCTTTGAGTCCCGGTTGCGTGACAGGACAGGATCAACAGTACTCCTTGAAAATCATGCGACACCGTATTATTCAGCGGATGGGACGTTTGCAGGGTTCCGCGGGATCAGCCGCGTGATCCCCGGCCGTGCAAGGAACGATCACTACAAGGGGAAACACTTGTCCTCATGAGCGGTTGCAAAGCCCGTAACACGCTACCCTCTCGTACTTTACAGGGAGACAGATCAGGCTATTTTCACCAGGTTCCGGTAAACAGGATCACAAAAAAGAGAGTTAATACGTGATAACCCCGGTGAAAACCGAGACCGCAGGCCCTTCCATCTTCACCCCGTCATTGAAGTGAATGGTGAGTGGACCACCCTTTGTCTCGACATGGATGATATCGCCCCTGTTGCCGAGTTTGCGCAGCAACACGGCAGATGCTGTTGCGCCGGTCCCGCAGGAAAGTGTCTCTTCCTCGACACCCCGCTCGAACGTCCGTACCCTGATGGATGCGTCGCCGGTCTTTTGCACAAAATTCACGTTTGCACCGTTTATGAACGTGGAATGATGGCGGATCGGGGGGGCAGCTGTGGCGATATCGATACTGTCCACATCATCGACAAAAATCACCGCATGAGGAACGCCGGTATTTACTGCATAGACCTCAAATGCACCGATATGCTCCCGGTATTCCCCGTTGCCGGTTGCAGGAATGCTTTTCCGTTCAAATTCAGGAGGGGTCATGGTGATCGTTGCAGTAAATTCATCATCTTTGTAACCGAGGACAACGCTCATATCTCCCGCGAGCGTTTCAACGGTGCACGATTCCTTTACGTACCCGGCATCGAATGCGTATTTTGCAAGGCACCGGATACCGTTGCCACACATCTCAGCCTCGCTCCCGTCAGGCTGGAGAATCCGCATCTTCAGGTTGCATCTTGTTGATTTTGAAAGATAAAGGACTCCGTCTGCACCGATTCCAAACCGGCGATCGCAGTAACTGGCGGCAAACTGCGCTTTCATATCATCCGGTATGACGGTTTTTTCATACTCGTCAATGACGATAAAATCGTTGCCGTTGCCGTGTAATTTGGTAAAAGGTATCTCCATTGTCATGCCTCTGCATCTGATTATCCTGCTTCACAATAATTGCATGCACCTGATTTCATAATGATCGTGTTTTTAGGGTTCCCGGCTCTTAATCCTCATGCCCCCCGTCCATCTCAAACGAGGTATGAAATTCATCAATTCCCCACCCAAGGTACTCCTTTATGATCACATATGCCATCTGCGGCGGGATCGCCCCTTCTTCTGTTACGATCAGGTCGATATATTCCGCCGGAGTTACATCGAATGCGGGATTACACACCGTCACATTCGGCAGCGTTTTTGCGATCTCATCCGGCAGTACCTCGTTTCCCGGGCGTTCCTCGATCTGGATAAGATCCCCAAGCAGGGTACGGGGTGCAAATTTGTAGGTTTCTGCAGCGACAACCACATTCACCCGGGCTTCATGAGCAGAATGTGCTACCTGTGCGGTCCCGATCTTGTTAACCACTGCACCGTTTACGGTCACTGCATCAGCCCCGACAATCACCAGATCGACATCATTGATAACCGAACGGACGGCAGAATCCACGATGAATATTGTTTTTATTCCTGCATCGTTGAGTGTCTTTATGGTGACAAGTCCCTGGTTGCGGGGACGCACTTCAGTCGCATAAACGGTGATCTCCTTTCCCTCGCGGTGCGCCTCGATGATACAGGAAAGGGCTGCTTCTGAGTTGCAGTGCGTGAGGATGGTGTCCCCGTCACGGATGTGGCGTGCTCCGATCCGGGCAATCTTTTCCACGGCATGCTGCGAGGAGGATATAAACGCATCAGCCCGTGTGATAACCCCCACTTTTGCTTCATTTGCTGTTTTTGCGGTGTTGATACCAGCCATGACAATATGAACGGCATTCGGGAGCGATACGGCCGTCGGACGCGTGGCGATCAGGGTGTTTGCTGCCCGTTCCATGTCCTGCGCGAATGCTGCCAGAGAGTTGTCGCCAATAGAGAGAGCATGATCCCGGAGCGCTGCTGTGGCAGCCCGTGCGATCCTGCCGGCACCACGGATTTCCATGCTCTTTATCTTGTCTGCAGTTTCAGTAACGATCATTAAGCTTCATTGATCAAATGTAAAGAATAGCACATAGATTTTATTACCGGGTGCGAATGTGACCGTTGCCGTAGTTTTTGACAGTGCCGGAACCCTCCTGAATACGTACCGGGTTGCAAAGGACATCTGCAACAAGAAACTGCTTCCCGGTATTGAGACCACCACACTCACGTTCAGCTGCCCGGATCGTGTCCTGCTTGTCCTTCCTGTACATTCTGAAGATGTCATGAAAACCCCGCATAAAATGCTCCTGTCGGAATACCTGATAGAGAGAAATATCGCTTTTGGGATAAGCTGCACCCGGAAGATCATCACCGCTGAAGCCATCGGTGATGTACTATACGCCGATACCAATGCATGTGTTGGCGATCTGCAGGAATGTATCCGCAATGTCTGGTCAATCTGCCGTGAGGAGAGCATGGTCACCATGAACAGCGGTGCGATTATCAACATGGAACAGGACGCGATCGAATTCTGTATCACGGCGGGGGGATGGCCATTTGAAGGGGCAAAAGAGACCATCAGCACGCTCCACAGCATGGGAGTACCGACGTTTATTGCATCCGGTGACCGGTCAACCAAACTTGAGCGTATGGCAGATCACCTCGGCATCCCCCGTGACAGGGTGTACGGCGTGGCTACACCTTCGGTGAAAGCGCAGATTGTCTGCGATCTCAAGCAGGAATTCGATAAAGTCCTGATGGTCGGTGACGGGATAAATGACCTGTGCGCACTGGAGAAAGCCGATATCGCAATCCTCACGATACAACAGCATGGAGATCGCCCTGAAAGCCTTTACCGTGCTGCTGATTACGTGGTCAACCGGGTGGGAGATGTTATCCCCATTGTGCAGGGACTACTTTCACCACTCGAAAAAACACGATCGTGACGGGTATGGTACAGCATATAAAAGATAATATGACACGAGTACCACATAGGGTATAAGGGAATTATGAAGGCTCCATTGATCACAGTCGAAAACCTCTGCATGGATTTTGAGGAGACAAAAGTACTCAAAAATATTTCTTTTGAAATTTCCGAGGGGGAGATACTGGGGATTATCGGGAGAAGTGGTGCCGGTAAAACCGTGCTGATGCATCTCATGCGCGGAATAGAGCAGCCTCCGACCAGTGGCAGGATAGTCTATCATGTAGCAGCCTGTAACACCTGCGATTTTATGGATGTCGGGAGTTCGGCGGGTAAACCCTGTCCGCACTGCGGCGGCAAACTCTCCGCAATGGATATCGATCTCTGGAACGAAAAAGATGAAACGCTGAAACGCCGGTTAATGCGCCGGACGGCGATCATGTTCCAGCGCACGTTTGCCCTGTACGGCGATGACCGGGTGATCGAAAATGTTCTTCATGCACTTGACGATATCAATTATCCCGCCGACAAGGCAATCAACCGTGCAGCAGACCTGATCGACCAGGTACGGCTCTCCCACCGGATGATGCATATTGCCCGCGACCTGTCAGGTGGGGAAAAACAGCGTGTTGTGCTTGCCCGCCAGATGGCAAAAGAGCCGTTTTTGCTCTTTGCCGATGAACCAACAGGGACGCTTGATCCTGAAACAGCCCGGCTTGTCCACCAGATGCTGAATACAGCGGCGCAGTCAAACAATATGGGCATGGTTGTCACCTCCCACTTTTCGCAGGTGATTGAAGATGTCGCCGACCGTGCGATGCTGCTCGTTGAGGGTGGGATCGCAAAGATAGGTACGCCAAAAGAAGTCATCGACCAGTTCATGATCGGGTATGATGACAGTGAGACGTTCGAACATACCACTCTCGGGGAAAAAGTGGTGTCTGCACACGATCTGACCAAGAGGTACATATCGGTTGACCGGGGTGTGGTCAGGGCAGTCAACGGTGTCAATTTTGATGTTTACACCAAGGAAATTTTTGGCATTATCGGGAAAAGCGGGGCGGGTAAAACAACGCTTTCCCGGATTATTGCCGGCATCATCGAGCCAACGAGCGGGGAGATCAATATCAAGATTGGGGACGATTGGATCGATATGACCAAGCCCGGTATCGACCAGCGGGGACGCGCAAAAGAGTACATCGGTCTCCTGCACCAGGAATACGATCTCTATCCCCACAGGACCGTGCTTGACAATCTCACCGATGCGATTGGACTTGAATTCCCAAAAGAACTGGCGATGCGCAAAGCGGTTATCACCCTGAAGATGGCAGGATTTGCCGAGGAGAAGAGTAAGGAGATCCTCGATCGTATGCCGGGGCAACTTTCCGAAGGTGAACGCCACCGTGTTGCCCTTGCACAGGTCCTCATCAGGGAACCGCGTATTGTAATCCTCGATGAGCCTACCGGTACAATGGACCCGATCACAAAAGTGGATGTAAAACATTCGATCATGCATTCCCGCGAAGAGATGGATGAGACGTTCATCGTCGTCTCGCACGATATGGAGTTCGTCCGGGAAACCTGTGACCGTACTGCCCTGATGAGGGGCGGCAAGATCATCGAGATAGGACCGACAGCGGAAGTCCTGGCACACCTGACCGAGGAAGAGAAAAAGGTCATGAGCCAGCCTGCCGCTTGAGGTAAGCAATGATCAGTATTCACCTTAACGGCGAGAAACATGATCTTGCTGACGGCAGTACACTTGGATCACTTCTTGACGGGCACCCGGAAAAATATTGCGTGGCCATAATCCGTCCGGCAACAAAAGAGCAGGCTGCCACAGGGTATTATGCGATCAGTACGACGGCCGGTGACATTACTCTTGAACTTGCAGGTGATGCAACGCCGGTTCTTGAATCTCCTGATCGTGCTGCTGCGCTCGGGCTCCACTGGACAGACCGGTATTCGGCAGCATTTGGTCCTTTTCCCTCGGGAATCCACCCTTCGCGCAAACCCCACCTTTATGATCGCGGAGAAGTGATTCTGGGATGTGGGGGGTATGATCCCGCACGGTCATACCTGATCTTTTCAAAAAGCCGGCATTCCGCCGATCACGGGGCTGATAGTACCGGTGGCGTAATCGGCCGCATCGTCAGCGGCAGAGCGGTACTGGACCGTTTTGCATCCGGCGATCACATCACCAAAATCGAACCGGTAATCAGCTGGGCAGATACGAGCCGGTCGTTTACCACTACAGACCGCGGGGTTGTTCTGGAGGACGGTATGCAGATAATAACCACCGTCAGTGTAATAGCACAAGGGTATGCTCCTGACCATGTCACCATTGAAGCGGCAGGGAGCGTGGAACATATGCTCATCGCTCTTGAGTCCGGAACCTTTCATGTCGGCCGGGCGACAAGCACCCACATCCTCGATCCCACCCTCACCGGCACCATCGTCCCGGCACAATACAAACGTCCCCGAAGGGAGGGAACGGTCACCGTCCGAACCTCTGGCCCCTCTGTTGGCGGGCTGTATATGTACCGTGCTGATGTGCCCAGCGTCCCTTCACACAGTGTCGTCGGGCAGGTTGTACACGGGATAGAACTGGTCAGACTCGCGAAAGATAATGATATTTTCAGGGTAAACGTCCAGCCGGAGCGTATCGATCTGCTGGGTCTTCCCCTGGAACAGGCAAAGGATCTCACCACATCACGGGGTATCGCACTGAAACTGGATACCGATGCCAAAGACCGGATCGTGGTATCGCAGGAACCGGGCACTACCCTTGATATGCTCCACGAAGGTCTGGTCACGGTTACAACGGCACCGTATGCAAAGGTAATCGATATCGAGCTTGACGATGCATCGGCACCGGTAAGCTGCGATATCTTCCGCAGGCTGACCGGGCTCAAGCAGCACGATGCAGGCATGATGCCGGCATTTTTTATGTTTGACGATGTGTATCTCTTCAAGCCTGAGATCCCCACCGAGATCAAGATTATTCCTGAGAATGCACCGGTGAATGAGGCCCCGGCAAACGCTCTTGCAATCACCAATGATTCGCGGAAAGGTGCCGGCCTTGTGGGAGTCCGGTTATCGGCAAGCAAAGAGTTTGGCCCAACGTCAGAACCCTTTGAAGGAACCAATATTATCGGGCGCGTGATTGATACCGATAAACTCAAAACCGTAAAAGAACGGCAGATGGTCTATATCAGGGAGGTAAAGAAATGACGGACTATGTTCCCGATCATGTCGGCATGGTGACAAAATATGTTATTGTGGAATCAATGACCGTGACACCGGCGGATATGGCCGTCCGCGCCTACGAGATTGCACAGGGTATCATGATCAAGGAAACCTGTTTTGGTCTTGTCATCATGGGTAAGGAAGACGAGGTCAACCGGATTATCACCGAGATACGCAAGATGGATCCCGACCATATTTTTGTAAAAGACCGTGGATTTCCGCCGGGGGATACCCGACGGTGCCGGGCGACACTTGGCGGTGCACGTCCCGGTTTCCACGGTATAGAATATGAGATGACCATCCTTCCCTATATCTCCCACGCACTTGAAGAGCTCGGCCACCGTGACGTAAAAGCCGTTCCCGCCCCGGAGAGCACCCTCACGGGAAAAAAACTTGATATCTCTGCCTTGAAAAAAATGATCGACGCACAGGAGCCCTGATATGGTAAAAGTTTTTATTTATCCTGCAACAAGCCTGATTCTCTCTGACATGGTAACCCGTTTCGGGCATACACCGCTTGGTTCTGCCATCGCGATCCGCGAACGGGTCCAGACACCGGGGCTTGAATCCGCTCCGCTCCAGATTACCCCGGAAGATCCAAAAAAAGGTCTCCGGTGGGCAGCTGTTGAAGTCCCCAGCGGTGTCCGGGGCCGTATGTCCCTCTACGGGCCGATGATTGAGGAATGTGACGCGGCGATTATTATCAACGATGCCGATCTCGCATTTGGGTGCATGGGGTGCGCCCGGACAAACGAGCTGATCAAATTCCTCATCCGCCAGAAAGATATGCCAAAACTTGACCTGAATTACCCCCAAAATGAGGAGGAGGGCATAAAATTTGTTGCCGCAATCAAACGGTTCCTGTCTGGACTGGGAGAAAAACCATGACCGTACCGGTCCGGATTGCCCAGTTGTCCTGCGGGCCGGATTATTCCGGGGTCCAGCAGGAAATCAACACGGCAGCACAAGCAGTGAACGGGGAAATTTTTTTCCCGGATATTGCACTCAAAGATATCATGCAGGATTTTTCTGAGTTCGGGCTTGATGTGCGAAGCGCTGATCTTAAACTTGCCATCGCCCGGGCAAAGGCACTTGTCGAAGGGCGGGTGGAAGCCGATGCAGTGTTTATTGCTACCTGTTTCAGATGTGCAGAGGCAGCAATCGTCAGAAACGAGCTGCGCCGGTATATACACGAGCACTCAAAACTTCCGGTTGTCAGTTATTCGTTCACTGAACGTACGACGTCTGGTACGCTCCTGACAAGAATGGAGGCTCTCACAACGATTGCCCGCCGACGGGCACTGCTCGCCCGGGAAACCCAGCAGGGAATCACGCTCGGGCTTGACTCCGGGTCAGCAACCACAAAAGCAATCGTGATGAAGGACAACAAGATCGTCGGGACAGGCTGGCAGCCGACGACCGAAGTCATTAAAAGCGCAAACGAGGTCATCGCTCATGCCTTGCAGGAGGCGGGAATTGCCCGTGATGAAATACAGGCAGTCGGCACTACCGGGTACGGCCGGTTCCTTGTCGGTAAAGAGATCAAGGCAGACCTCATCCAGGAAGAACTTACTGTAAACTCAAAAGGTGCGGTGTACCTGGCTAACCGCCAGCATGGTCCGGCGACGGTTATTGATATTGGCGGTATGGACAACAAGGCAATCTCGGTGATGGACGGCATTCCCGGAACATTTACCATGGGCGGTATCTGTGCCGGGGCTAGCGGGCGGTTCCTTGAGATGACCGCAAAACGCCTTGGTGTGGATATCACTGAACTCGGGCCCCTCGCAATGAAAGGGATGGGAGGACGCGTGCCCATGAACAGTTACTGCATCGTGTTTGGGACACAGAGCCTGGTGAATGCTCTTGCCGCCGGCAGCAGCCGGGAGGATGTCGCTGCAGCTGCCTGCCATAGCGTTGCCGAACAGGTTTTCGAGCAGCAACTGCAGGAAGTTGATATCAAGGAGCCGGTGATCATGGTCGGCGGGACATCCCTTATCGAAGGGCTGGTCCGGGCGATGGGCGAACTGCTGAAAGTGGAGATTGTTGTACCGCCGTATTCGCAGTACATCGGCGCTGTCGGATCGGCGCTGCTGGCTTCAGGATTTATCAAGGACGATTAGATGCCTGCGATTGAGTACTTTGAAGTGGAGTGCACAGAACCCCTCGGCGGGGAGTACTACAAGCAGATCACAAACGACGTGCTCCTTGACCATAACCTGCTCCGGGTGATGCACAAACTGCATGTGTTCATCGACCCGAAAATACCCCTCTTTATTGCCGTCGGTATCGTCAAAAAAGTTACCACGCTTATCCGTGTCCATGATATCGCGAACGTGAACCCGCTGGAAGGCAAGATTACCCTCTCGATCTCTGATGAGACCTATCTTGCGCCGATGCTCAAGATTTTCTGGGAGCGGTTTGGCAAAGACCATGTTGAACAGCCCGACCGGTTTACGGTAATACTCTACGGGGTTTCGGTCGATCCCAAAGAGATTGAGGAGATCGTCATCGCAAACCCAAGCGAGGCGCTCTATAAAGACCTCATCTATGCATTGCGCTGCATCGCTCCGGAAGGGTTCCGCGTCAGAAAGGAGACATATGGCAATGAAAAATTCTCCTTTGTGGCAAGCGAGGATACCCTGACAGAAAATATGGACGCCCGTATCAAAGAGAAGTTCGCCCTGATGGGGGAAACGCCATGATCCTTGTCCCCATCACCTACCGGGGCGGTATCTACCGGCATAACGAGATCGTTGACCTGATCGAAGACCTCGGAGGGTATATTGTCCAGAAACACCTGATTGCACAGGAGGTTGTCCTCCAGTGTTTTGTACCAAAGGACGATGTCGAACTGATCCGGACCATGGGAAAACCACTCACCGGTGATGTGATTGATTCCCCGCTTGTCGGAACCGAGATTGCCGTCGTCATCCCCAGCCTTGAAATCCACCACCTTCCCCATCCGGCCTGCGATATTGCCGAATACGTGAGAAGGCTTGGCGCAAAAAGCAACATGATTGGCATGGCGCGGGGTGTGGGTAAACGCATTGCCGGCATCAATGATGAGGAACGGGATGTCATCAACGAGCATGATATTGCTGTTTATGTGCTCGGCAATTTTGAGAGCTGCATTGAGTACAAGATGCAGATTATCCGGCGAGGTGTAGAGGTGCCGATTGTGCTTTGTGGGGCGCCAGACAAGGAGGCACTCCAGAAGATCATTAATCCGCCGGTTGAAGGGTATGTCGGGAATGTCGGCAGGTTTATGCACCGGACAAAAGAATCAGATGAACTTGCCAAACTCGATGAGATCGTCGCCGAAATCACCCGCGTGCTTGAGAAAAAGCGGGAAGAGATAGCAAAAGACCCGCTCTCGGTTTCGCCCGCCCGGCTGATGGATGTGATACGGGAACAGGTCCCTGCCATCCTGGAAGTGACTTCTCCAACACCGCTGACCGTGCAGATGTCCGGGCTCCGGGTAAAACTCCCGTATGATACGTATGCGGGCATTCTCCGCAAAGTTGAGATTGAAGATGGGATCACGATTAGCGATGTGGCGGATATCCTGCCCTCCCGCATGCGTGACTATATTATTATCCGGGTCCGTCTCTTCTCTGAAACGAACATGGTGATATGATGGGGAAAAAGACAAAAATCGAATTTGAGGAACGGCTTGCGCAGATCGTTTCGCAGGGTGCGGACGTCACGGCAGAGCAGTGGATGAAAGTCATCGAGGAGGAATACGGGAGGGTGCCGCTCATTTTCAAACGGATGGGCGAGCGCCCCGAAGTCCTTATCTCCCACCTCCTGTACAAGAGTACCGTCGCAGAAACAAGCCCTCTCGATCCCAAGTACGTGGAACTTATCAGTATGGCGGTTGGCGCAGCGCTGAAATGCCCGCACTGTACCGGCTACCACATGCAGGCGGCACTGAAGATGGGAGCCACCCGTGATGAGATCCTTGAGGTGATCCTGCTCGCCGGTATGATCTCGAACTCTTCGGTGCTGGCAAACGCGTACCGCATCGTCGATGATAAGATGGAAAAGTGCATACCGTGCGAAGTAAAAGGGGTTGCCCGAAAAAAAGCCCCGAAACGAGAGACTCCGTCAAAATAAGGACTCTGAGATCGTTGCTCATCAAAAACGCCCATCCACCTTTTTAATCATACAGGCCCTTTTTTTCCCAATATGCGTGGGTTCGCAGGGCAGATTCCAAACGATATTCACAATACAATGAAAGGATTACGATCCCTGTTTTTTTGTATATTTTTTGAAATATTTCATAGCTGGTTTCATATCCCGATCATTCATGTTCACGAGACATTGTGGTGCAATTCCCATGAGATCTGTTCTGCCAGCGATACTGAGTCCTTCCGTGACAAGTCCCCGGTTGCGTTCGTCCCTGTACTGCAGCAATGCCCTCTGGATTTTTTTCTCATGGCCTTTTGGCACGTGAACCGGCTCCATCGTAAACGGGTTTTGACCCGTATAATACATGCAGGTTGAAACACTCATCGGGGTGGGTGTGAAGTCCTGAACCTGTTCCGTGTAGATATGATGATCGCGAATGTACTCCGCAAGCTCGATCATATCGGCAAGCGTGCAGCCGGGATGGCCCGACATGAAATAAGGAACGAGGTATTGTCGTTTTTGTTTGCCCTTCTGCAATATCTCAAATTGCTCGCGGAACCGGTCAAAGACAGCGCGATCCGGTTTGTTCATCACCTCAGTTACGTTTTTGCTGATATGCTCCGGAGCGACCTTAAGATGACCAGAAACATGATGCTCACAGAGCAGGGGAAGATAGCCGGAATCATCTGCAAGTGCGAGATCGTACCGGATACCGGAGCCGATAAACACCTTTTTAACGCCCGGAATTTTGCGGACAGATTCGAGAAGTTCGCACAGGTGCCGGTGGCTCGTTTGAAGGTTCCGGCAGGCAGGCGAGCAGTGTTTGTCCGGGCATGCTCCGGAAGTCTCCCAATTGTCGCAAAAGAGAGAATACATGTTTGCCGTCGGTCCCCCAATGTCCTGCACGATGCCCTTGAACGCCGGCATCTTTGTCATTCTCGTCACTTCGCGGACGATAGAGGGAATACTCCGGCTCTGGATGATCCGCCCCTGGTGATGGGTCAGGGCACAGAACGAACAGCCCCCGAAACACCCGCGGTGGCTCGTGATAGAAAACTGCACAGGTTCCAGTGCGGGGATCGGTTGTGTATAGGATGGGTGTGCACACCGGGAAAAGGGCAATTCATAGGTATGATCAAGTTCGGCTGTTTGCAGGGGGCGGGCGGGTGGATTCTGGATAATCACTGTTTTTGGATGGACCTGTGCAACAGGTTTTCCCCGGACCGGGTCCTGCTCCCGGTAATGGAGCGCAAACGCCCGGGCATATGCCTGTTTATCCTGTGATACTTCAGTAAATCCGGGGATTTCAACGATTCCATTGGGCCGGCTGGCACGCCATGCGGCGAGATCCATGGTGTAAGCCGTACCTCGTATATCCCGCAACGAACGGATATCCTCTCCTTTACCCATTCGTTGAGCGATCTCTACGATCTGCCGTTCTCCCATGCCAAATACCAGAAGGTCTGCCGGGGCATCGGCAAGGATTGCCTGCCTGACCCTGTCCTGCCAGTAATCATAGTGGGCAAACCTCCTCAGACTTGCCTCAATACCACCGATAACAACCGGTGTATCAGGAAAGAGCTCGTGCACCCGGTTTGCGTAGACGATAGTCGCACGGTCAGGTCGTTTGAGCACCCCACCGGGCGAATAGACATCGTCACTGCGCCGCTTGAGATTCGGTGTGAGGTTGTTAACCATCGAATCAACATTGCCAGACGATATACCAAAAAACAACCGGGGTTTTCCAAGTGCGGTAAAATCATTTGTTTTCCTCCAGTCCGGCTGGGCGATGATACCAACCGTGAACCCGGCGTCCCACAACACCCGGCCAAGAAGAGCAACACCAAACGAGGGGTGATCCACGTATGCATCGCCGGTGATCAGGATGATATCAAACTGGCTGATACCCAATTTTTTCCCTTCTTTGAGGGACATGGGAAGAAAAAGCGGCTGACGGGTCATAAAGGGTACATAATTGATACGATAGTGTTCAGACAGGAGAGGGTATCAGGTTGGCGGGCGGCGGGTCAGGTCCCGTATGATATCTGCAAGTCCGCCGGGAAGGTCATCTGTGTCCTCCTTTTTTTCGTTATCTGTTGGTTCAGGAGCTTTTTCGGGAATATCCGGCGCCGGTTTTTGTTCAGGAGGCTCAATGCCAAGGTCAATTTTTGGAAGATTTACCTGCATTTTTTCATCGAACGTTCGGCGAATGTTAAGCCCGGTGAACTCTAAGATGACGGCTTCGACAAGAAGATATGTCGTCGCTTTTTCCCGAAGGCAGCCGGTCAGCGCATGCCCGGCACGACCGACCGATGTGTGGTAATGGATCGACGGTCCCTTGTCCCCGGGGTAGATGGTGGCAATGCCAAAGGTTTCCCATCCTCCATCGAATATGACGTAATGCGGTTCCGGGGGAATAACAGGTTTTTCCGGGCCGGTGACCATCCTGCCATTCCGGAGAGCACCCAGGAAAAGGATTGAACCAGCCTGAATTTCTTTTTCCAAAACAAAGTGTTGTATGGTAGCTAAAAAATCCTCACCGTCGTCGATCCTCACGACAAAGACCCTGCCGAGCTGACCTTCGGAATATTGCATGTATTCAAACTTCCTTTTTTGGTATTCATATGATTTGTGTGAATTTATATCTCCTGTCGCGAGGCAGGAGAACTAACGGGGCACATAAATTCCGAAGAAGGCAAAATGCAGGAGAGAGTTATCTTCCTCCGGCACCACCACCGCCAAACCCGCCTCCGCCACCAAAGCCCCCGCCACCAAATCCTCCGGCACCGCCAGAACCTCCATGACTCGGGGGTGTAAAACTCATGAGAGGGATGAATGCATAATTCATTCCCATGACACCCATCGGAATACCGGTATCTGCAACGCGGACATCGAGCGCTTTCATTGCTTCCTCCACCTTGTCGCCAACACCCAGTGCTGTGCCATATACCAGCCATTCTCCCCACATCGGGAGATCAGCCGGGGCATATTTTTTTATCATCGCGAGATCTGAGAGGAAGTGCGTAAACGCATCCCATTCCAGCTTGTCCTTGTAATGATCTTCTTTCCAATGCCCGAACAGGGTTGAAGGTGCAATCCAGGCAATCGCTACCTGGACAATCACGACTACCCAAAGCACCACCGCCGGATAGAGGATAGAAGACTGCATTGTAGCGACAAGGGCAAGAATGAGGGAAATGGCAAAGAACACAACGCTGACCATAATAAAGGGCGTGAGATGATCCCTGCCGTCAACAATATATTGATAGGAAATTGCCGTGTCCACCCGGCTTGTTACATCAGCGAGGTTTTTCTGGTACCGCAATGCTTGTTCTTCAGCGGTCATACTTACCTGTGCATTTTTTGTGAGCGCCCCAATCGTATCGGTATCAAGGACACCATTGACAGAAAGCTGCTGGATGAACGCAAGAACCCGCTGTTCATAGGGATCGGTTGTTGAACCAGAGAGCGTCCTTATCTCGATACCTTTGCTATCCCCTTTTTCAGTAATTGAGATGATCTTTTTCCTGTGCATATCAAGCAGGGTGGCATAATACCCGTTCTCATCAAAATCCAGTGCATCGCCTTTGAAGAGCAGGTTGACCTGCCAGGGTTTGAGTGCAGGATTCGGGATGGTACTCAGGTAAGTCGTAACGGTGAATGGTTTTTCCCGACCATACCGGTAATAGAGGAGGAGGAGAAGGAACGGAACAAGCAGTACTGCGACCTTTGCAAGGTCATTTAACAGGACCGATATCAGGTAAGGCAGATTGTACCAGAAATTCCCTGATGCGGTTTTTCCCTTGAGATCCACGGATTCACTCCGGAACCCGGTTATCTGGCTGAATCCTCCGGTGGGACCAAGCATTTCTATAGCGATGTTCTCATTTTCTGCTGCACTGCCCGTGATCGTGTAGGTATCACCGGTCTTTTCAGCAGTCAGCGTCGGGGGATAAACGTAGATTTGTTCGACATCTTTTACCGGTACCGTTATCCTGACATCGCGGTAGGGTATGTGGGTTGACCCGGCAATTTTCAGGTTGAGATGCGAGTTGATCCCGTCATCTTCAATAGGGGGGTGGATGACGTAATTGGTCCCGACCGTGTAGGTGCTGTCGGAGAAGTAATCCGGGTTGTAAATCCCTACTTCGTTTCGTTCAGCGAGACTACCGATCCTGGTTTTTACTGAAGAATCAGTTGATCCCACTATCCTGACGTTGGCAGAGTTATCTTTTGCATATCCGGTTGTGCCGGATGGCGCATCTATTGATACAAACTCAATGTATGGCTCGCTGATGCTCTCAAAGGTAAGCGGTGCTTCCCATGACCGGTACAACATCCGGTAAACACCGGGTGCGTGTACATTGTAGATGTATTCCTCGTGCAGGGAACCGTCAGCGGAGAATGTTGCTTCATACGAGTCAACGACAAGGTTGCCCTGAAGCAGGGGCGGAACCATGGTTACGAGAAGGAGCGCTACAAGCCCGATAACAAATGTCGCGATGACAATGCCGGTAATCTGTCTGGTTTCGCTCACAGCTGCGCCCCGTTAAAACTCAATTTTCGGCGGGGTTTTGATTGCTTCTTCGAACTGGAGGTACTCAAGTTTGGTCAGGTGGATCAGGTGCCCGATGATATTGGAGGGGATCGTATCCATCATTGTGTTGAATTCCTGCGATATGTTGTTGTAGGTGTACCGCTGGCGTGCTATCTCGTCTTCAAGGCCCTTGACGGAGTCCATAAGCGAGGTCACGGTCTGGGAGGTCTTGAGGTCAGGGTAGTTTTCCGCGACAGCGAGCAGGCGCCCGAAGATCGAACGGGATTCAGCTTCAACCTTGTTTAAGTCTCCCGGCCCTGCGGTTGCAACACTAGCCCGCATGGCGGTGACCCGCTCAAGGGTCTCTTTTTCAAACTTCGCGTAGCTCTTGACGGCCCCGAGAAGCTGGTCGATCATATCCAGCCGCTTTTTCATAGCGACCCGTATCTGCCCGAGTGTCGCTTCTGATGAGTTTTTCAGGCTATAAAATCGGTTGTAGATACTGACGACCCAAAAGATCAGCGCAATGATAATAAGGGCAATAACGCCCAGCACGATCCATCCAATAATACTTTCGAACATAATCCTCAGTGTACTGATTGTCCGGGACTAGATAATATTGATGCAATAGTATGCGATTCTGAGAAGCGTACGGGAAAAGAGATGGGGGGT
Organism: Methanoregula sp.; assembly: GCA_039698055.1. Taxonomy (GTDB): domain Archaea; phylum Halobacteriota; class Methanomicrobia; order Methanomicrobiales; family Methanospirillaceae; genus Methanoregula. The sequence continues at coordinate 14,898 of JBDKTL010000003.1, read as the reverse complement.
TAGTTAATGATAAGGGATCCCACGACCCGCAGCTTGCCACCTTCGAGATAATGAAGCACAACGTGGGCGTTGGGAGGGTACACCAGTTCTTTATCCAGAGTAAGTGTGAGTTCAGGCATGCGCCAGTCACCTGCAACAGATACTTTGGTAAGACGCGAGGGTAAAAACTGCATCCAGTGACCAATATAAAGAACCATCTCTTCCTTTAACGGGGCAGGCCAGTACTTGACCAGCTGCGCTTTTCCGGTAATGCTTGTTGAGCATTTCATTGAAGGATCGCTGGTGAGAACATAACCCCGGTCGAGATCTTCTGATTCGACATTTTTCAGGGATAGTCCGATGCGATCTCCGGCAAAGGCGATCTCCGCATCGTCATCATGCTTCTGAATCGAGCGCACCTGGGCGGTTTTCGTAGTAGGGAGCACTTTTAACGAGTCGTGTTTTTTAATGGTGCCGTGTGCAACAGATCCCAGAATAACGACTCCGACACCCTTTACATTAAAGTGATGGTCGATAGGGACCGTACCATTGCCACCGGTTTCTTTTATTTTCTGGTGGGCGGTTAATTTTGCCGCAATGTCAAGCAGTTTTTCACGGAGACCGAGCGTATCATCCTCGATCACTTCATAATGCTCAAGAACAGTGCCTTTGATGAGTGGCGCGATCTGGTCGGGGGACAGGTAATTCCTGAAAATGATATACCCATTGGCTTTTTTTGCACACTGGAGCATCAGGACAGTTTCACCAAATGTCGCGTTGATCTCCTCGACCACGAGTACGACACGGTCTGCAAGTGATAGGGTATAGAACAGTGAGGATAGTTTTTCCGGATACCGCGTGGGTTCGATAAATGTGACGGTAGCCTCCCCTTTTTTCAGGTTATAAAAAGTGATGTCGCTGGTTGTCCCTTTTTTTCCCAGGGCATCGGCATAGCCGTTGGGAGCGAGGATGGCGACGGTGATGTTGGACATGATAGGGAATATGAGTTGTTGTAAAGTATTATTCTTTACAAAGCCATGATTTTGGCAACCTTGATTCAAGAGGGAATTCTGTTTTTTTAAATTTTCGCGCATGTCTAATAAAAATTCTTACAAATCTCATCAGGCAACAGGAAATATATGGCCGCAAAAACAACGTGTTAATATCAAGATATAGTATCCAGGAAGACTGGAATATTTCTCATCTGTTGTATTGGTGAAATATGAATTTTTCAAAAAATACAAAAAAACTGCTTCAGGTTATTTTACTTCTTGTTGGTCTAATCATTCTGGTCTTCATCATCAGACAATCCGGCATCGTTGAGAATTACCAACTGCTTTTCACGGTCAGTATACCCTTGCTGGTTATCGCATTTGCGTTATCAACCGCGAATATCATCGTGAAAATTTACCGGTGGAAATATCTGAGCGAGAAATATAACCAACCAATTACGCTGAAAGAAGCATCAGTTGTAACTGTATCAAGTTTATATTTTGCAAATATTACTCCGGGGAAAGTTGGGGATCTGTTCAAAGCGTATTTCATGCAAAAAAAGTATAAAATGGATTTCTTTGACGGGGTTTCCATGATTTTCTATGAGCGATTTTTTGAACTCATGATCCTTTTTCTCACGGCAACTGCAATCATTTTTATCGAGTTGCGTGGAGTGTCCGTTATAATCCTTGAACTGAGTGCCGCTCTTCTGTTACTTCTCGCCTTGTTTTACTACAAAGCAGATTATTTTATGAAACATCTTGAGAGATTTGTCATTCGGTTACCGGTGATAAAAACAAATGAGGTCAATTTCCATATAAAGAAATTGCCGTTTATGAATATTTTCGCGGTCTTTATTATCACATTCATATCACTGGTTCTTGAATTTGCACGATTATGGGTTGTGGCATTGGCATTTGGCTTTTTTTTGAACCCGCTTCAGGTGTCTATTGTGTTTAGTCTTGCAATCGTCGCAGGACTTATCTCCCAGATTCCGCTTGGAATTGGTATTATGGAGGGATCATTAAGCTATTTGCTGCAGGAAATGGGGGTTAACCCTCTCGGTTCAATAACAATCGTTCTGACAGATCGTATTATTTCGATGTATTATGCACTCATCCTCGGATTTGTGTTCTCAAAAGTTTCGCTTGATGCGTTAAACAACGAGGTTTCGCAATGATTTCCATCATTATACCGCTCTATAATGAGGCAGAGAATGTTATGATGTATGAACAACGCCTTTTTCCCGTTGCAGAAGAAATCGCCCAAAAGTTCAAAGAGCCGTGCGAATTTGTACTGGTTGACGATGGCAGCAAAGACTCTACATTAATCCGGCTTAACGAATTGCAACAAAAACGAAACTCTGTGACCGTTGTTGCTCACGGGATTAATAAAGGGATGGGGGCCGCAATCAAGACCGGCATTGCCAATTCCCACGGGAATCTGATTATCACAATGGACTCGGATCTGACATATAAACCAGAAGACATTGAGAAACTTCTTTCATCATTCCGGGATAGCAGTGCCGATTGCATTTCTGGATCACCATATCTTGAGCATGGGCTTACCGATGAATTATCAGCCCCTCACCGGCTCATCATGAGTAAAACCGTCAACCAGCTATACAAGATTCTGCTTGGCAGGAATATTTCTTGCGTCAGCGGAATTTTCCGGCTCTATAAAAAAGAAGTACTCGAGCATATGACCATTGAAAGTAACAACTTCGAAATAAATGCGGAAATAATTTCAAAACTGATACTGGGGGGTAAGACGGTTAAAGAAGTCGCAGTAGAACTCCACAAACGAGAATTCGGGGAGTCAAAAATTAACGTAAATAAAGAGATAAAAAATAATATTCGGATGTTATATAAAATTTTTAAAACAAGATATCTGAAAAGAGAGTGGCAATAATTTTTTAAAATCCCCTCCGGGAATATATATTTTTTTAATGTCGGGAGAGGAATCGATTTGATTACCAGGACAGTTTAGATCAGGAGTGTAACATTACGCAAAATCATTTATCGATTTTTCCCCGGTATCCTGTTTTCAAAATAATGTTGAAATTATCAGAAATCTTCAGAGATCTTTTCTTGCACGAATAAAGGTGGTAACAGCCTCAAAAATTTTCTCCGATGAAGTTCCGTCACCGAATTGGGATATTCGTGGAGCATCCGGGGGAATACTGTTTTCTATCGCGTTGAGAATCTTCTCCTTACTATCATCAACAAGGATATTCCATCCGTATTCAAGTGTTTCTACCCATTCTGTATTGGGTCGGAGTGTGATACAGGGTTTTTTGAGGAAAAACGCCTGTTTTTGTGCGCCACCGGAATCTGTCAGGAGTTTGTATGAATGCGAGAGCAAGCGTAAGAATTCAAAATATCCTGCAGGAGGAATAATATGGACATTCTCTGGAATTCGAATCTTGGAACGTGTAAGTTTATCCCTTGTTCTTGGATGAATAGGGAATATTACCGGGAAATTTGTTTGGGATACTGCATCGATAATGTTGGTAAGTCTATGAAGGCTATCGGTATTTGACTCGCGATGCAGCGTCAATACAAGATATTTCTCACATTTAAAACCTAATTCATCCAAAATCCCTGGTTTCTTATCAATCAGATGCCGGTAATAAATTATTGAGTCCAGCATTATATCACCGACGAGGTACACGTTGTCAATTATACCATTATCTTTGAGATTTTCAACACCCCTTTTTGTTGGAGACAGGAGAACATCGGAAATATTATCAACAATGATCCGGTTGATCTCTTCAGGCATAGTCCGATCGAAACTTCGCATGCCTGCTTCCATATGTCCAATTCGGATTTTGGATTTGTTTGCAGCAAGAGCGATACCAAGAGTTGTATTAGTATCACCAGATATCAAAAGAATGTCCGGCTTTTCTGTCTGGAATATTTTTTCAGATTTGAGAATAAGATCTCCAATTTGCTCGCATGGGCTTTTTGAACCAATATTGAGATAGTGCGTCGGGCAGGGAAGGTTCATTTCTTCAAAAAAGATTTGATCCATTTCATAATCGTAATGCTGGCCGGAATGAATGGAGATATATTCGACATTTTGCTTGGTCAACTCTCGAATAAGAGGCTCAACCTGAATAAATTCCGGCCGTGTTCCGGCAGCCACTGCGATTTTCATGGATCACCTTAAAGTACTATATATTGACCTGACCATCATCTATCCTTTTTATCTCTTTAGTAATTAATAGAGATTGAATTACTATTCGTGAAACAGGAATGATTATAAATTTCACCGGACTACGTTGGACAGGCAAACATGCATGAGTAAACGAGGATCATATAAAAAAAAGCCTGTTGAACAGGCTGATCAGGATAATGAAGAGTCCTTCAATCAAACTAAACCATTTTATAAAAAACCGGTATATCTGGTTCTTTCTGCAATTATTCTCTTAGCTTTTATTTTACGGTTCTTTGATCTCGGCAAGGAATCCCTTTGGCTTGATGAGGCCAGCAGTTATTATCTCACCAACGTAACAAGCCCCGGAGAAGTCTGGACCAATGCCTTCAATGACCGGCATCCCCCACTTTTCAATTTGGCGCTCTGGGCAGTCAGGATACTTGGATCAAATGAGTTCTGGTTGCGATTTCCCTCGGCTTGCGCCGGAGTAGCAACGGTTGTTGTCATCTTTTTCCTTGCACGGGAAATTACGAACGAAAAAGTAGGTCTCATTTCTGCATTGCTGCTTGCAGTTTCGCCGTTTGATATATATTATTCACAGGAGGCGAGAATGTATGCTTTTGCGGTGCTGTTTGTGGCTCTTGCGTACTATGCATTTTTCAAGTCATGTAGAAGCCGGCAATGGTATGACTGGACATTATTCGGGGTCGCGTGCGCCGCCGCATTTTATTCGCATTTTTACACGTCATTTGCAATTATAACCTTGTTTATTGGTTATTTCATTATGCGAATGAAAGAGTTCGATTTTTCGAAATGGAGCGGAAAAATTGGTTCAGTTAATTCAATGTTACCCAGCGATTTCAAATTGTTTATTTTCGGAGATTTGGTCGCACTGGTATTCGTATTACCAATAATCGGTTCATTTTTGCATCAAAGTGAGTATTTCTCAGGACACATATTCAACTGGGGATTAGATATCTGGAGTATCCCTTTTGTTACATTTTCAAGCTTTTCCTTTTCAAATGACATCGTAGCGATATTTTTTATTGTTTTAATGGCCGTCGGTATCTGGCTGATATGGCGATCGAATAAATGCACAGCAATTACATTGGGAATTCTCCTGTTTATTCCCATAATCATTAGTATGTACATGTCCAGTTCGATTCCCTTCAATGTCAGATACCACCTTTATCTTATTACAATATTTCTGGTAATTGTTGGGATTGGAATTGAACGTCTGGTTGGGTATGTTAATAAAAATAAAGGGGTATACGTTGCCTTAACACTCATTATCCTTCTTTCTATTATGCCCCTTGCCACATATTATTCAAATTTTCAAAAAGAAGACTGGCGAGGGTTTTCATCAAACCTGGAAACTATAACAAAACCGGGGGATATCGTTGTTCCCTTACCAAGTTATATGATCCAACCATTAAAATATTATTATTCAAACCAAAGTGACGGTACTTTTATCAAATATATCAATGACTATAACGCGACTGGGTTCAACAGTCTCAATAATGAAACCGGCGCTGTTTATTTCGTGGTTACCTGGGATATCCAGGCTGCAGATCCCTCCGGATATTCTTTGCAGTATCTTAACAGTCATACGCAACAACAACCGGGATCAGTCGCAGGAATATATCTATTAAAAAAGGTGAGTTGAGTGAAGAGAGTGTTAGTCCCCTTCAACAACATCCATTATTTGGCACTCAGGATAATTTCCAGTATTGAACTGATAGGGGCACAGCTGAAAATCTCGTCTCATCTTACATGATACACTGCATATTTCTGACCATTGATAAAAATGAGAGGATTCTTCTATTTTTTCAAAGATTTATTTTGAGTACTAGTGAGTTTAGAGCCTCTACGAGCTCTTTTTTACACCCCACCACAACACCTGCAGACTGCTCCAGCATCAGATTGACACGCTCCTGCCTGCCCACCATCCTGAAATCCGTCCTCAGAGCGATCACCGGTTTCTCAAGTGCCGTCGCATAACCCATCTCCCACGCAGTACCTGAATCAGCATCAGCCCCGTCAATAATTGATACAACAATATCAGAATCGAGAAGTGCCTGTTTGTTGTGTTCATAGATGCGATTGTGCTCGTACGTTTCCCTTACGGGACAATTATCGCCGATATCCTGCGGGAGGTATACTTCAAACAAGTGTTGCCGGAGCATCTCAGCTATCACTTTGTTATATTCCCGCTCTGATTCTGAGAACAACGGCGCCGCCAGATAAATCCTGAACTTCGCAAATTCTGTTACATCCTCTGCACGGATATCAGGAAATCGTGCAAGGAATACACCACGCCCATCCCTTTTAGCTGGTTCATTCCCTTTACTTCCGTAATAGGTGCTGGTTACCCCACAGGTTGGGGATGAATTGACCCCAAGCATGCACAGGGGCAGACCACGCTTTTTAATGATTTTTTTTATCTGCCCTTCGAGCTCATCGAGCAGCCGGGCAAACTCTTGTGTGTTCAATCGTTCCAGAAATGTGCCGGGCTCACGTTCTGCTCCCAGATAAAGCGTCTCGGGGCAGGGCAACGGTACCATATCTATCCCGAATTTTTTGCACCGGGTAATACAACGTTCGAACAAATCCAGATCGGTGGATTTAGTGATGCCTTTTGCACGGAGTGCCGGGGTAAGGATGCAGGGACAACAGAGAACGTACATTAATGGAATGTGTGCACGCATAGATGATCAATGATATCGCTCTATGCTTACCGTGACAACAGCTGCGATCCTCGTAAATGCACGGTAAAAAAACTGGAGCGGGCGGGCTATCTGAAAATTTTCAATAAGATTTCACAGATTCCACGCAATACTCTGCTTCTCGATCCTACGGCTGAGCAGGCCCTCTCCCCGGCAGATAAAGGTGTTAAATCGATTACGGCGCTGGACTGTTCGTGGGTAGTTCTCGATACCGGTCAGGTCAGTTCCTGGAGAATCCGCAGGGCTCTTCCCTTCCTGATGGCAGCAAACCCGGTAAATTTTGGAAAACCCTGCATGCTGTCCTCAATTGAGGCAATCGCTGCATCATTGTATATCCTTGGAGAGCGGGAGCGGGCTGCAGTGATTCTCGGGCGTGTCGGATGGGGTACCCGGTTCCTGGAAGTAAATAAAGAGCCCCTTGATTTGTATGCTGAAGCAAAGGATAGCGCTGAAGTGGTTAAAATCCAGTCGCTGTATGTGTGAGAACAATCTTGGCAATCTGCACTCTTACAGCCGTGTTCATGAAATTGCAACTCATCCCTTGAAAACCTGTTTATTGACAATCCTGACACTCTGCGAACGTTTCGCTCTGCATGGTGATATGAGTCATTTGTAAAACAAACCACAACAAGCAACATTTATCTCGTTTGCTTCATACACTTTCGCTGTATGATCAAGGTTGCCATCAATGGTTACGGCACCATCGGAAAGCGTGTTGCCGATGCAGTTGCTGCCCAGAAAGATATGAAGGTGATCGGGGTATCAAAGACCCGCCCGAACGCCGAGGCATTCATCGCAAAACAGCGGGGATACCCGCTCTACATCGCAGACATTTCCAAAAAACCTGCGTTTGAAAAAGTGGGATTACCTGTTGCCGGTTCAGTCGAAGACATGTGCAAAGCCGCAGACATTATTGTAGATGCAACCCCCGGAGATGTCGGAGCTACAAACAAACCACTCTATGAAAAACTGGGGAAAAAGGCACTCTGGCAGGGTGGGGAGGACCACGAAATCGCCGGGTTCTCCTTTAATTCTTCATGTAATTATAACGGCGCCATCGGGCGACAGTTTGTCCGTGTTGTATCCTGCAACACAACCGGTCTGTGCAGGATTATCCACGAGATTGATAAGGAATATGGCGTTGCACATGTTCATGCCATCATGGTCAGGCGCGGATCAGATCCCGGAGAGATTAAGAAGGGGCCAATCGATGCCGTTGTTCTTGACCCTGTAACTGTCCCAAGTCACCATGGCCCCGATGTCCAGACTGTTCTTCCTCACATCTCTATCACGACGATGGCAATGATCGTGCCGACAACCATGATGCACATGCATGCGATCCGGATCACAACGAAAAAAGACGTAAACCGCGAAAAAGTGAGCGAACTCATCACACAGCACCCTCGCATGGGACTGGTAAAGAGAAGTGCCGGTATCAGAAGTACCGCGGAACTCAAGGAGTTTGCAATGGATTTGGGACGACAACGTGCTGATCTCTATGAGAACTGCATCTTTGAAGACTCCATCTATGCGAACAAAAACGAGCTCTGTTTTTTCCAGGCAATCCACCAGGAAGCGGATGTTGTGGTTGAAAATGTCGATGCAATCAGGGCAATGACCGGTCTTTGCAAGGATGCAGCGACATCAATAAAGATGACCAACGACGCCCTTGGTTTTGTTCCCATCCAGAATAACCATTAACTCCAATCATCACCCATTCTTTTTAATGGACGCGTACGAACGGATTACCCGGAATACTGTTGAGATTGTCACCGAAGACGATCTCCGCGCTCTTATCTCAAAACCTGTAAAAAAGGTTTACGCGGGGTACGAACCCAGTGGCGAGATCCATCTTGGTCACCTGGTAACAATCAATAAGCTGGTCGACCTCCAGGAAGCCGGGTTTGAAGTTGTCGTGCTGCTTGCAGACCTTCATGCTTTTCTCAACCGGAAAGGGACGATGGAGCGGGTAGGGGAGCTCGCCGAATATAACCGCCGCTGTTTTGAAGGGCTCGGTTTAAAGAACGTAAAGTATGTGCTGGGATCGGATCTCCAGCTGAGCCGTGATTATGAACTGCTTGTACTCCAGCTCTCCCAGCAGATTACCCTCGCCCGTGCGACACGGAGCATGGATGAAGTAGGCAGGCAGATGGATCATCCCACCGTTTCACAGATGGTCTACCCGATCATGCAGATGGCAGATATTGCAATGCTTGGAGTGGATGCAGCAGTCGGCGGTATAGATCAGCGCAAGATCCACATGCTCGCCCGCGAACACCTCGTGAATTTTGGGTACAAGGCACCGGTCTGCATCCATACGCCCATCTTAAACGGGCTTGACGGAAAGAAGATGTCCTCCTCACAGGGCAACTATATCTCGGTCGCTGACAGTGAAGATGACATTAAAAAGAAATGCCAGAAAGCGTTCTGCCCACCGGAAATTGCAGAAAACCCGGTACTCCAGATCTTCCAGCACCATATCTTTCCCCGGTTAACAGAGATCACCATCCACCGCCCGGAAAAATTCGGGGGAGACCGGACGTTTGCCAGTTATGCAGAACTGGAAACGGCATACGGTACCAATGGTGTGCACCCGGCCGATCTCAAAAAGGCTTGTGGAGAAGCGCTGGCAGAAGTCCTCGCTCCGGTGCGCGAGTATATACACTAACACAGGAATACTACCTCATAAATGCCGGGGATTTATCGTTGAGTCTTGAAAAAAAAGAGGATGCGTTCGACCAGCGTCTTGAGGAGATGGGAATCCGCATCAAAGATGCCAATAACTTCAAGGTCAGGGACAATGTCTTTGACGAAGTGACATTCCTTGCCCTCCACAAACTTGCCCATAAGAAATGGTTTACCGCGATAGGTGGCTCTATCAGTACAGGAAAGGAGGCCAACGTGTTCTATGGCGAACGCGAAGAGGCCGCCATCGCCATCAAGATCTACCGGATCCAGTCTGCAAATTTTACCACGATGAGCTCGTATATTACCGGGGATCGCCGGTTTTCACAGGTGAAGAAATCAAGAAAAGACCTGATATTTGCCTGGACACGAAAAGAGTTTTCAAATCTTGTGCGGGCAAAGGACGCGGGTATCCCGGTGCCCGAACCAATTGTCTGGGACAGGAATATTCTCATCATGTCGTTTCTTGGGGAGGGGGAATGTCCGTTTCCCCAGCTGCGGACTGCTGACATCCGTGAACCTGCAGAAGTATATGATATGATTCTGAACTACATCGGTATCCTCTACAAAAAAGCAGAGATTGTTCATGGTGATCTCAGCGAGTTCAATATATTGTACGGAGACAAACCCTACATCATTGATATGGGTCAGTCAGTTACCCGGGATCATCCCCGTGCACTCCAGTTCCTGATGCGGGATATCCGTAATATTAACCGGTTCTTTAAGAAACGATGTGATATCAAAACTGAATATGACGTGTTCAATACGATAACCGGCCTGCATGCCGCTGAACCATGATAAAGATTGAACGCATAGTGTATGTACCAGCAGAACAAAAAAATTAAAAAAATGACGCGAGGGAGAATTATATGATTCAGGAAGTAAAGATTGCAACCAGCAGGGTTGGTGTGCTGATAGGCAAAGGCGGCGCCACCAAAAAAGAACTTGAAGCTAAAACCCACACAACCATCACGATCGATAGTAAGGAAGGGCAGGTAAAAGTTGAGGGAACTGACGAAAATACGATCCCTCTCCTGCGTGCAGTCGAGATCATCAGCGCAATCAATTGCGGATTTTCACCGGAACGGGCATTTGAGATGATCGAAGATGAGGATTTGCTTCTTGATATTATCGATCTCTCCCGCGTTGCGGACAACCCTCAGAAACTTGACCGGCTCCGCGGAAGGATCATCGGAAAAGACGGTCGTGCACGCGAGCAGATCGAGAATATGACCGAAGTTGATCTGTCAGTATTTGGTCATACTGTGGCGCTGATCGGGTACCCTGAGCAGATGAAAATTGCCCGGGCCGCCATCGATATGCTGGTTGAAGGTGTGCCCCACGAGAGCGTGTTCGCATTTTTAGACCGGAAAAAGAAGGAAGCAAAGCAGGACATGATCAGTTACTATTACTGATACATCTTCAAAATGTGGAACCAGTTTAATATACCCTGATTTTCAACCAGCGATCCTGCAGGAATTTGCTGGTGGAGAATAGGGGGTTATTCAGATCCACCAGAATCTAATTCCATGAAAGAACGTGCATAAAAAGGACTGATATGCAAATTCAAGATATTGCGATTCCTGATGCTCTCAAAGAGATCTATAAGAATTCGGGAATTGCCGACCTCTACCCGCCCCAGGCTGCCTGCATTGAAAACGGGATGCTTGATGGCAAAAATCTTCTCGTGTCTATTCCCACCGCAAGCGGGAAAACTCTCGTGGCGGAAATGGCAATGCACGGTCATATTGCACGTGGGGGAAAATGCCTGTATATTGTTCCCCTTAAAGCCCTTGCAAGCGAGAAATATGAAGAGTTCAATAACAAAGGTGTAAAAGTCGGCATCTCAACCGGGGACCTGGACCGGCGTGATGACTCTCTTGGTAAAAATGATATTATCGTTGCCACGAGCGAAAAAGTAGATTCTCTTCTCCGCAACAGCACCCGGTGGATCTCTGATATCACGTTGCTGGTTGTTGATGAGGTCCACCTGATTGATTCACCGGATCGTGGCCCTACGCTTGAGATGGTGATCGCAAAGATGCGATACCGGAACCCGTCAATGCAGGTGATCGGACTTTCAGCAACCATCGGGAACCCCAAAACCCTCGCCGGGTGGCTTGACGCTGAGCTCGTTACCAGTCTGTGGCGTCCGGTTGACCTCCGCCAGGGTGTTTTTTGCAATAACCGGATTATTTTTAGTGAGGGGGAACGCCCTGTTAAACAGGTGTCGAAAAATTACGATGATCTTAACCTCTGCCTTGATACGATTGCCGAGGGGGGTCAGTGCCTTGTGTTTGTTTCTTCGCGGCGGAATGCAGAAGCATTTGCCAAGCGAGGTGCCTCGGCAATTAAAAGCGACGACCCTAAGCTCACTGAATATGCCGAACGTCTCTTGTCAGGAGCTGAAACGGAGATGGGTAAAACACTTGCTGCCTGCGTTGCAAAAGGCGCCGCATTCCATCACGCCGGATTGAGCCGCAACGAACGCTCTGTCGTGGAAGAAGGTTTCCGCAAAGGTCTGATTAAATGCATCTCTTCGACACCGACTCTTGCAGCGGGACTGAACCTGCCTGCACGACGGGTGATTATTCGCGACTACCTGCGATTTACCGCTGGTGAAGGGATGCAGCCTATCCCGGTAAGCGAGTATCACCAGATGGCAGGACGGGCGGGCAGGCCCAGGCTCGACCCTTATGGCGAAGCGGTGCTGATCGCAAAAGATGAAAATCAGGTCAGGGAGCTATTTGATTGCTATATTGAGGCCCCAGCTGAGGAAGTCCATTCCCACATTGCAGAAGAAACTGCACTCTACACTCATGTACTCTCTCTTGTTGCCTCTGGTTTCGCACGGACAAGGGCTGAGCTTACGTCATTCATGAACCGGACATACTATGTACATGAGCATAAACAGGGCCGGCTCATGAACCGGGTGGTGGAGGGCGCATTAACATTCCTGGTCAGCGCGGATATGATCGTTGAGGTTGGCGAACACCTCGGTTCCACGGAATTTGGCACACTTGTGTCCCGTCTGTATATTGATCCCCGAAGTGCTGCACTAATTGTCAGTACACTAAGGGATGGGAATGAGTATTCTGATATGGGATTGATCCAGCTGATATGCAGCACTCCGGATATGCCAAAACTTTATACCCGGAACAGCGATCTTCCCGCACTCTCCCGCATGATGGAAGATCACGCCGGGGAACTCTGGCTCCCGATTCCCAAAGACGAAGATGAGTATGAGTCATACTACCGGGCGTTAAAAACCGCCATGCTCCTCTCGGACTGGACTGATGAAATGCCGGATGCAAAAATATGCGAACGGTATTCGGTTGGTCCGGGAGATATCTATGGAATGGTGGAAAGCATCAACTGGCTGCTGCATGCCAGTTCTGAGCTCGGACGGATGTTTGCACCCGGAATGCACCAGCAGATCCGGGACTGTGAAATCTGCATGAAAAACGGGATCCGGAAAGAACTCCTGCCCCTGGTCCGGTTACGCGGGATTGGGCGTGTACGTGCCCGTCGTCTCTTTAATAATGGGATAACATCACCTGAGGCAATACGGACCCAGGGCATTGAGCAGATCACCCGAATTCTTGGGGCAGGAATTGCTGAGCAGATTTTCAGCCAGCTTAAACCAACAAAAAAAGAGGGGGCGGCGGTTCCGGATATTCCTGAAAACGTTCATACCGGGCAATCAAAATTATTTCATTTTGGATGATATCATGGATGACCTGCAAGAACCCTGTGAAATCCGTGTCGGCACATTCACGGTGCAGGATCAGGCAGCACTTCTCGCGGTTATCCGGGAGATCGCCCGGGTGCATAACACCCATATCATCTGTTTTAACGTGGAAAAGATGGCCGGAGAGCGACATGCCAAAATCGCTATCCATCACGCAGAGCGTGCATGTGCCAAGAAGACCCTGGTATCCAATTCATTTGAGATGGAGGCATTGCTGTATGCCGCCGGGTCCCGGCAGTGCACAGTGGCGGTGTCATGGGGCATTCATGACGGTTTCAATACCGCATTTGTATGCTGTTGCCCACCCTGCAATGCCGTATGGAACGATCTTGCCGTGCATATGCAGTTTACATGCGACAACCAGGATACGATGACGCCGGAACGGATCGCCCGGCTTATGGCATTATATGGAATCACTCCAGAAGAGCTGGATGCTGCCGGTGGAATCAACCGGGTTGTCGATCTCGTGCTTGAACGCGTTGCTCTTCTTGAAGTATACAAGTAGTTCACACGACGGTGATTTAGGAAAAAATCATGGAGATTCTTAAGAGGTGTGGCCGGTTCTGCAGGCTTACATGAGCCATAGATATTTTACTAATCCCGATCCTGTTGAAACCCTTCACGCTACTTGGCCCGGGTTCTTGTTCGTTGATCTTTTTAAGGGTTAAAAACCGTGAAAAAGGTTTAAACCGGGGTTTTACCCTATATCCTGATTCAAAAAAAAGAGTCCTGTCCAATACAGAGAAGTCATATGACAAAGACAGATAAATTTTATTTTCCTGCATGTGAGAGAATATGCATGATTTCTGGCACAATAAGCTCTTTTGTTGCAAGGGTTACAGCAGGTGTTGAACCAGGGATGCAGAAAATTGCCTTTCCATCAATCACACCGGCAAGTGCCCTGGACAGCATGGTTGAGGTTCCAATTTCATCGTAGCTTTTTATACGGAAAAGCTCTCCGAACCCATCAATTTTTTTCTCGAGCAGTGGTGCAACTGCTTCAATAGTGCAATCATCATGTGTAAGACCGGTACCACCGTTGAGAATGATACAATTTGCATCTTTTAATACCAGGTTGACTTCGGCCCTTATTGCGTCAATGCGATCAGTAACAATTACATAATGCTGTACTGGTATATCTGCAGCAGAAAGTATGCTCATTATCGCTTTCCCGCTGGTATCCGTATCTGGTGTGCGAGTCGTAGAAACGGTGATCACGGCAGCTTGAATGATGATTTCTTTTACGTGGTCCTTCTTCATAATAATAAAAATAACGTTTATTGTTCATTAAGAGTGGTAAATGGTTTTGAACTTTTTTTAAAAATGCTATTTTTTTTAAAATATCCGGGTGTTAGATTTGGGAATTATAATACGATGAGATTATCCTCGTAAGCTGCGATATTCTGGAGGAACATAAAACAACCTCAAGGATTTGCATAATCCGAGTATCAAAGATTGTTTTTAAATCGTATTTTATATGGCTTTGTAGAAATGCTGAGTTCACAGAAGTAAAACAGTGACCGAAAGATCTAAGGTACAGTGCCTCCTTACTTTGTTATGCTACTAACGAAAAAGGAGGCAAAATAGTGTCGACAAACCGGTATA
>JBDKTL010000002.1:0-6777 GCA_039698055.1 Methanoregula sp. | reverse complement strand
TCTCGGGCCGGCGGGGATTTTCCCTTCTTGACGGCCAGCCGGTGATCATTGTCGGGTACGGGATAACGACGACCAACATGACCGGCCCGGCCCGGGGGACGCTTGTCATGGTGCGGAAATTCGACGCCGACCGGCTGAATTATGTGGCACAGCAGACCCAGCTCGCGATCACGTTTGAGGCGCTCTCAAAATCGGCAGCACCTCCCGGAATAACCGAGACAGACTGGGCAAGAATTCTCAGCGGGGCGATCATCACAAAGCCAGCCAACGATACGGTCATGACCGGCGCCACGGTCATCACCGGGATCGAGAACAAACCTTCGATGATCCTCATAAGCGTGGAGACCTCGCGGCCGGTGTACCAGCAGGTCCAGCAGTCCATCGTCATCGTAGCTGTGGCCATCATCCTGCTCTCGATCTTCCTTATCCTTGTCGTCCAGACGCTGCTCCAGCGGTTCATCCTTGCCCCGCTCAGCACCCTTGATGAAGACATCAAGGTCATTGGCAAATCCGGGAATATTTCCCGGAGCGTAGTTGCACGGGGCGACGAAGAGATCGTGTCCCTTGCCGGCTCACTGAACCGGATGTTTAAGGAGATTCACACCGCCCACCAGAGAACATTCCAGAGCGAAGCCAAATTCCGCGCCCTCACCGAGAACACGCCCGACATTATATTTTCTGCAACCCTTGATGGCACATTCACGTATATTTCCCCCCAGATTGAGAAATACGGGTTTAAGGTTGACGAGATGATCGGGACATCCGGGCTCCCCTTTGTTTTCCCCGAAGACCGTGAACCTCTCCTGGACAGTTTTAAAAAAGGGCTTGAAGACGGCCACCGGTCCTCCATTCACTTCAGGATCCTCGACAAATGGCAGAATGTCCACTGGCTTGAGGTAAATTATGCCATGATCATGGATTCCTCCGGGAACTGCACCGGGCTGCACGGGATGTTCCGGGACATCACCGACCGCCGGCAAAACCTGGACGCCATCACGCTTGCAAACAAGAAACTGAACCTGATGTACGATATCACCCGCCACGATATCCTCAACAAGATTGCGATCCTGTTTGGTCTTGTCGATATGACCAAAGCCAGCACCTCCCCGGATGAACGGGAGCAGTTCCTCAACGAGATCCGAAACGCCAGCGATGCAATCTACCGGCAGATCGCACTCACCCGGAATTACCAGGAAGTGGGGGTCAAGTCCCCGCAGTGGAATTCGGTTAAAGAGGTGATCGGCCGGGTCGTTGCGAATTTTTCCGGGACCGGTGTAGAATTTAAATCCGATATCGAAAATCTTGAGGTGTACGCGGACCCGCTGATTGAGAAAGTGATCTACAATCTCGTGGACAATGCCATACGGTACGGGAAAACGATCACGACCATCTCCTTTTCGGCCCGGCCTTTAGAGAACGGGATCGAACTGATCTGTGAAGATGATGGCATCGGCATCGATGCCGGAATTAAAGAGAAAATCTTTGAGCGGGGATTTGGGAGCAACACGGGTCTTGGCCTGTTCCTGGCCCGGGAAATCCTGATGATTACCGGTATCACCATCCGGGAAACCGGCGAACCGGGGAAAGGTGCACGGTTCGTCATGTTCCTCCCTAAAGGGACGTACCGGTTTACCTGAAATTTTTTAAAGACCAAAACCTCTGACTGATGATAAAAAATCAAAAAAGGGAAATGCCATGTCCAAAGGAAGACTGCTGATTGTTGAAGATGACGAAGTGCTGGCGAAGATTATTACCTGGCGGCTGAACAACCTGGGGTACCATGTCTGCGGGAGAGCTGAATCGTGTGAAGAGACCATGGAACTTCTTGCGAAGGGAAAACCTGACCTTGTTCTCATGGATATCAATATCAAAGGCGACATTGACGGGATTGAGACAACCTCCATGATCAAGAGAGTGTACAAACTGCCCGTTGTGTTTCTCACGTCCCATTCCGACGGGCCAACGCTTGAGCGGGCTAAAGCGACCCGGCCGGATGGTTTTGTCCTGAAACCGTTTGGCGATAACGATCTTCGGGTGGCAATCGATCTGGCGCTGAACACGTGAGTCTGGTTTGGGGGAGAAAAACAGGATTTGCCTGATCCTTCTCCACGGTATCACCCCACCTGCACAGACCTCATCTCCCACCCTTCAATCCGGCCCCTTTACGTGCCCGGTTAGCCCATCCGGGGATTCGATCCAGCTCCCGGATTGCAAAAAACCGCGAATTTTAGCTCACAATTTTTGGAATTCCGCGATTTGACCACTTTTATGGCAAACTGGATGTATTACGGCCAGGAAAAAGAACCCTAACAGACCCTTTTGGTTGGACGATCCCGGTCCGGATCGACCATACCTACCTGAAAATGAAAGAAACCCCTGTTTTGGGGCTCGTGATCCAAAACTCCTCCGTCGTATACCGTCGTGATTTTGTTGCGGGTCCCCTGGTACAGATCACGTTACCTGTGACGGGTCGTTTACCCTGTGACAGGTCAGGTGCAATGACCGGGTCAGTAACCTGTGACAGGTTTTGTGCAGGGCCGGATCTGCACTAATACAATGGGTGATTTTGAGTGGATTTACGTCGACGATCGTCAGGAAAATGAGGGGCGATTTTCTGATAAACCCGGTTTTCCCGGACAGGATTCTCCGGAAAGTTTTGTGGCAGATCCGGGCCGGGAACTTTTCCCTGTACCATTTTTCCCGTAAAACATTTCCGGGAAAAAACCGGAAATGGTTTTTTTTTAAATCCAACAGATTCGGTCGCTCATCTTCCCACTTTTTTTAGAGATGAAACCTTCCTTCCACCACGAATGCGTGAGACCAGACCCCTGCACGACCTCACGCCCCGATTTCACACACATTCGCACGAAAAATCCAAAAAAAATCGGCCGGGGCGGGCAGACAAACCGGTATGTCACAGGGCAAACGTTCATCAGCGTTGAAACCGCAAAAACGTGCTATGGCTGATGCGAAGGGATGGTACCTGTCCGGGATCGCGTTTGCGGCAGACAAGGAGCCCCTTGATGCCATTCTCGCATTCGATCAGTCCCTCCTGCAGGACCAGAATAATCCCCAGGTCTGGACCGCAAAAGGCCTGGCCCATACACAGATCGGAGAATACCATGACGCCGTGCTGGCATTTGACCGGGCACTGGCATACGGCGAACAAAATCCGCTTGTCTGGTACCATCGCGGCCACGCTCTCCATCTTTTGGGCAGGAACGAAGACGCAGTAATCGCCTTCGACCATGTGCTTTCAGGAGACCCGGACAACTCCCCCGCATGGCGGGAAAAAGCAGATGCCCTCCGGGTGCTTGGCCGGTATGACGCGGCACGCGTGGCATACGATACCGCACTGCGCCTCAACCCCGGCGACACCACCGCACTTGCCGGCAAAGGCCTGCTCTGGTTCGATCTCGCCGACCATGAGCAGTCCCTCTTTGTTCTTGAAAAAGTCCTCGCCCTTGACCCGGGCAACCTTGTCGCATTACACACGCTTGGCGCACTATTCTGTGAAGGAAAAAAATACGCGGAAGCCATGGAACAGTTTGACCGGGCGATATCTGCCGACCCGCAGTTTGCCCCGGCCTATACCGGGAAAGCCGCTGCCTGTGCCGGGCTTGGGCAGTACGACAGCGCCCTCATGTTTGCCAGACAGTCGCTCGATCGCGATCCCACCCAGCCGGACGCGTGGCTGCTGGAAGGAATGATACTTGGCAGGCTTCACCGCACACTCGATGCGATGCCGGCATTTGACCGGGCAATCCTCCTCAACCCCAACCTTGCAGCAGCGTGGTACGCCGAGAAGCGGCTGTTCTGTTTTACCGCCCGGTACGCGGACCGGATCCCGCTGACAGCCCGGGCTCTCCCCATCGACCCGGCACGTTCAGAAGCCTGGAGCAGTGCCGGATTTGGCCTTGCCCGGTCCGAGAACTATGACGAAGCTCTCCGGGAATACGACCGGGACCTGGCGACAGAACCCAGGTCCCCGGTTCTCTGGTACAACAAGGGAATTGTGCTGGAAGCGCTGGGCAGGCATCATGAGGCAGTCGCCGCGTACGATAATGCCGTGCGGTCAGAGCCCCGCATGAGCGACGCATGGTTTAACCGTGGGCTCGCTCTCTTCGATCTCGAAAGATATCCCGAAGCCCTCGAATCCCTGGACAGCGCCCTTGCAATCGACCAGACCTCCCCGGCAACCTGGATCAGCAGGGGACATATCCTTGGGGTGCTGGAGCGGTATGGGGAAGAGCTGGCGGCATATGACCGTGCCATCGCGATCCGGCCGGATTATGCTCCTGCCTGGTATAACCGGGGCGTCGTGCTGCTCTTCCTGAAACGCCATGACGAAGCGCTCCGCTCATTTGAACAGGCCACATCGCTTGACCCGAAAATTCCTGCGGCATGGTATAACACGGGGATTCTTCTCAGCCGGAACCGGTCGTTCGATCTCGCATTACCGGCATTTGACCGGGCGCTCTCGCTCGATCCCCTCAATGCACTCTGCTGGTTTTGCCAGAGCCTTGTCTGCATCAATTTGGGGATGATCAGCAAGGGGAAAAAAGCGCTTATCCGCTCGCACCAGATCGAATCGGAATTCTCGCGCCTGCATCACGATTACGGGGGTGCACTGTTTTATTCCAAAATAAACCGCTCGTACCCGACAGGATTTGGACAAAAAACCAATTCCCCCAAAAAAACCATCGACCTGTGGTACGGGAAGGGCCGGGATCTTGTACGGGAACGGCGGGACGCTGAAGCGTTAAGTGCTTTTTTGCGGGTTCTTGCCATCGACCCGGGCCATGCCGGTGCATGGTACTACCAAGGGCTCGTGTTCATCCATCTCCGGCAGTTCGACGATGCCCTTGCCGCATTCGACCGTTCTCTCGCGGCAAATCCCGGCAATGCCCCTGCATGGAACAACAAGGCGCTTATCCACAAACAGCTGGGACAATGGGAAAAAGCCATGGACGCGTGCAGCCAGGCGGTAAAACTTGATCCCGGCTATTTCAAAGGATGGTACAACCTCGGGCGTATATTCGCCGCTCTGGAGCGGTATGCCGAGGCCGACAACGCGTTTAACGTTGCGCTTACGCTTCGCCCCAACGATCACCGTGTCCTGATCCAGAAGGATCACATCCGGGACAATCTGCCAGATTCGCCCCGTGGATGAAAATCCCCGTGGCCGGGGGCTCTTCGCAGGCGCAGGTTTTTTCTCCCCGTTTGCTTCATTCTTTTCCGGATACAATTTAAGAGGGACGATGAAAAACGCAGCACAGCCAACCGCACACGAAGCCTCGCTCCTGATGGGTGCGACCATGGTCCTGTCCATGATCGGGATATTCACCGGCATTTTTTTCCTGTTTGTCAATATCGACACCGGGATCAGGATCGCCACCGCAGTCATTGTCGGTGTCGTGGGCATCATCAGTTTCGTCCGCCATTCCGTGTACTCCACATCAGACCAGGTACGGATGGGCTGGCATCAGGATCATGCGGAGTTCCAGCTTGAGGTCGGGTATGCAAACCTTGCCATCGGCATCTGGGGACTGGTCGCGGCAGCCTCTGGCTGGATTCTTGTCTGCGGCGTGATGCTTGCCACCTACGCGACCTACCTTCTCTGCACGCTCTTTCTCCATCTCCACGGGACTCACGCAGAAGAAGACCTGCATATCCCGGCACACCGGTCACGGGCGATAAAGAGCGTCATCTCGACCGGGTTTTTCGTGCTGGTGCTCTTTGTGTTCAGCGTGGTGGCATTTGCCCGGGCGGGCGTGCTGCCGTTTTTTTGCCTGTAACCATGACTAAAAACGGCTCAACATCTGATGAGCAAATAAGAAAAGACGTGCAGGTGCAACAGCGTAAATTTATGTATGCCAACATCGATGTGCATTGATAAGGAAAGATACCATGCCAAATTTTTGTCCGAATTGCGGAGCAGAACTCAAATATAAGGAAGCTGAAATTTGTCCGTCATGCGGTGTCCGGATCAGAGAGCCTCCCGCACCGGCAAAAGAAAAAAACATGTACCCCGCTGCCGTGATCGGGCTCATCATTATCGTCGGGGTGATGAGCATAATCCTCGCGTTCCAGCTATCGTCATCCTGTATGCCGGTATCGTCACTGGCACATCCTGCCCGGTTTGCAAATCCCGGGTTTGAAACCGGAAACCTCGACGGGTGGACTACCGGGAGCACCACCGGGATACGGGGGGATATGAGTCACAGCGGGACATATTCCTGCCATCTCGATATGTCCGGAACCCCGGCTACCGATTTTGTTTCCCAGTCGGTTGACCTGACCCGGGCAGCATCGGTCACGTTCTGGGGTATCGGGGAGAGCAATACCTGGGCCTTCTCTATTTACGTTGACGGTACGCTGGTACAGACGTCCAACGCGGTTTCAAACAGCTGGACCCGGTATACCGTACCGGTATCCGGTTACACCGGAATCCATACCGTATCAATAAAATGGAATGGTGGCCCCGGAGTCTATGGCGCCGATATTGATGATTTTTCAATAGAATATCTTTAGATTTTTTTTTAGGGATCCGAATTATTTTTTTGGTACACAATCCACGGTTCAGTTTTAAAAAATTTTGATACGTGTCTCGAGACAGTATCCTGATGTACTGGCTGGATTTTGAAAAATTTGCTCTGTAGAAAACCTCAACGATGAGAGAAAGTAAGAACCTATGAATGTTACAGACACTCATTTTGTTAGCGATTTCTTTCATCTGAATCAGGAATCTTCTCGCTTTGAGATCCCCGTTGAACT
>JBDKTL010000001.1:0-12128 GCA_039698055.1 Methanoregula sp. | reverse complement strand
TAACCGCATCAATAACGTCACGATCTACAATGCAAAATGGGAGATTGTAAAAGCTGCCATCGCGGACTATCTGGCTCATCCAAAATACACGCTCTAATTTTTTTCTAGATCTTGTGCGTAAGTCCTATTTCACTAAATGAGAAGGTAATCAGTTAGAGATGGGAACCTGCTAAAATATCCTCCACGATTCCCCGGGTACAAAAAAAGGGAAGGTTATCCTTCAATTATTTCATAATATTTCATAGAGCCGCAGGCTCCGCATTTCCCGTCAATGATCATATAATCCGGTACACTTTCCCCACAAGTGGGGCAATATACCGGCTGCCACTTTTGTTTGGACCTGACCGGTACCCTTACACGCTCTGCTGAAAGGATATCCCGTCCGCTCCGGAAAATTTCTTCTTGGAGGGTAAATTCCATGGTGCGTTTGTTAAACATCGGGCTGTTTGCATACCACAAATCGATGACCGGGTATTTTTTGAGTTTGTTGTTGTCAACAAACACCCGGACACCTTCTGTGGTTGGGTTTTCAGAAGCCCGGTTCAGTGTTATGGCAAATTTGCCAATTGGAATGACTTTAAGCCGGTTATTGCCGGTCGTGCAGTTGGCTATGATCTGTGGTGCATCCGGAAGGCATTTTGGTGTTTCGCAGACGGCAAAAAGTTTCTCCCCTATTGTTGCACCCAGTAGTTCAAGCGCGTAATCCATCATAAAAGCTCCAATGAGAACACCGGGTGCTGGAGATGTGTGAAACGCGACGCACTTCATAATATAATTATTAATCCGGTCATTGACACCGCAAGCATGCATACGGGCGTTGAGTGCATCTGAAGAGTCATGAGAATGAATTGCGGTCATAATGATGTATTTGTGAACATTAAATAAACAATTTGTTCTTGTAAGCCAGAATATATTACCTTAATAACTCTGCAAGGACGGATGTGTAACCCTATAGATTATTTTTTCCGAGATAAAAAATGATATAACCGCGATCCGGCCGGACAACAAAATTTCCACGGGCGACTGCGAGAATATGTACACTTACTTTTTTTATTAGGTTTCTCTCTAAATTTTCTGATAGTTGGATTATCTGGCATCTGCAAAGATTTCCAATAGTTTTCTGGGGATTTCCACCGTTAATCATCATTTTTCAGATAAATTCCAGAATATTTAATAAGGGGATACTTCAAAAATAAATTATAAACTTACTAACAAACCTGAAAAATTTACTAATTTTATTAATCCTGTTTAAAAAATGGTGATGGTAAATGAGTGATGAAAAATCTTCATTAAAATATGTTCCAACAACATGCCCGTATTGCGGTGTGGGTTGTGGACTTAACCTCGTTGTAAACGACGGGAAACTGGCAGGCGTGGAACCCTACAAGAGGAGCCCTGTTAACGAAGGAAAACTTTGTCCGAAGGGTGCGACCTGTTGGGAATTTGTCCAGAGTCCGGATCGACTGACAAAACCGCTCATTAAAAAAGACGGTAAATTTGTCGAAGCCTCATGGGATGAAGCCCTGGATCTTGTCGCAACAAAATTCAAGGAAATATATGACAAGTCCGGGCCAAAATCCCTCGGCTTCCAGGTCTCATGCAGGACGCCAAACGAAGATTGCTACATCATGCAGAAATGGGCCCGTGTCGCGTTCAAGACAAACAACGTTGACAACTGTGCCCGTATCTGTCACGGGCCATCCGTTGCCGGACTTTCGCTCTCATTTGGTTCCGGGGCGGCAACCAACCCGTTCGAGGATGTATTGAATTCTGACCTGATCGTCCTCTGGGGCTCCAACGCGGTCGAGGCGCATCCACTTGCAGCACGTCGCATCGTGCAGGCAAAAAAGAAAGGCATCCCGATTATTGTGGTTGACCCTCGGTACAGTGCAACTGCACGGCTCGCAGACATCTGGCTTCGGTTCAACCCATCAACCCATATCGCACTTGCAAACTCCATGATGTACTGGATCATCAAGGAGGGCAAGGAAGACAAGGAGTTCATTGCAAAGAGAACAAAGGGTTTTGAGGATCTCAAAAAGACTGTTGAGAAATATGCTGATGCGGAAGCGATAACCGGCGTCCCGACAGAAAAAGTTAAAGAGATTGCATTCAAGTATGCCGCGGCAAAGAATGCCGTGATTATCTATTGTCTGGGAATCACCGAGCTTTCAACCGGAACGGATAATGTGCGCTCACTGGGCAACCTGTCCATGCTCTGCGGAAACATCGGGCGCCCCGGTGTTGGTGTCAATCCGTTGCGCGGACAGAACAACGTTCAGGGTGCCTGTGATATGGGTGCCTACCCCAACGTTTATTCCGGTTATCAGAAATGCGAGACCGCAGAAAACCGTGCAAAAATGGAAAAAGCATGGGGAGTTACCGATCTTCCAGATTGGTATGGTGCGACCCTGACCGAGCAGATTAACCAGTGCGGCGATCCTATTAAGGCAATGTTTATCCTCGGCCTGAATCCGGTGGTCTCTTACCCCGATTCGAATCATGTCATGCAGTCGCTTGAGAAACTGGACTTCCTTGTTGTGCAGGATATCTTCCTCAATGAAACAAGCCAGTACGCGGATGTCATCTTACCCGGCGCCTGCTTTGCCGAGAAGGACGGCACGTTCACCAGCGGGGAACGACGGATCAACCGTGTAAGGAAAGCGGTGGAGCCCCCCGGGGAAGCCAAGGCAGACTGGGAAATCTTTACTCTTCTTGCAAAGAAGATGGGACTCAAAGGATTTGATTTCAAGACCGCTGAAGATGTCTGGAATGACATGCGGGCAGTAACCCCCTCCATGTTCGGCGCAACCTATGCGAAGATGGAAAAACCCGAATCCGTCCACTGGCCATGCCCGACGGTTGAACACCCGGGAACCCCAATCCTGCATAAGGAGAAGTTTGCCGCTGCCGATGGTCTTGGCACGTTCTTCGGGATTGAATATCGTGCCCCGGCGGAAGTTGCCGATGCAGAATATCCATTCACCCTGATGACCGGACGTGTAATCTTCCATTACCACACAAGGACGCAAACCGCCCGGTGCGAGGTACTGGATTATGAAGTCCCGGAATCCTATATCCAGATCAATACCGAGGATGCCAAGGAACTCAATATCAAAAATGGCGAGAAGATAAAAGTAAAAAGCCGGCGTGGTGAAATCCAGACCATTGCCCGGGTGACCGATGACGTCGCCCCGAAGGTGCTGTACATGGCGATGCACTTTGACAAAGGTGCAAATTACCTGACAAACACTGCACTCGATCCATTGTCAAAGATGCCGGAGCTCAAGCACTGCGGTGTTGCGGTTGAGAAGATAAAGGAGGCCTGACCATGACTAAAAAAGGCGATATGCTCTATGCCTGGACCAACGACGCAGATATCCAGAAGAAGGCCGAACTCGGGGGTGCAGTTACCAGCCTGTGGAAATATGCCCTTGAGACCAAGATGGTCGACGCGGTGCTCGCCGTAACTAAAGGTGTGGATCTCTACGATGCCGTGCCAGTCCTCATCACCGATCCCAAGGACCTTGTGAAAACAGCTGGCTCGCTCCACTGCGGAACGCTGCTCATCCCAAAACTTATCAAGAAATATCTTGAAGGGGCAAAGGACATGAAGATTGGCGTGACTGTTAAGGGCTGCGATGCGATGGCATTCTATGAACTGGCCAAGCGCAAGCAGATCAACCTTGACAACATCATCATGATCGGTGTCAATTGCGGAGGCTCGGTCAGCCCGGTGCTCGCCCGGAAAATGATAGCCGACAAGTACGGCGTCGACCCCGAGTTAGTTCACAAGGAAGAGATCGACAAGGGCCAGTTCATCATCGAGTATGAAGGCGGTCACAAGGGCATTTCAGTGGACGAGCTTGAAGAGGCCGGCTACGGCCGGCGCAGTAACTGCCGCCGCTGTAAGATGAAAGTTCCCCGGCAGGCTGACCTTGCCTGTGGGAACTGGGGTGTTATTGGCCCCCGTGCCGGCAAGGCAACATTTGTCGAGGTCTGCTCCGAAAAAGGAGCCAACCTTGTAGCAGGCGCAGTAAAAGCCGGCGTTCTTGCAACCGAAGCAGCAAACCCCAAGGGGCTTGAGATCCGGGGTAAGGTCGAAGGCGCCATGATGAAGCTTGGCGAAAAGTGGCGCAAGCATGATTTCGAAGGTCTTGGAGAAGGCAAGGACCGGCTTAAGAAGATCATGGAAGAGACCTCCCGGTGTATCAAGTGTTACGAATGCATCGACCAGTGTCCAATCTGCTACTGTGTAGATTGCACAACAAAGAACCCGGTCTATGTACCTCCCGGCCAACTTCCGGTCAATTTTATGTTCCACTTAATCCGGTATGCGCACATCGCGGATTCCTGTGTGAACTGTGGGCAGTGCGAGGAAGTCTGTCCGATGGAGATCCCCAATGCACTCTTCATGCATGCCCAGCAGGTTGAACTCGAAAAGATGTTCGGCCATGTCCCGGGTGTCAGCATGGAACTGCCGCTGATGGCCTATGTTGAGGAAAAAGAAGAGCGGGCCAGGCTCGGTAACACCGGCAGCGACATGATCTACGAGAACGTGTTCAACCCGGTTAAGAAATAATTTTTTAGCGGTTTAACCCAATCTGCCCGTTACAACAGATAGTGGACGGGTAAAAATCTCCTTTTTTTGATGATTATCTGCGGTTTTATTTAATAGTAAAAAAACAGAGACTAGAATAAAATGACCGCCGCCACAAAAAAAATCCATTTCAATTATTTTCGTGCGCCTTACGTAATTTTTTTTCTTATCACTCTCTGGTTCATCTCTGCCGGAGCAGTCGCACTTTCACTCACTCCCGGCTCGTCCTCATCCACACCCGCAGTAATTTCCACTGGTGACCCGGTGTATATTCACGGGATTGCAACCGGCCATCCCCGGAATGGTCTGCAGGTCTGGGCTATTGGCAATAATTACCTGAAGGTATCCACCATTTCAACAAATGCCGACAATACGTATGAATATGAACTCACAAAAACAGACACGCTCAACCTGGCATCTGGACAATACTTTGTCCTTATCCAGCACCCAATGATGAACGGGCAGTTTGATGTATATTATGATCCCTCTACCGGCCAGGTAATCAATCGAATTCTTGGTGGGGGAACCGCAATCTTCAGGATGTCTGGTTCCGGCAGCCTCCAGGGTCCGGCTTCTGCATCTGCACTTGTCCAGGCAATCAACAGCCAGAATATCGATGATACGTTTGCATCTGCAACATTTTTTGTCAATCCTCCATCCGCTTTTATCAATCCGATAGGAACTCATGTAATCGGGGATACTTTTACAATATCGGGAAATACCAACCTTGCTGTGGGTGATCAGCTGCTGGTGGAAATTTATTCCTCTTCGTTCAACCCCACGTCCAAACAACAGTCAGCAGGATTTTCCGGAGATACCGGTATCGTAAAAGTGGTTTTGGGTTCCGGCGGTTACAATCAATGGTTCTTTGACGTAGATACATCCACGTTTAAGCCGGATGAGTACCTGGTAAAAGTCTCGGGCATACTGGTGGATGTGACCGGTTCTGCAACATTCAACATGATCCAGAAACCGGCTACAACAATTGGCACATTACCCGTGGCGGTAACAACCACAACTCCTGAAACCCGGCTGACTACGGTGCCGCCAACACCACTTCCCACGACAAAAAAATCACCGGTGTTCCTTACAGCCGGTATCGCAGCAATCCTGATTGCGATAATAATTCACAAACGGTGAACATTAAAAAAATTCAAATCCATTTCTCTATTTTAACAAAAAAAATCTGTAACTATTCAGCTCTATCCAGATGACCCAACCGGCAGATCAAAATACTAAGAGCACATCACAACAATAGATGGCAGTCAACCGGGGAGAGATACTGGAATTATGCCGGACAAATCCGGAAGCCGTAGTTGACATCATAGAAAAGCAGGATCGTCTCATCACTCAGCTGACAGAAAGGATAGTGCAACTGGAGGCCCGGATAGCCGAGTTAGAGGCGCGGTTAAATCGGACCAGTCGGAACAGCAGTCAGCCACCATCGATGGGTGGGTTCAGAAGAGTGCAGAGTCCCCGGAAGAAAGGCGAAAGACCGCCCGGTGGACAGAAAGGGCATAAAGGCCAGACCCTTGAGATGGTAGAGAACCCGGATGAGGTCGAAGTACACACGGTGGAGGTATGTCATGGATGCGGAGCATCCCTTGCGGCTGAGAACCCGGTCAAGGTTGAGCGGCGCCAGGTACATGACGCTGAGTTCAGGATAATTGTAACCGAACACCGTGCAGAGCACAAACGGTGCCCGGACTGTGGCCGGGTGAACCGGGCAGAATTTCCCTCCGGAGTCCAGTTCCCCGTCCAGTATGGTCGGAATCTCAAGGCACGGATGGTGTATCTTTGCGTTTACCAGCTGATTCCGTATGATCGGATTCGTGAGACATTCTCCGATATATTCGGCCGTTCTCTGAGCACCGGAACCTTGGTGAATGCAGTTCAGGAGAGCTACCGGAACCTTGCAGGAGTTGAAGAACGGATACGAAAACTCCTGACGGACGCGGAGGTGCTCCACGTTGACGAGACCGGCATGCGGGTTACCGGTATCAGGCAATGGTTGCATGTTGCAAGTACCGATTTCCTCACATGGTATGGTTATCATCGAAAACGGGGAAAACGGACAACCGATGATATGCAGATCCTGCCCCGGTTCAAAGGTACTATGGTTCATGATTTCTGGGCTTCATACTTCCGGTATCCGAGTCATCATGCACTCTGTAATGCTCATCTGCTTCGCGAGTTAAAAGGGATCTCGGAGAATTTTCAGCACACCTGGAGCGAAGAACTTCATGCTCTCATTCTGGAGATCAAACAGGAAGTGGATGCTGCACGAACGCACTCGTGTTCCCTCAGCCCTTCGAAGATTGCAGATTTCGAAACGCGGTATTTACGGATCCTTGAAAATGGGTTGATCGAGATGCCAACCACGGTAAATCCGGATTTCTTCTCAAAACGTGGTCGTAAGAAACAGTCAAAAGCCAAAAACCTGATCGACCGGTGTAAGAAATTCTCTCACGAGATCCTGGCTTTCATGCACGATTTCTCAATTCCCTTCACGAATAATCTGGCTGAACGGGATATCCGAATGGCCAAACTTCAGCAGAAAATCTCCGGTACCTTCCGTAGTGAGGAGGGCGCTGCCGCGTTCTGCAGGATTCGGGGATATCTCTCTACCGTCAAGAAAAATGAGCGGCCGGTTCTCGATTCGCTTGTTGGGGTATTTCAGAGCGAGCCTTTCATCCCATTACACGCTCATCGATCTCTGGCTAAATAGTTACAAAAATCTATACGCGATACAGGGTATTTTCCGGTTTAATCGCCATGAACACAATCCCGCTTCCATTCTTGAAATTTTTTCCCCTCAACTGCCATCGCCACGTCAAACCCCGGGATCCCCTCCTTGCAGCAGGACCAGACAAACAGGGTAATACCGTAATGTCATGTATTCCAAACCGAAGTACCGGCGAATGGAAAAAAAATGCTAAATTCTGTGATGAATTTCCCTTGTGCTACTGATGCCCTGCAACCTTGAATTTTCCCTTGGGAATCCTTATTTCGAAACAGGCGCCCTTTCCAAATTCACCAGTTTCATGAATTTCGAGATTTGTTATAGCCAGTATTTCCCGTGAAATGAAAAGCCCAAGACCTGTATTCTTTCCAAATCCCCGCTGGAAGATCTTCTCTTTGTTCTCCGGGAGAATTCCCGGGCCATCATCTTTTATCCATATCACGCAGTCACCATTTGAAACCGTGTATCCTACCTGCACTGCAGTCGCAGACGCCGCATGCCGAATAATATTGTCAATCAGATGGTAAAACACCCGCTCAAACATCGAATCGGCAAATACCTGCAGACCTTTGGTAGTATCCGAAAAGGTAAGCGGTTTTATCT
Source organism: Methanoregula sp. (assembly GCA_039698055.1). Lineage (GTDB taxonomy): Archaea > Halobacteriota > Methanomicrobia > Methanomicrobiales > Methanospirillaceae > Methanoregula. The sequence continues at coordinate 4,182 of JBDKTL010000001.1, read as the reverse complement.
GAATTTCCGAGATAGCGGATGAAAGTACCGTTTGGACCGTTAACCATGTGGGCATTTCCACACCAAGTTGTTCATACTCTTTGGTGAATTTCAGAATTTTGGAGATATCGGCAATTGCATTTTCCTGTATACCGACAAACGACTGAATTTTTTCATCGGGCACCATCTCTTTTACCAGGCCGGAATAGCCCGACAGGATCGTGAGTTTATTGTTGATATCATGTCGGGTGGTTGAAGAGAGGATCTTGAGTTTTTTATTCATCTGCTGCAGGGATTGTTCCATGCATTTGCGTCCGGTCATATCCCGTACAACCGCCAGGATTCGGTCCTGTCCTCCAATCTGCGATCGCTGCAGTGACATTTCGACCCAGAACGTTTCGCCGGTCTTCGTTTTTGCCTGCCATTCAAATACCTGCGGGCCGTCAGTAAGCGTTTTTTTGATGTATTCAATGGCTTCGGACTGCGTGTATGGCGGTATACCAGCACTTAAATCCCCGATAGTTCTTTCAAGGATTTCCTTTTTCTGGGAATATCCGTACATCTCTAGCATCCGCATGTTGACGTCAATGAGTCTTCCGGTGGAAATCTCGTCGATGGAGATAGCCTCATTGGTTGCATCAAAAATTTCCCGGTAGTTCCGCTCGCTCTCACGGAGAATCTTTTCAATTTGTTTTCTTTCCGTAATATCGATGATGTAACCCTCGAGTGCAAGCACATCGCCCGATGGTGAATACACACCCCTGCCCTGCTCCCAGACCCATTTTATCTGGCCGGTTGCTGTTTTTATTGCATATTCATCATGGAAAACAGTATGATCTTTTAAGATCTCCTGCCATTTTTCCCAGACCCTGTTCTGATATTCAGGAAGAATGAGATCGTTAAACGCAATGCGCCGGTTCCCGATAAGCTCATCAGATGAGTAGCCGGTTAGAACCGCACATCCGCCGCTCACAAATTCCATTGTCCAATCCCGATCGTTCCTGCAACGGTATGTCATGCCCGGGAGATTATCCATGAGCGTGGTGAGCATCCGTTTGCTTTCCACAAGTTCGCCCTGAATTTTTTCTTGTTCGCTTACATCCCGGAAAATTCCCTGGAGAGAAATAATATTTTCACCATCAGTCTGGACACTGAACGAGCATTCTACCGGTATTCGTCGCCCGGTACGGGAAACAAAAACCGTGATAATGTTAAAAGATTCTTTTCCTTTCAGGAAATTGTCAAAGAGTGTCCCGGTTTCATCTTTTTTGTCGGGTGCAAGAATAGTCAAAAATGACAGGGCATAGCTCTCGTCTTTAGAATATTCCAGAACGCGACACCAGGTATCGTTCACATACTGGAATGTACCGGATGGGGAAAGGATTGCAATCAGATCGTCAGCCCGCTCGAAAAAATCCCTGAACCGTGCTTCACTGATTTTGAGTGCTTTCTCGGCCCGGTTGCGCCGGACGGCCTGTTGTATTTTATAGGATAATTCGATAAACTGTGATTTCGGGTCGCCGCCTTTCTGGATATAAAAGTCTGCACCGCTGTTCAATGCTTCGCTTGCGATCTCTTCACGGCCTTTACCGGTAAAAATAATAAACGGGATGGTGTTGCCGGAAGCCCGGACTTTTTTTAAAAACGTGATCCCGTCAGTACCGGGCATCTGGTAATCGGATATAATTGCATCAACTCCAATAGCAGCCAGCATGGACAGGCCAGTTTGTACGGACTCGGCAACATTAACAATAAAATCACCGCTGCGCTCAAGGAACAGTTTGGTAATTTCGAGCAATGCGGGCTCATCATCAACATACAGGATGGAAATCATAATTGCCGGGTATCGCTAATAACGCCGTATAGAATTTTCCCTGTTACTATTATTTATATCATCTGTTTTCAATCCGTAAAGAATTCAAGGATACTTAAAAAAATCATGCGATTTCCTAATCCCAAATCATCCGGAATTTGACTACCGGATTTTTTTTAAAGCCTGTGAAAATCAAGAATAAAATTAAAAAAAGGTGATTGCTCAATAAAGACCACCATAAATCAGTAATGTTATGGAAAAAATTCAAAGGATTTCATTTATTTTTAGTTTAAAGACGTTCTTGGGGGCTTCGCCCCCTCCACTATGTGGGTGCAGGGTTCGCCGGTCGGGCTCCTGAAATCGCGGGTGGAGCAGGAGACCGGGATTCTTACCGAGGTCGAACACTATGACTGGATCGTGTTTGAGCCGATGAAGGACGGGTTTGGGGCGTACAACCGGTACTTCGGGCGGCTGGCTGACGGGAGCGTGAAGGCCCGGGGGATTGCGGCCCGCCGCCACGATACCCCTGCATTCATCCGTACGATGCAGGGCCGGTAGCTGGAAGTGATGGCAACTGCTGCCAATATTGCGGAACTTGGCGACGTGAAAGATGCAGTCAGGGAGATTTACCGTGAGACTATTGACGGGCTTATGGATACCGGACTCACGGAAATGGCGATCCACCGCCGTATCAGCAGGACAACCTATGCGCACCGGTGTATTGAAGGATCTGCGGTGAAGGCATACCGGGAGCGGGGAATCGATGTTGCTCCCGGCATGAAGATCAGTTACATTGTGGTGGACGCCGGCAGGTACAGGGTTGTGCCGGAATGGTGTGCCGAGGGGTTTGACGCCCGGTATTACCGGGAACTTGTTGACAAGGCATGGGCAGAGGTTTCCTATGCATTCGATACGAAGACGGGTGGTGACCGTGCAGGGCCGGACCAAATGTTACCTGCCTGACCACGGTTCCTGCCGGTGGTGCACCGGTCCCCCGGTTTTTGCCGGCAGGGCATGAAAAAATGATGCTCCTTTTCCTGGGGTTTTTCTTTGGCAGCCTCCGGTGTGCATTGCATATTTTTTTTTTAATTCATGCAAGAAGCCCGCATGCAAAAAAGCACCGGGGCGTAAAGGATTTTGTGCGATCGCAAGGACTGGCACCATTACCCACGTTCACGTTACATCCTCAAGCCCGGCACGCGACCGTATGATCTTCTGCGTTTCACGCGGCGTTCCGGTCGTATTTACCAGGTAGCAGGTTGTCCGGCCCAGCAAATCGGCGATAAACCGGTTCCGCAGCCGGGTTTTGCGCTCGTTTACCACGAGCAGGTGGGGATTGAAATAATTATTCCGGAGAATGATGTCCTGTGCCGCACCTGGGGTGAGCGGCTGGATTTTTGCCGGGTCGGCCGGGTCCCGTTTCAGGATTACGATTGTTCTTATCGTGGTGAGGGGAAGCAACCGGCCTTTTCCGATAATCCACCGGATATCGGCAACAGCCCGGCGATCGGCATCGTATTCGGTATCCGCAGCAAGCCCGCCATACTCCTTCCAGATGGTTGTGAGGTCATCGCGGATGTAGAAATTTTTTTCCGACCCGTACCCGAGGATATCCAGCCCGAAGACCCGGGAGAAGAACCAGTCGTCGGAAATTATGCGGGTATGGGGATCGGTCAGCAGCCCATAGGTCTGGGTGGTTTTTCCTGCGCCTGACGTCCCTACCATGCAGAGCCCTTTCCCGTCAAGATCCACGCAGGCGCCATGCAGGGAAAAAATGTCATGCTCGTCCTCAAGAATATCGCCGGCGATGGCAAGCGCGATGGACTTGACCCAGCCATAGTACGAAAAATTGAGGAGAAACGCAGTCTTTGAGTATGGATCGAAAAATACGGTGTTTTGCGGGTATCCGGTGTCGTTAAAAACAAAAAGCCGGCCGTGCGACCGGATATTCTGGCACATCGGGTAAAAATTTTCCTGCCATGTTTCCCTGAACAGGTGGTTGTCGGACAGGAACTTGATGCAGCAGCCATAGATTTCGGATTTCAGTTCGTACCGGATTTTCGACATGAAATGGTCGTCCATCTGCTCCTTTTCTTCGGTCGTGATGAGTTTTATGGTATATGTCATAATCGCCTTTTTCTTAACAAGAGAGATTCCGTTGCATCGCGATATAGTTCTTGTTGATCCCGGCACAGGATTTTACTGGTTTGGTAAAATATCCTTGAGGGAACTTCATGGGCTTTGTACATGAGCAATGAACATTTTTTTGCTCTGTAGAAAACCTAATCTAAAAGGGAGTTGTACCGACGACCGAAAGATCTAAGATACAGTGTCTCCTAACTTTGATGTGTCGTCAAAAAGAAAGGAGACAATTAAGAAATCAGCGAGCC